>JBAQIQ010000361.1:0-18221 GCA_049288935.1 Candidatus Competibacteraceae bacterium
CGCACCTCGCGCGGCGCCCCGGCTTCTACCTGCACGGAATGGTGATCCAGCAAAAACTGGCCAATCGACACGCCCGCGGGCGTGGTGCGAACACTGCTGGCTTCAACGACCTGGCCCACAATGATCAAACAATTGTCAGCCGGCGGCGCGCAGGAGGCGGATGGCATGGAAACGCCCAAGGCTCGGCTCAAGCCGCCTCGTCGTCGATCTCGCTGTCGTCATCGGCATCGGCATCGTCGCGATCATGACGGCCACGCTCTTCATGATCATCGCGTTCAGGGCGCTCATCGCGGGAACGGATTAACGGTGAGGGCTCTGTTTCGGGGCCGTCGCGCTGGATGATCAGATTGCGAATAACGGCGTCATTGAAGCGAAACGCGCTCTGCAACTCATTCAGCACCGTAGAGCCGCATTCGATGTTCATCAGCACATAATGCGCTTTATGAATCTTGTGGATCGGGTAGGCCAACTGGCGCCGCCCCCAGTCTTCCAGACGATGAATATGGCCGCCATCTTCCTCGATCAGTGCGCGATAACGCTCGACCATGGCGGACACCTGTTCACTCTGGTCGGGATGGACCATGAACACGACTTCGTAATGTCTCATGCAGACTCCTTACGGATGTAAAGACGCCTCCCGCAGCGCGGTGAGGCAAGGAGAAACGGCCCGGACGGACCGCAAAGGGAGGGTATCTTAGGCGGAAAGACGGAGGGGCGCAAATGATTCCCCGGACCTTTCCTCCGGCAAAGGGCGAGGCGCGCCGCCAGTTGCGCTATAATTCGCGCCTCTCTATACGATCACCGGGACTCATTGGCTATGGCGTTTTGGCAGCATCTGCGTGAAGACATCACCTGCGTATTCGACCGCGACCCGGCGGCGCGCAACGTCTTCGAGGTTCTCACCGCTTATCCCGGCATCCACGCCGTACTGTTTCACCGGATCAATCACGCCTTGTGGAATCTGGGCCTGAAATGGCTGGCGCGGTTCCTGTCGGCCCTCGCCCGCCTGCTGACCGGCATCGAAATTCACCCTGGCGCAAAAATTGGCCGACGGTTTTTCATCGATCATGGCATGGGCGTGGTGATCGGTGAAACCGCTGAAATCGGTGATGATTGTACGCTGTACCAGGGTGTGACGCTGGGCGGCACCAGTTGGAACAAGGGCAAGCGGCATCCTACGCTGGGCCGGAATGTGGTGATCGGCGCCGGGGCCAAAGTCCTGGGGCCGTTCACGGTCGGCGACCATGCGCGCATCGGCTCGAATTCGGTAGTGATCAAAGCGGTGCCAGCCGGGGCTACCGTCGTCGGAGTGCCGGGCCGGGTGGTCGAAGCCGGCAACACGGAGGATGTGCGCCGGGAAATTGCGCGCAAGCTGGGTTTCGACGCTTATGGCGCGACGCCAGACCTGCCCGATCCTGAAGCCCATGCCATCAATCAAATGCTGGATCACCTGCAAGCGCTGGATCGCACGGTTCGTCAGTTGCGCCAGACCCTGCTGGAGGCCGGCATTGATCCTGGTGAATTGCAGTTGTGCGAGTTGCATGGTTGTGAGCTGCATTCCGCCGCCAGCGCCAATGGCTGGCGTAAGCAACCGCACGAAAGCGCAGTTAAAACGGAACCTTAAGCCGCCGTCATGCAGGAATTGAGCGCCACTGCCAGAGCGCATTTCGAGCATCCCCGCAACGCCGGCTGCCTGCCGACTAACCGGCGAGAGGTAGCGACCGTGCGGGTGGAGGTTCCAACGAGCGGCGAAATTTTGCAATTGCAACTGGGTTTCAATGAAGATAACGTCATTATCGAGACCCGCTTTAAAGCTTACGGTTGTGGCTGGATGATCGCCTGCGGTTCATTATTGACTGAGCGGATCAAAGGGCTAACGCGGGTTGAAGCCGGGCAGTTTCGGCATCATGCACTGGTTGAACAACTCACCGTGCCGCCGGAGAAACTGCATTGTGCAGTGCTGGCGGAAACAGCGTTGCAAGCCGCTCTGCGCTCCATCACCCCCAACCCTTCGCGCACCCGCAACGAGGACGCTGTGGGAAATCCAAACTGAGTGTTTCACTGGAGGAGATGACGATGATTACCCTGACTGAAAAAGCCGCCGCCCGCGCTCGCACCTATCTTGCTCAACAGGGCAAGGAGGGATTGCGGTTGGGGGTGCGCAATACCGGCTGTTCCGGTTTTATGTATGTGGTGCAACTAGCGGAGCAGATCGACCCCGATGATCAAGTGTTTGAATCGCAGGGCGTGAAAGTGGTGGTCAGCGCCAAAAACCTGCCCTATCTGGATGGCATGGAGGTGGATTACGCCAAGTCGGGACTCAATGAGGGCTTCCGCTTCCACAATCCCAATGCCAAGGAGGCCTGCGGCTGCGGTGAAAGTTTTAGCGTTTGATCAGCATCCAGGCCGTCTAAAATCACCAGGCGGTCCGCACGGGATAGGCCTGGATTTGGCCGTCCGGCGTCAACAGCGTCAAGCTGTGGGCAATCGCCTGGCAAATCAGCATCCGGTCGAAGGGATCCTGGTGGTAGGGCGGTAGACGCCGCAATTCCAGAACCGCCGATTCCGCCAGGTCAAGAGCGACTATCTCGTGTTTGGCCCGTTCGCCGGGAATGTATTGATGCGGGGGTTCGGCGAGCGGCAATCGGCCCAGGCTATGCTTGACGGCGATCTCCCAGACGGAAACCGCGCTCAGGTAGATGGTGTGGTGGGGATCACTGAACAGGGCGCGGGCGGTGGCGGACAGTTGCGGGGAGTCGCGCACGATCCACAGGAACGTGCAGGTATCCAGCAGGATGTTCAATCGGTGGCTCCGTTAAAGGCGGCCAATAACTCGACAGGCAACGGTTCGAAGAATTCCGGGGGCAATTCAACGCCCCGGTCGGCGGCTAACCCGATGGGTCGCGGCTGAGCCGGCGTTTTCGGCAGCGGGCGGATTTCGGCGATGGGAACATTGCGTTTGCACAGGATGATGGTTTCGCCCTGCTCCAACGCCGGCAGGTAACGCGACAGATGGGTTTTGGCTTCGTGAATGTTGAGCTGCAACATGGTTTAGTTCCTGGTTTATTTTAGGATCAAATTATTTGCTAACTCCGTAAAGAACGCAAGCCAGGACAGACTGACGGACACAGAGCTTGTAGGAATGTAAAAAGATTAGCGCTGCTGATCAACTCCGAAGTCCCTAACCTGACTGGATCACCCTGCTTAAATCGGATGCCTACGACTTTTAGTCCATCCACCGCAGGTGACCTTGGGGCGTGTTCCCGTCGCGGCGGCCAAGCGTCGCCACGTTAAACCGCCTTTGATCGGGCGGTTTTCTATTTTGCAGTTTCGTTGGTTGCATTGGCCACCTCGCCTACGCGGCTGGAGCGACCCAGTTTTCCACGCACATTCCTGGATAATCCTTGAAATCAGCTTCGTTGTTAGTCACCAGCGTTAACGACAAGCTCCGCGCGTGTGCGGCAATCAGACGGTCAAAGGCATCGCGCTGGCGGTCTCTGATGGCAGCGCGGAGGATGCCGTAATCCACCGCAGCCTGCTCATCGAATGGCATTACCGGTATGTCAATCAGCAGCCCTTCAAGCGCTTTTTCAATGTCCGCCCGATTTTCCACCCGGCACTCGACCCCATAACGAAGCTCAGCCAAGGTAATCGAAGAGATCACTACATCGCCGTATTCCAGTTGAGCAAACCGCGCCATCACTTCAGGGGGGTGGCGCTGCATGAGGTAGATACAGATATTCGTGTCCAACATGTAGCGCATTACAGCGTTCCACGTTCGTGCTCTTGATGGAACTCACGCCCCTCCATCATAAAATCTGTCGGGAACGCGGCAAAGCGATCCATCAGTCCGGCTAGTGAGCGCTTACGTTGCGGTCTGATGATCAAGGCGTCTTTTTTTCTTTCAATTTCAACTTCTTGAATATCAGAATCAAAATTAAGGTCTTTCGGGATACGCACGGCTTGTGAATTACCGCTCTTGAAAATCCGCGTCAACATGGCTGAATACCTCGCGATTAGTATATACAGTATATACATTCATTGGGTTGTTTCGTCAATGACTGCGTGTTTTGCAAGGTCCGGCGGTTACCAACACCTTCATCAAACTCCCCTATCCGTCCACCCTGACAAAAAAAGTCACTGCCCGCCGCGTCGTGTCACTTCTCACGGACAAAAGTTCCCTGGCTAGCCCGGTTTGAAAATCGATTTTCAGATCATCTACTGTTTATCTTTATTTTTTATATATTTAATTAAAAAATGGTAGCATTGATCACCTTGGCACACCCTCTGCATTACCCGAACGCGAAGGGATCGACAGCGTATCCCCCAACTTCCCAACCCTAAGCCGGGTTTTTTCTGAAAGTAAACTGAGGAGTTACCCCATGAAGAAGTTACAACAAGGCTTCACCTTAATCGAACTGATGATCGTTGTGGCTATTATCGGTATTTTGGCCGCCATCGCATTGCCAGCGTATCAGGACTACATCGCCCGGTCGCAGACCACGGCAGGCTTGGCTGAAATCCGCGGTGGCGTCACGGCGTTTGAAGAGTTGATTCAGAAAGGCACTTCGGTTCTCCCAGCAGTGGGAGATATTGGCTTAACTGCCAGTACTCCGCGTTGCGATATCACTATAGGTGCCGTTTTGCCGAATGTTGTTGCTGGTGGTCAGTCCATCGCCTGCGCCCTTAAAGGCAATCCACGGGTCGATGCTGGCACAATTACACTGACTCGCACTGCAGCCGGCCTCTGGAATTGCTCATTGGTTGGCACGTCGGATGACGCTAAATACGCGCCGAGCAATTGCCCGTAATCACTGCATCGCTCTGGTTATTGCATGACAAAGGGGCCGCAAGCCCCTTTGTCTTTTCAACGCCCAGCACACCCGCATTGATCCGTCTTTCAACATCCCATGTCCCGACTGCATCTCAACCCCCTGTTTTTCTCTATCCTGCTGTTAGTTATCAGTGCGCTGGTGTATTGGCCGGGACTGGGCGGTGATTTCATTTTTGATGATTTTCCCAATATCGTCACCAATGCCGGGATTCATGCCGAATCGATCAACCTCGATACCCTGCAACGGGCGGCCCAAGCCTATGAATCTGGCACTGCGCTGGGCCGGCCGCTGGCCACCATCAGTTTTGCCCTTGATTACGCGCTGGGCGGCAAAAATCCCTGGGGCTACAAGCTGGTCAATCTGTTCGTCCACCTGATCAATGCGTTGCTGATTTTCATGCTGTGCCGCCGCCTGCTGAGCTTATCGCGCGCTGGCGCGCCGTGGAGCATCGCCGCCGTCTTCGCCATCGCTGTCGTCTGGGCCATTCATCCACTGCAAATTTCCGCCGTCCTGTACATCGTCCAGCGTATGGAAACGCTGTCGCTGACCTTCGTGTTGCTGGCCCTGCTGGCGTACCTGCACGGACGCCTTCGGCAACAGAACGGGATACGGGGCTGGCCCTGGCTGATCGCTTCAGTAGCGTTAGCCGGCATCGGTTTGCTCAGTAAGGAAAGCGCCGTCTTGTTTCCCGCCTACACCCTGGCGCTGGAACTGACCCTGCTCAACTTTGCGGCCCAATCACCGCGCACGACTCGCGCCTTGCAATGGATCTACAGCGCCGGCGGCGTCATCGCGCTGACGCTGTTGATCTTTCTGATCTTGCCGAAATACGCCGACCCGGCGGTTTACCTCAACCGCAACTTCACCCTGGACGAACGTTTATTGAGCCAGTTGCGCGTCCTGCCCCTGTACCTGAGCTGGATGTTGCTACCGCGCCCCAACAGTCTGACCTTTTACTACGACAATTATCCGGTTTCGCACGGCTGGCTGGACCCGGTGACGACGCTCATCGGCGGGCTGTTTCTGCTGGGCTTGCTGGGGCTGGCCGGGTGGGCGCGACAACGCAGGCCCTTACTGGCGCTGGGCATCCTCTGGTTTTTCGCGGCACATCTGCTGACCAGCAACGTGATTCCTCTCGAACTGGTGTTTGAACACCGCAATTACTTTGCCCTGTTCGGCGTGCTGCTGGCGCTAGCTGACGTGATTCGGCGCATTCCCTTTGCTGATCATCCCGTTCTGAAAAAGGTCGCGGTAGGCGCAATCATCGTCGGCTTCTCTTTTTTAGCTGTAATCCGCTCCGCCACCTGGGGCGATCCGTTCCTGTTAGCCGTGGATTTAGTGGCGAGAAATCCGCTATCACCCCGCGCCAGCAGTGATTTAGCCACGCTGTATATCGGCATGTCGGACAGTAACCCCCATTCGCCCTTTTTCAGCATGGGCCAACAGGAATTCGAGCGCGGCTCCCGCCTGCCTGGCGCATCGCCGCTGCCTGAACAAGGATTGATTGTCATGGCGGCCACCACCGGTCAACCGGTCAAGGAAGAATGGTGGGATCGCCTGATTGAAAAGCTGAAAACCAACCCGATTGGCCCACAGGAAGTCATGACTGTCACCGGCTTCCTTAAACCGCGTTACGATGGCATTGCGCTATCGGACCAGCGCATTGCTCAGGCTTACGCGACCCTGCTGTCCCGAGGCCCCCAAGCACCCGTACAGTACGTTCAGTACGCTAATTTTGTATTACGCTATCTTGACGACTTACCACTGGCGAACCGGTTATTCGCCGAAGCCATTGAACGCAATCCACGCGATGTCGCCTATGCGCTGAAGCTGGCGCGAGCGTTACTGGAGGATGGCCACCCGGAACAGGCACTGGTGGTCATCGACAAGGCGCAGGCGCTGAACAGGATCGACCTGGACCCTCACCCGTTTGCCGCGTTACGGGAACAGGCGCTCAAGATCCACTCCGTTTCTCTCCCTGAAGCCAGCGAAACCATCCAGTGATCAGATACCGTCTTCTTCCAGCGAGCTACTAACGATCGGGTCTACTCCGCAATGAAGAACTGATAGGTGGTGAGGATTAAAAGTTCACTATGCCCGTTCTATCGATATTTTTCGGTATCATTGTTCGTATGTGGCACGATGATCATCCACCGCCGCATATTCATGTCGAATACCAGGGGTTTGAAGCATTAGTTGAGATACAAACCGGGCAAGTATCCAAAGGAAAATTGCCAAGGAAGGTTGCCGCTATCGTGCAAGAATGGTGTTTTACTCATCAGCAAGAACTGCTGGATAACTGGGAGCGCGCCCAACATTTTGAACCTCTGGAACACACTCAAGGCGCTGATCATGATTAAGATACTGGAAGCCCACTACGCCGGTAATAATCGAATCGAGTTAATTTTTTCGGATGGACAGCATGGTATATTTGATCTCAATGCTTATCTATCAACTCGGCAAGGGCCTTTGCTGGAGTCCTTGCACCAGGAAACCTACCTTCAGCGGTTCTTCATCAATGCAGGAGCGTTATGCTGGCCGAATGGCCTTGAGTTATCTCCAGATCGCCTCCATGAACTAACAAGTAGCGCCCTGGCTCCCATGCTGGAGCGTGGGAGCAAGAACCAGGCGCTCAAGATCCACTCTGGTTCTCTCCCTGAAGCCAGCGAAACCATCCGGTGAAACATCACTCACTTTTTCGTCGCCGCCTCCAGTTCCTGCGCACGACGCCTCTGCACCCTCAATGGCTGGTACTGCGCGGCGAAGCGCAAAACCGCCAGGCCATCGCCCGATCCTGCCAGGGACGCATCCTCGACATCGGCTGCGGTCATCGACTGATGGAATCGCTGCTGGGGCCAGACACCGCCTATATCGGTCTCGACTATCCGACCACCCACGCCAAAGGCTACTCAGGGCGTCCCCATCTCTTCGGCGACGGGCAATCTCTACCTTTTTGCACCACCAGTTTCGACACGGTGCTCGCTCTTGATGTCCTCGAACACTTGCCAGAACCGGAACAGTGCGTTCAAGAAGCCGCCCGCGTGCTGAAAAAGGGGGGACAATTCATCGTGCAAACCCCTTTTCTTTATCCCTTGCACGACATGCCACACGACTTCCAGCGCTGGACCTTGCCGGGGCTGGAAACCCTCGTGCAACAGCACGGTTTCGCAGTCACTGCGCGACAGGTGTTCGGCGCACCCTGCGAAACTGCCGCCGCCTTGACCGCCATTGCCTGGGCCAAGGCTATTCTGGATAGTCTGCAACATCGCTCACCGGCAGTTTTGCTGATTCCCCTGCTGGTTGCTGGAATCGTCGCGGTCAACCTGACGGGTTGGCTACTGAAACATCTTCTGCCTGCCGATGATTTCATGCCGATGGGCTACCGGCTGATCTGCGCAAAAACCTGATGAACAAAAAAGACTTTTCCAACGACCCATGACTAAAGGCTACTCCGGTGGTCCTGATGTCTTCGGTACCTGGTGGCCGCGCGCTTTCAGTTGGAAAAGGCGCGCGACGAAGCGATGTGGCTGGTAGGAAAGCGATCGGGATAGGCGTCGAGAAACGGTGTCAGTTGTGTCAGAATCAGCCTGACGCCAGCACATTATCAACTGGAAACTGACGATGCGGTTAACCGAAGAGCAACGAAAAATTATCCGTGAAGCTGGGCTACGCCACTTTGGCGCCATTCCGCACCTCTTTGGATCACGTCTGAATCCCGCAATGCGCGGTGGCGACATTGATCTGTTCATTCCCGGCGACTGGTCCCCATCCGAAGCCATTCCCCGGCGATTACGCTTCTGTGCCGAATTGCATCGGCGCCTGGGTGAACAAAAAATTGATGTCGTAGTGGGAAACAAAACCGCGCCATCCTCTATCCAGAACCAGGCGACGCAGCAGGGGGAACCGGTTTGAGGACACTGAGCGATTTACTCAATGAATCCGACCTTCATCTCCTGGCGCTGCGGGAAGCAATGGCTCGCTGTCCTCAGCCGTTGACTGAAGACCACTTTGTCACCCGTAATCCTGCGTTGGTGGCTGCCCTGGATCAATTTGCCTATCGTTTCACCAAACTCCAGGATGTGATGAGCGCCCAATTGTTCAGGCGTTTTGCGCTGGATGTTCTGCATGAACCGGTTGAATCGCTACCGATCATTGATATCCTGAATCTCCTGGAACGGTATGGTTATTTACCTTCAGTAGTGCGATGGCAGGAAATTCGGGAAACTCGTAATCAAATTACCCACGAGTACCGCCTCGACCCCGGTGAATTGATTGTGATGCTTGCAATCGCTTTCGGCATGGTCGCTGAAATGTCAGCAATCCTGGCCAAGCTAAAAACCATTTGCGAAGAAAAAAATGAACGCTAAAGCGCTGGAAAGACCACCTTCAGCGGTTCTTCATCGATGCAGGAGCGTTATGCTGGCCGAATGGCCTGGCGCGTATCCTGCATCCTGATGATTTCATGCCGATGGGCTACCGGCTGATCTGCGCAAAAACCTGATGAACCACATCGTCCTCGTTACGACCTCCTACCCCGACGACAGCGAAGGCGCTGCCGCCGCGGGAACCTTTGTCAAAGACTTTGCTCAAGCCCTGTCCGCTCATGCCCGCGTGACCGTCATTGCGCCAGGCGCCACCGGATACACAGCTCATGAACATCAGGTGCAGGTTCAACGCTTCGCCGTTCCCCGGCAACCCCTGTCCCTGCTGTCTCCTCTCAATCCGGCGCATTGGCCACTGATTGTCCAAACGCTGCGGGCCGGTCAGCAGCAGGTCATGCACGTCTGCGCAGCAACACCCGTAACCCACCTTCTCGCCCTGTGGGCGCTGCCCAGCGGCTATTGGGCGCTGCAAGCTGGCCGACGCTGGGGCATTCCCTACAGCATTTGGGCGCTCGGCAGTGACATCTGGACGTTAGGAAAAATCCCGGGAGTGCGCACCATACTGCGCCAAGTGCTCCGCAACGCCACTCATCGTTATGCGGATGGTTTGGCGCTCAAAGACGATGTGGAACGTATCGGCGGAAAACCGTGCGCCTTTCTACCCAGTTGCCGCGTGCTAACCGATGGTCGCGCCAAAACCTTGCGCGACCGCCCACCCTATCGCCTGGCATTCCTGGGCCGCTGGCACCCCAACAAAGGCATCGACTTGCTATTGCAAGCGCTGCAATTATTGGGCGATGCGGATTGGCCACGCATCGAAGCAATTCGTATCCACGGCGGCGGGCCGCTCGAAACCCAGGTACAGGCCCAGACGGCTCCCCTCATCCAGGCGGGTCGACCCCTGGCCGTCGGCGGTTATCTGGATCACGATGGCGCACGGGAATTACTGAGCTGGGCGGATTATGTCCTGATCCCGTCGAGAATTGAGAGCATTCCGGTGATCTTTTCGGACGCCATGCAAATGGGCTGTCCGGTCATCACCAACCCGGTCGGCGATTTGCCGCGCCTTATTGCTGAATACCGTTGTGGGGTGCTGGCCGCCACAGCCACGGCTACAGGCATCGCCACGGCCATCCATGATGCATTGGCTTTAACCCCGGCAAACTTCACCGCCGGTCTGCGTTCCGCAGCAACTGCCTTCGATGTCGCCGCCACAGCGCACGATTTGGCCGGGCGGCTGGAGCGCAATACCGGATGATCGATTATGACTCCCCGTGGAAAGAGGTGTTGGAACGGTATTTCGCTGCCTTCACTGCGTTTTTCTTCCCCGCCGTCCACGCGAGTATCGACTGGGAGCGCGGGTATGCCTTTCTGGACAAGGAATTGCAACAGATCGCACGGGATGCGTGGCTGGGGCGGCGCTACGCCGACAAGCTGGTTCAGGTGTGGCGGCGGGACGGCGACGAGGTGTGGGTGCTGGTCCATGTCGAGGTCCAGGGTCAGTACGAGGTGAATTTCGCCGAACGGATGTTCACGTACTACGCCCGCATTCGCGATCGCTACCAACGCCCGGTGGTTAGTTTGGCGGTGCTAACGGATGGTCGGCGGCGCTGGCGACCGGCGGTGTACTGGCAGGATTTGTGGGGCTGTGCGTTACACTGGCGTTATCCGCTAGTCAAACTGCTGGACTACCGGGATCGGGAAGCGGAGTTGGAAACTCATGCCAACCCGTTTGCGGTCGTGGTTCTGGCGCACCTCAAGGCCCAGGACACGGTCCGGGATGCGGACGCGCGCTACGCTTGGAAATGGCGGCTGGCGCGCGGGCTGTACCACCGGGGATGGTCACGTCAGGACGTACTCGAACTCTTCCGCTTCCTGGATTGGGTGCTAGTGCTGCCAGAGGCGGCGGAAGATCGGCTTTGGACGGAATTGCAACAGTACGAGGAGCAACAGGTCATGCGCTATGTAACGAGCGTAGAGCGGATCGGGATTAAAAAAGGCTTGCAGCAGGGCTTGCAGCAGGGCTTGCAGCAGGGCTTGCAGCAAGGCTTGCAGCAGGGCTTGCAGCAGGGCGAACTCCGGGTTTTGCGCCGACAGTTGACGCGGCGTTTCGGCGAACTGCCGGCCTGGGCGGAAACCCGGTTGCGAGAGGCGCCCCCGGAGCGGCTGGAGCGGTGGAGCGAGCGCCTGTTGGAGTCCAGCCAACTGGAAGAAGTCTTCGAGCCCGACATCGAACATTGAGCGATCTATATGAATCTGGATATCCCTCTCCAGACTCACTGGCCTGATCCGGGCTGGGGAGACCAGGATCGTCCTGAAAAAGCCGCTGCCATTTTTACCACCCTGCGTTTGATGACTGGACTGGATTTTTCCAGCAGCCATTGGGTGGATGTAGGCTGCGGTTGCGGCGAGATTGCCGCGCATCTCGCCCCACAGGTTGGGCGCATGACTGCGATTGACCCTTCTCCATGGCAGCGCTGGCTGACCCTTAAGGAAGCCCATCCGAACCTGGAATTTATCCAGGGAGACTACACCGGCGATTACCCTGAACCTGATTCGGTCGATGTCGTGGTCTGCAACCAAGTCTACGAGCACGTACCTGACCCGGAAGCGTTGATTGGGTTTATACACCGTATCCTTAAGCCAGGAGGGTATGCTTATTTTGCCGGCCCGAATTTACTCTTCCCCATCGAGCCACATGTTTTTTGGCCTTTTGTACATTGGCTGCCGAGGCGGTTTGCAGTAAGGCTGATGCATTTTTTTGGATCAAAAGCCGTATTGGATGCCTATTCTACCCATTACTGGCAATTGTTACATTGGTTCAAAGATTTTCAGGTAATCAACGCCGTTCCCTTCATCTTAAAAAACTCGACCTTATATAAACGCAAGCAGATATGGATTAGAGTATTAGCTGTTTTTCCCAAACCACTCCTGCAAGTAATGACCCCACTGTCACCTGGGTTCATTTTCCTGTTACGTAAGTCTGGATCGAGATAAAAACTGTGTCGAAGTTCTTTCACTCTCCCGACTGGGGTAACGTGCTCGAACAGGGATTTGGTGCGCGTACTGTCATAATGCCTGGCGAGACACCGACACAATTCGCACTGTTTCATGCTGGACCTTTTTGTCTTGCCTACGCAGAGTTTCCCATTGGTTTGTCAGATTCCAAGATAATTCTCCAGATGAAAGCACCTGCAACTCATCTTTTTTTAAAAAAGCGCGGAGTGCATGCGTTGAGATTTACAGCGAACGTCGATGATCGACAAGATAACACTGGCAATGTCATCCTTCCCGAGACCGTTATTGAAAACCTGTCTGAATGGAAGGAAGAAGCACTTGAATCTGACGTGCGTTATAAAAACCGTCGCGCCCGCCGAGAAGGCTTGATAACCCGTCCCGCAACGGCAGCAGATGCCGGAACAATATTTACTCAATATTCTGGCACTGTTGCGCACCACGGTGGTGCTCAGCGTTATACGAAAGCCTATTTTGATGCTCTGGTTGCATTTTCCGAGCGTGACCCAAGAGTCTTCATGCATGTAGGAGAAACTCCTCATGGTAAAGTTTGCGGTTTTATCGCTGTCGCCCATGATGGCATCACGAGTTACTACCTCCATGGTGGATTTGACCGGCATTATGCGAGTCTGCGACCTGGCTATGGTTTGATGACTGAAGCGATTATTAATGCACGCGACCATGGTGCAATGCGCTTTAACCTGATGGCCTCGCCTGCCGATCAGCCAGCACTTGTTAAGTTCAAAGAAAAATGGGGTGGAGTGACATCCATGAAGGGTACCCGCACAATAGCTTTCGGCGCTGCCGGACGCATTCTTCTGACAGGCATGCGTACCGTAGCGGCTTTGCGCGACCTAATACGAGGATGAAGCGGTATCGTCACTGGATAACGGTTGCGTTGGCTGCGCTGGCGCTAGTGGGGTTGGCTTGGGCACTGTCGCAGACCTTCTCCGAAGCGCGCGAGTCATTGCAGCGATTCGATGGATGGGTGCTAGTCTGGACTGTTCCCGTTGCTGGGGGCATGTTACTGACCTCTGCGGTCAGTTTTGCAGTACTGGTCTGCGCAGGGCGTTATCCGTTCAAGGTCGGGAGTCTGGCTGTGACTGCTTACGTCATCGCCCAACCCCTAAAATATCTACCCGGTAAGGTATGGGGGTTCGCATATCAGGTGCATCGTCTGATAGAGCATGTTCCCTGGCAACATGCGACTATTGCCAGCGTTAATCATATAATACTCTCATTTTTATTGAGTTTTTTTGCATTAGGTGGCGTCTTAGGTGGATGGGTGGGTGTGCTTCTGGCGTTTATTGGCACTACGTGTACGATGCTTTGGATGGGGCGAGGCGGCGTGGAGAGAAATTTGCCGGCACGCTGGCGAACCCAACTTTTTGGGCCGATACCTCTTCCTCTCACGACCTTACTAGGGCTGTGTGTAAGTGTGGCAGTAGAATGGAGCACGTACTTCGGAGTTTGGACAGGCTTGCTGTTCGCACTTGATGCTGCTGGCATAACTCTCACGGATATTGTGGTACTGGCAGTGCTCTACTCTGGTGCTTGGCTAATTTCCAGCCTTATTTCGGTAATTCCAGGGGGTTTAGGGATTCGCGAGGGAGGGTTTATTCTTGTGGGGGCAGGACTAGGTTACAATATCGGCAACTTGCTGGCGATGGCCGCAGTAGCGCGATTAGTATTCACGCTAGGAGAGCTTCTCTTGTTAGTACTGATTTCTATTTATCTTTCAGTGCGTTTGAGGAGTGAAATATGAAAGATTTTAATATTGATAAAATCCGACAGTATTGGGATTCCATAGCTAACAGTGCTGGAAAGGCTGCTGCTATTGATCCTAATGATTGGCGCGGTTTCAAAAACTCTTATATAGCACTATGTCATCACCTATCCTTATTTCCGGTTTTAAATAGCCTCCCGAAATCCGCGTCGCTACTTGATCTCGGCTGTGGTACCGGTATTTTTCTCGCCTCGCTTCAGAGGGTACGGCCAGATATATTGGGGGTAGGAGTTGACTTATCTGAAGCCATGCTGAAGGAAGCTGTTCGGTTGCATCCACAACTAGCCGGACAGGTTATAGCCTATGACGGATACCGACTGCCTTTTGCCAATCAATCTGTCGATGCCCTAACCTGCACGGGGGTTTTTCTTTACTTCCATGAAGATACTAGCCTGCTGTCGGTGATAAACGAATTCCGCCGATTACTCAAGCCTGGAGGATGGGTAGTGGCTGTGGAGCAGGTCAGGCGAAAACCTCACTTACAGCCTAAGCATCATAAGATCCAGCGCACCCCGGAACAGCTTGTAGCGTTATTCACCCAGTCTGGATTTTGCTTACAGGAGTGGCGACAAATTCGGCGGGGACGCTTTCCATTGGTTTATGGCATACGTTACGGTTGGGTTCCCGCTCGTTTCCATGCTGCTATAGCTCGGCTTGAGGCTCGCCTATGGCGTGGTGCCTCTGTACCCTTGTTCGATTATGCAGACGCTCTTTTTATCTGGCGTTTGCCATAATAGCTGCACGGGTTCAATTGCAAAAGCATCAGAGCGATATTGCCTGTTTCCAACAGAATTCCCGGCGGGTGCGGATTATCAAGCGTCTGGCTGGACATCCAGATAAAGCAGCACCGGCTTCATCTACCCGCTTTCCCGAGAACGCTAAATCGATGACGCATCAGGACCCACCGGCAAAAACTTCATCCAGCGACGATGCCTCCAGCACCCGTTCCCCCCACGCTTCCAACTGCGCCAGTTCCGCAGCCGCCAGTTTCGCCTCCGCCCACGCCGGCAACACCCCAAAGCGGCGAATCAACAACCGCCGCAACAGCTTAAGCTCACCCCTGAGTTCACCCCTGAGTTCACCCCTGAGTTCACCCCTGAGTTCACCCTCAGCTTCACCTTCGGCGAACACCTCCTGATAAAACCGGGTCTGTTTCAATTCAGTATCCAAGCCTAACATCGCCTTGATCTCCTCTCGGCCCCATTGAGGGCACCGATACACCAAAATAGTTTCCACGAACTCCAGCGTCTGCTCGAAGGACAGTTCGGCGTGGGGCGCCGTCCGCACCTGCCGCAGCAGCGCCACTGCCTGCATGACCGCCTGTGCCGTATTGCCGATCAGCAATTGAATCAAGCGCATGCCCATCGTGTTCGCCGGTCGCTCAGCGAAATCCTCCAAATACACCCGCTGGATTTCCGGCAGATTCAACAATGAACCGTAATGCAACTCATTCAGCCGTTCCACCGCACGGTGGGGATAAATCACCAGCGCCCGCCACGGATGCGGCGGCGGACACCGATACAGATACAGTAGAATCTCCGCGAAAAATCGCCCATAAAACAATTCATCGGGCTGATATTGCACCTCGACGAACACCACCGGCGCCTCCCGGACCTCCGCCGCCGGCATCAACACCCCATCCAACCGAAACGCGGTCTGCTTGATCTCCTCGGAGCGAAATTGATAAGCCGCCCGCTCGGAAATCGCGATGCCTGCCAGATCCAACGCCAGCGCGGGCATGGCCTGAAACAGGCGATAAAACAAGGAATCCGTCTTCACTTCCCTGCTGTCCCGAGAATGCTAAAAACCGCCTCGATGACCCTGCCTACCTCGTCATCCGATACCTTCGCCGAAATGGGCAAACTCACTGTCTGGCGTCCGATCCGCATCGCATTCGGATAATCCTCCGGTCGCCAGCCCAACGTCCGCTGATAAAATGGATGTTCGGGAATGCTCAGATAATGTACGCCTACCCCAATATTCCAGGCCGTCATCGCATCGAGAAACGCATCCCGACTGATACCGGTCTTCGCCTCGTCAATCAAAATCGTGTAAAGATGATAAGCATGACGGGTATCCGGGGCCGGTTCAGAAGGGCAGACTACTGGTAAACCAGAAAACGCCGCCTGATAACGTCGCCACACCGCCCGCCTTTTTAACCAGTTCTCCTCGACCCGCCCCAATTGATGAATGCCAATCGCGGCCTGGATATCCATCATGTTGTATTTAAAGCCACACTCCACCACCTGATAATGCTTAAACCCCGTATCACTGAACCGTCGCCATGCATCCCGACTCATCCCATGCAACGCCAGCATCTTCACTCGCCCAATATTATGATCATCACGAGCGATCACCATCCCTCCCTCGCCCGTCGCCACATTCTTTGTCACATAAAAACTGAAACAGCCAAAATTTCCAAAAGTACCTGCCTGGCGCCCCTGATACTCGGTCTCAATCGCATGGGCGCAATCCTCGATCACCTGCAAATCATGCCGCCGCGCAATCTCCATTAGCGCAAACATCTCACACGGCCGCCCAGCGAAATGCACAGGTAAAATCGCCCGGGTCCGCGACGTGATCCGCGTTTCGACCTGCGCCGGGTCAATATTCATCGTGACCGGGTCCACATCCACTAACACCGGCGTTGCACCCGTATGGATAATCGCATTAACCGTCGCGCAAAACGTCATCGGTGTGGTAATCACCTCATCACCCGGACCGATACCTGAAGCAATCATACTCACATGCAACGCCGCCGTGCAGGAATTCACCGCTGCTACCTGGTTTTCATGAATTCCCTTGTAAACAGCAAAGTCATGCTCGAAGCGCGCCACTTTCGGACCGGTGCCCAACCAGCCGGATACTAACGAATCCATGACCTCATCAATTTCGGCCTGTTCAATTTGAGGAGAACCGAACACGATAAATGGCTGTTTCATAAACTTGCTTTCCTGCGTTTCAGGCGATCAAGCGCTGAATATTCGATTCGCAATAAGGCTGATCGTTTAGGAAAAAATCCCAAATAAAATCATTTTTTAACCTCAGAATTTACCGTCGTCCCGCCGGGTGCGCCGCTGATCCTCCTCGACCCCCTTGTAGTGCAGGGCAGAGATTTGCTCTGAAACCAGACCTATCAGGAATAGCGACAGGGAATAAATCAACAGCACCGCGCTCATATTAGTAAAGCGCCCCATCGTGAAGTAAGTGTAACTGTAATACCCCACGCCGGTGAGCAGGAACACCAGGCTCAGCGGCAAAAAAAACCGCATCGGCGAAAACAGGGCGCCGATTTTGAGGATGATCAGTACAAATCGTGATCCATCCCGCAGCAAGCTAATATGGCTTTTTCCTCCCCGCCGCCCGGCCCGAATCGGGACATAAGCCACTGGGAAACCGGCGCGAAAAAAAGCCATGGTGCTGGTCGTCGGGTAAGAAAAACCGTTGGGCAACAAGTAAAGAAATTTGCGAAAATGCCGGGCGCGGACCGCACGAAATCCGGAGGTTAAATCCCGAATGTCGTACCCGGTCATCCAGGAAGCCAACCGGTTATAGCCATAATTGGCCAACCGCCGACCCAGGGAAGCATGGGTATCGGCCTGCCGAGCACCCACCACCATTTCATAGCCTTCATCCAGCTTGGCCAATAACCGGGGAATATCCGCAGGATCATGCTGGCCGTCAGCGTCCATGAACACCAGCACCTCACCGACTGCATGGCGAACCCCGGTTTTGATCGCCGCTCCATTCCCCAACGAATAGGGATGCCTCACGATCTGTACGCCATGTTCCCGGCATACCTGCACAGTCGCGTCTGCCGATCCATCGTCCACCACCAGGACTTCCGCAGCCGGAAATTGCGTCGCCAATTGGGTCAACAACGGTGGCAAATTACCCGCCTCATTCTTGGCGGGCAGGATCACGCTCAAACGCTCGTTCACGTCCCAACTCCCCTTTATCGAATGCTCGCCTCCCGCGCACGTCGCCCATGATACCCGGCATCGACTTTGCTAATCTACCCAGAAGCCCACGGTGATCTTGCTGGCGGTGGAAGACGCCCCCGGTCAAGTCAAGAGAAAAATTGGGCCGATTGACGGCAAGCAATCATCATCCTGTCTAAAAGCGTGCTTCCAACCGAAACCACGCCAGTTGCGAATGCAGCTTCACTACCTCACCGACGATCAGCAGCGCCGGCGAACACAC
>JBAQIQ010000362.1:0-1545 GCA_049288935.1 Candidatus Competibacteraceae bacterium
GGTGCGCGCTGAGGGCGTCGTGGGGGAATGGGCAACGGTGTCCGTGCCGGCTGGAACGTTCCGGACCCTCAAGGTCAGCCTGCAAACGGAATTATTCGACCCCAGCACCGGGGAGCGCATCACGGGCGCCGACGTATCCTGGTACGTCCCTGAAGTGCGTCGCAGTGTGAAGTCGCTGACAACGGGCAAAGGTGGGAGCCAGCGGCTGATCCAGTTGCTACGGTACGAACTCGGGGCGAATCCGTGAGCGAATCTGGCCAGCGCGCTCGGCGGGTTAGCGCAGCGTCACCCGCCGATTCCGGGATGTCCCCCCAAAAGGCGGGTTACGGGCTGGCGCCTTAACGATCATGTCGTTGGAAAGTCACCCCGGACGATGAAAGTCCGGTACTTTCATGGCAATCCGCCCTACGTCTTGCTTGGAACCGGTGGCAAGCTCCGCGTTCAGGGCGCAAAGTAGGAAATTACGGGGACAGCGCATACATGATTCTCCTCTGGCTCGGCGAGCGTGCCGGTTGCGTCGTGTCAACTGCCTTTCGAGCAATGCCCCTCGCCGCCACCACGACTTCCCCCTTGGGTAGAGTTGCGCATGGGAGTTGTCATCGCTTCCATGAAACCGCCCGATCTCGAACACGTCCCCGTCCGGCCGGAGAAGAAGATGATGATCAACAAACTCGACCCTCCTGTCTGCGTTGTCGGAGCCGACCGGCGTCTGTTCATGAGCCACGCCGTCGGCTAGGCTTGGGGGATGAAACATCCCATCGACCCCAAGATTGACTGTGTCTTCAAAGCGCTGCTCGGCGCCGAACGCAACCGCCGACTGTTGATCCATTTTCTCAACGCCATCCTCGCCGGCGAACTCCCCGCACCGATCACCGCCGTCGAGATTCTCAACCCCTACAACGAGCGCGAATTTCTCGACGACAAACTCAGCATCGTCGACGTCAAGGCCCGCGACCAGGCCGGACGGCTGTACCAGATCGAAATCCAACTGCTCAACATCCCGGACCTGCCGGCCCGCATCCTCTACGGCTGGGCGGATCTCTACAGCGCGCAGCTCCAGGACGGGGACGGCTACGACCAGCTCCAACCGACCTACGCCATCTGGTTGCTGGGCCAAGCCTTGAGGCCCCAGCGCACGGAAGCCGTCCATCACTTCCGCCTGCGCGATGAACAGGGCCGGAGCTTGGTGGAGCACGGCGGCATCTGGCTGCTGGAATTGAGCAAATGTACGATTGCCGTCGTCGAAACCGAACAAGAGCGCTGGCTGAAATTCTTCACCGAAGGCCACCGGCTCGACGCCGAACATTTACCCGCGTGGATGCAAACCGAGGAGATGCGCCAAGCCATGAGCACCCTAAAAACCTTTTCCGAGAAAGAACGCGCCTACCACCGCTATCAGGCGCGGCAAAACTACCTGCGCCAGCAGAAGAGCATTGAAAACCATCTGAACGCCTTGCGCGCCGAGATCGACCAGGCCCGGCTGGAGAAAGAAGCGGCCCAAGCGGCGGAAGAGCAGGCTCGGGCGGCGGAAGAGCAGGCTCGGGC
>JBAQIQ010000363.1:0-29560 GCA_049288935.1 Candidatus Competibacteraceae bacterium
CGGGTTTCAGACCCTTGACGCCGGGGCCGCATTCGACGACGACGCAACCGCCTTCGTGGCCAAGGACGCAGGGAAATGCGCCTTCCGGGTCGTCGCCAGAGAGGGTGAAAGCGTCGGTGTGGCAGACACCGGTGGCGACGACTTGCAATAGAACCTCGCCTTCCCTGGGACCTTCAGCATCGATTTCCTCAATGACCAGGGGTTTTTGCGGTTCCCAGGCGACGGCGGCAGGGGAATCCTCGGTGGGTTGGGTGCTTGCAGGCGGAGGGACTGGATTTTACACAGAGAGATTAGGCGTTGATCACGCCACTACGAATTTGATCCCAGCCTTGAAGGGCTTGGGCCCGACTGGCGGCGAAATCAACAACCGGCGCAGGATAGTCCAGCTTCGGTGATACAACCCAAGGTTGATGAATGACCGAAGCCGGTAATGTGGCCAGTTCAGGAACCCAGCGGTGGATATATAGTCCTGCTGGATCGAATTGTTCACCCTGACGCATTGGATTGAACACGCGAAAGTAAGGCGCAGCGTCGACCCCGCAGCCGGCAGTCCATTGCCAACCGAGTGTATTGCTGGCCAAGTCAGCATCCACCAGCGTATCCCAGAACCAGCGGGCGCCCTCCTGCCAGGGAATGCGGCAATTTTTAACCAGGAATGAGGCAACCAGCATCCGTATCCGATTGTGCATCCAGCCGGTTTGCCAAAGTTGCCGCATCCCCGCATCCACCATCGGATAACCCGTCCGTCCCTGTCGCCAGGACTGCAATAACTCCGCGTTATCCTCCCGCCACGGATAGGCGGCAAAGCGTTCCTGGAGTGGTTGTTCCGGGGTATGCGGCCAATGGTACAGCACGTAATAAGCGAATTCTCGCCAACCGATTTCCCGCAGGTAGGTTTCCGCGCTCTTATTCGAGAATGGATCACCGCTGATAGCATTCGTTACCGCCGCCCAAACTTGCCGGGGACTGATCTCACCAAAATGCAGATAGGGCGACAATCGGGATACGCCCTCCCGACCTGGCCAATCACGCCACTGGGCATAGCCAGTCAACGCCGTCACGCAGAATTGCTCCAATCGCGTCTGTGCGCCGGCTTCCCCGGGTTGCCAGGTCGCTGCCAGCCCTGCATCCCAGGGAAAGTGTGGCAGGAGTTGTAGCGCATTGAGCGAGAGTGAATCCGGCCATGACTCAGGCCCCGTCAGTTCTGGAGTGGGTAATGGAGCGGCGGGCGACAGTTTCCGCAAGCCGGCTTTCCAAAAAGGAGTAAAGACCTGATAGGGTGTTTCATCGGCTTTCAGCAAGGTCCATGGCTCGATTAACAGGGCTGCTTGGGCGCTTTCAGCCATCACGCCGGCCGCCCGCAGCGCTGCCTTGATCACCCGGTCGCGAGCCGTGATCACTGGCTCATAACGCCGGTTCCAGTACACCGCTGTTGCGCCGGTCTCATGCAGCAGTTCCCGCAACAGGATTAAACTGTCGCCCTGGCGCAAAATCAACCGCGAACCGCGCCGCTGCAACTCGGTATCCAACGCCGCCAGGCTGTGATGCAACCACCAACGCGAAGCAGCGCCCGGTTCCCAGGGTGCTTCCTCGTGTGGGGCGTGTAGATAGACCGGAATCACCCATTCATGCGCCTGCATCGCACGATGCAACGCCGGGTTATCGGCCAACCGAAGGTCATGACGAAACCAGACAAGCGCAGTAGTCATCGCGAATCCGTCAGGCAAGGGGTTGAAGGTCAGCGTTTTCGCAACCAAACTGCTGGTCAACAGTCTCTATCATTTGTTCAAACGTTTTGATCGGGAGGTCCACACCGTGTACTTGTGCATCTGTAAGTCGGTTTCCGACCGGCAAATTCGCGAGGCCGTCGAACTGGGCGCCCGCACTATCGGTGATTTGAGCATCCGTCTGGGGATTGGCGTTGAGTGCGGCAAATGCATCGACAGCGTCCGGGAATTTCTTGATGGCTGTCTGGCAGCCCCACGACCGGACGCTACCGACTCCGCATCGCCAGTGGTGGTCGCTACCCCTGCCCCCCCACCTCCCACGGCGAAACCGGCCCCAACACAGGCCGCTTGGTTCGCTGTTGATCTCTAATCTTCCAGGAGTAATCTGCAAATGAAAGGCGACGCCAAGGTTATCGAGTACCTGAATAAGGCGCTTAAAAGCGAACTGACTGCTATCAATCAGTATTTTCTCCATGCCCGCATCCTCGAAAACTGGGGATTTGGGAAGCTCGGTCAGCATGAGTATGATGAGTCCATCGACGAGATGAAACATGCGGACCGGTTGGTTCGGCGAATTTTGCATCTGGAGGGGCTGCCGAATCTTCAAGATCTTGGCAAACTTTACCTTGGCGAAAATGTTGAGGAAATTTTTCGTGGCGACCTCAAGCTCGAATACATCGCCCACCCGCTGTACCGGGAGGCTATCGGTTATTGTGAGAGTTGCTGCGACTATGCCACTCGCGATCTATTGTCCGCCATTTTAGCCAGCGAAGAAGAGCACATCGGTTGGCTAGAAACCCAGTTGGGGCTGATCGAACGCCTGGGCCTGCCCAACTACCTGCAAACCCAGTTGTAGCCACTCACTGCCGGCGTGACGCCGTTGGGCCACGCCGTGCGCCCGCCGGGAGTTGTAGCTGCTGTCATACGCAGTTTCATGGTACGATTCCACCAATTCATGCTATTCAAGCCGGAGCGTTGCGCCGCGCCTGAATAAAAACAAAGAACTCAGGGGAGTTGCCGATGATCGTTTACAACCTCTTTCCCTTGCTGGCGGGTCCTTGCAGCCACTGGAAAACCCATCTCCAACGCGCCGCCGACATGCGGTTTGACTGGATTTTTGTCAATCCTGTCCAGAAACCCGGTTATTCGGGCAGTCTGTACTCCATTGTCGATTATTTCCAGTTACATCCGTTGCTGGCTGACCCCGACTCCAAGCAATCCCCCGAACAACAGCTCAAGGCAACGCTGGCGCAAGCCGATCAACTGGGTCTCAAGGTGATGGTGGATCTGGTGATCAACCACTGCGCCTTCGATTCCGCACTGACTCGTCAGCATCCTGAATGGTTCGTCCGCGAGGGCGACGGGAGCATTGCCCATCCATTTTGCATGGAAGACGGTCACAAAGTGGTCTGGGGCGACCTGGCGCTATTTAACCACCTGCATACCTCTGATCCCGAAGGTCTTTACCGTTATTGTTACAAGATCGTCGAATACCTGTTGGACTTGGGTTTTAAGGGTTTTCGTTGCGACGCTGCTTACCAAATTCCCGGACCTATCTGGAAGCGGCTGATTCGTGACATTCGTCAGAAATACCCCGACACGCTGTTTACCGCTGAGACGTTGGGTTGCACCGCTGACCAAACCAAGCAGACTGCTCAGGCCGGCTTTGATTTCGTCTTCAACAGTTCCAAGTGGTGGGATTTCAATGGCCCTTGGCTGATGGAGCAGTATCAACTGGTGCGCGAAATTGCTCCATCGATCAGCTTCCCTGAAAGCCATGACACCGAGCGATTGTTTCAGGAAGTTAACGGCAACGTGGCGGCGATGAAGCAACGGTATTTGTTCTCGGCCCTATTCTCTGCCGGCGTCATGATCCCGATGGGTTTCGAATACGGTTTCCGTCGCCGCATGCATGTGGTGAGTACCCGACCTGGCGACTGGGAAGAACCCAATGTGGATTTGTGCGCGTTCATCACCAGCGTCAATGCAATCACGCAACAGTATTCCATTTTCCGGGAAGAATGCCCGACGACCGTTTTACCCTACCAGAACCCGAATATCCTGCTGATGTGGAAGGCATCAACCCGCACTCAGGAAGAAGCGCTGATTATCCTAAACAAAGATCCGTGGAACCATCAGTACTTCTACGCTGAAAACGTCGGCGCCTATATTCAGGCAGGCGCCCCATTACAGGATGTGTCGCCGGAATACCCCTTGGAATACATTCCACGACCGTTTTCCTATGACTTGCGGCCTGGACAAGCGTTCGTGATGGTCGCCAGTCGCGATCATTTGCCGCAACCATAAAAACGCGAGGAGCGGGCCGCGCTCCGGGCCTTCTGGAGGAGGGGGGACTGGAGCGCTACAACTCGCGATGGCACACGACAGTAATAAGGACAGAGGTTTATGTATATCGTACAAATTGCTCCCGAATGCGCTCCCGTCGCCAAAGTCGGTGGATTAGCTGATGTGGTTTTTGGTCTGACTCGGGAACTGGAGATTCGTGGCAATGAAGTCCACATTATCCTGCCAAAATATGACTGCATGCGCTATGACCACATTTGGGGCCTGCAAGTCAGCGTGAAAGATCTGTGGGTGCCGTGGTATAATGGCGCGATTCATTGTTCAGTCTGGTTCGGTTTCGTGCATGGCCGCAAGTGCTTTTTTATCGAGCCTCACTCCAACGAAAATTTCTTTAACCGTGGACATTTTTACGGCTTCTCGGATGATGTCAGCCGGTTTGCCTTTTTCAGTAAGGCCGCGCTGGAGTTCATGCTCAGAGACAATCGTCGACCCGATATCATTCACTGCCACGACTGGCAAACCGGGCTGGTGCCGGTGCTGCTGTTTGAGCAATACGCCCAGGGTGGAATGCATTGGTCGCGAGTCTGTTATACGATCCATAATTTCAAACATCAGGGTATGACCGGTGAATATGCGCTCTGGGCCACCGGTTTGACCAATATCGCCCACTATTTTAACTACGACCGCCTGCGCGATAACTTCAACCACAGCGCAGTTAATTTGATGAAAGGTGGCATCGTGTATTCCAACTTCACCACCACGGTGTCGCCAACCCATGCGCATGAGGCGCGCTTTACCGACCAAGGCGGTGGATTAAGCCATACCCTGAATTTGCATCAGGGCAAGTTTGGCGGGGTGTTAAACGGCATTGATTATGATATCTGGAATCCGGAGATTGACCCCCATATCCCCAGCCACTACGGCATCGAAACACTGGACGACAAGTATGCCAACAAGGAAGCCCTGCGCGACCGGCTGTGGCTGAGCAAAGAATACAAGCCAATTATTGCCTATGTAGGCCGGCTTGACAGCCAAAAGGGCGTTAATCTGATTCATCACGCCATTTTCTACGCACTGCGCAACAACGCTCAGTTTGTACTCCTCGGCTCCAGTCCTGATCCACATATTAACCAACATTTCTGGAACCTTAAGCGGCACCTTAATGATAGTCCGGATTGCCACCTCGAACTGGGGTTTGATGAGGAGCTATCACACCTAATCTATGCAGGTGCGGACATGGTGGTCATGCCCAGTCTGTTCGAGCCCTGTGGCCTGACACAAATGATTGCCTTGAAATATGGCACGGTTCCTATCGTGCGGGCCATCGGCGGACTCCAAGACACGGTGTTCGATAAGGACTACGCTGGCAAGCCATGGGAAGAACGTAACGGGTTCGTCTTCCATAATGCCGACCACGCCGGTCTCGAATCAGCGATGCACCGCGCTATCGCCTTGTGGTTTGATTACCCGGAAGATTTCCGGCAATTGGTAATCCATGGCATGAGTTGCGACTACTCCTGGTGTCGACCCGGTCAGGATTACCTGAATATCTATGAACTCATCCGATGCAAGCAATAAAGCTAACTAATCAATTACCCTTGGAGAATTCCACGTTATGAGCCAACTTCCGGAATACGTCGATGGCCTGCCCAATGTCTGCGGATCGGAGTCGCTGATCGACCAAACCTTGCGCGCCAGCCGCGACCGACCGGCGTTCCTGCCGGAGAGCCGGGTCGATTTTGGCCATATCCGTGCGGCTTGCGCGATTGCCCTGCACATGCACCAACCGCTGATTCCAGCAGGTGGCCATGACTTGCACACGGCGGGTATTATTAGCAATCTCAAATACATGATGGATAACCAGGGCATCGGCGACAACTACAATGCCCCGGTTTTCCACTGGTGCTACAAGCGGATCGGCGAGTTTGTCCCACAACTCATTCATGATGGCAAGGAACCGCGTGTCATGCTGGAGTATTCCGGTACGCTATTCCATGGTCTGCGCGATATGGGACTGCACGATGTGTTCGATGCGCTCAAAAACGCTACCTGCAACCCGGCCTATCGGCGGGCAGTGGAATGGCTCGGTTGTCCCTGGGGCCACGCAGTGGCGCCTTCGACCCCGGCCCAGGATTTCCGCTTGCATGTCAAGGCATGGCAACACCATTTCGCTGCTATCTTTGGACTGGAGGCGCTGGAGCGGGTACGCGGTTTTTCCCCCTCGGAAATGGCGTTGCCCAACCATCCCGATACTGCCTATGAGTACATTAAAACCCTGGTGGATTGCGGCTTTCAATGGCTGCTCGTGCAGGAGCACACGGTTGAGCAGCCCGCACAGGGTCGGGGTCCGGAGAAACAGCACCTGCCGCATCGGCTGGTCTGCACGAATTCCAAGGGCGAGACCGTCAGCATCATCGCTATCATCAAAACCCAGGGCAGCGACACCAAACTGGTGGCGCAGATGCAGCCGTATTACGAAGCCAAAGGCCTGTCGCGCTGGGAGCTGGCCGGGAAATCCGTGCCGCCGCTGGTCACGCAGATCGCCGATGGCGAGAACGGCGGGGTCATGATGAATGAATTTCCAGGCATGTTTTTCCAGGTGGCGAACGAAGCCTCTGGATCGGATGTGCCGATGATGAACGCGACCGAGTATCTGGAGCATCTGTTCGCAATGGGCATCAAGGAAACCGACTTGCCGGTCGTGCAACCGTTGCTCCAAAAGCGGATTTGGGATCGGTTCAAGCCGGGCGATGGGCCGGAAAAACTGGAGAAGGTCATTGCTGAATTAAAGCAGGAAGATGGCCGTTTCCACATGGAAGGCGGCAGCTGGACCAATGACATCTCTTGGGTGCGCGGCTATGACAACGTCCTCGGCCCGATGGAAAAAGCCAGTTCGCAATTCTACGAGAATGTGCTCAAGCCGGGAGTGGCGACCAACGATCCGCGTTACCGCAACGCCCTGTTTCATCTGATGAGTTCACAGACCAGTTGCTATCGGTACTGGGGACAGGGGTTATGGACTGATTATGGCCGTGAAATCTGCCGGCGGGCTATTGCCATCGCCGAAAGTCTTTAGCTATCCCGGTCACGCCACTGCGACCGATTCCGGATTAGAGAAAAATTCAGGATTGGCGGAAGGCGCCGTCTCAGCGCTGCATCTATCGCCATCCGATCATTGATGGAGGTTGAATCATGGCGGACACCCTCTACCATGCGCTGGTGCTGAATTTGCACCAACCGCACGGCAATCTGGAACACCTGCTACAGCAAAATGAATGGGAAGCCCGGGAAATTCTGTTCGCTATGGACCGGATTCCCCGTTCGTTAGCTGAATACGCCGACGTGGGCCGGGTTCATCTGGCGCTGTCAGGCACTTTGTTGGAGACCTTGACCCATCCGGAATTTCAGAGCCGGGCCTATGGCATCGTCGATTGCGAAGCGCTGCTGTGGAATTTACGAAACGCCCAATCGATCGATATGCTTGGCACAGCCTATTATCATCCGGTCATACCGTTGATCCCGCTGGCTGATTGGGAGGCGCATTTGGCGCGGTGGCGGGGGATGGCTCGCCGGTTGTTCTTCAACAGCGATTTCCAGGGGTTCTGGCCGCCAGAGATGGGCTTCTGCATGGAAATGATCCCGCTGCTGCGCCGCTTAGGCTATCGCTATGTGCTAGTGGATTCCGAGCATGTCCAACCGGTCACGCCGATGCGTTGGGAAGAAGTGCGCTACCGGCCGCATACCGTTCGTTATGGCGGCGAGGAAATGATCGCTATTGTGCGCGACCGCGATCTGTCCAATGCGCAAGAGTCGGGCATGGAATTCGCCTGGTTTGATCGAGAAGTCCGGGAGCGCACTAAGAGTTGTGATTTCCCGCCCTTGGTCACGACCTGCAGTGATGGTCAGAATGGGGGCTGGTTCCGTAATGTAACGCCCGGCAGCAACTTCTGGGACGTTTTCTATAAACCCCTCATGGACCAGGCGCGGAGCGATCCAGGCGCAATTCAGCCGACTTTTATCAAGGATTATCTTGACCGATTCGGTGCGCAGGGTGAGATCACGGTCGGTCCTGGCGCGTGGAATACCGGTTGGCACCACGGTTGCGATTTCGTGCAGTGGACCGGCACACAAGCGCAGAAAGACGCATTGACCCGGGTTGACGAAGTGAGTCAAGCGGTGCATGGCGCAATGAGCAACGCGACGAATTTCGGATCGCAAAACCCGGAGTTGCTTGCCTTGCTGGAGGAAGCACGCTGGCGGGTGCTGCGAGCCGAAACCAGTTGTAATTTCTTCTGGGGCGATGCCTGGGTGATGCGTTGCCACTCCGATCTTGACCAGGCATGTGAGTGTCTGGAACGGGCTAACACCTGCTTTCGCTGACCATCACCGAGTGAGCAGTCGTCAGCAGTCATCGGCGGGTGACTGTTCACTCGTTTTAAAGCATCGCCTCAAT
Organism: Candidatus Competibacteraceae bacterium; assembly: GCA_049288935.1. GTDB lineage: Bacteria > Pseudomonadota > Gammaproteobacteria > Competibacterales > Competibacteraceae > UBA2383. The sequence goes on from JBAQIQ010000363.1 coordinate 8,485, forward strand.
CGCCTCGCGTAATTTTGGCATATCCAACAGTCCAAGCCGATATTGCACAATCCGTCCATCCGGTGAAATCAGCACGGTGGTAGGGGTTAATCGCACGTTGTCGAACGCTTGGGCAATCTGCTCCTTACTATCCAATACGATGGGATAGGGTATGCGTCGCTGCCGAACCATGGCTTGCACTTGCAAGGGTGGGTCGTAACTCATGGCTACCCCGATAATTTCCAGCCCCTTTGGATTGAGTTCCCGGTAGATCTCAATCAAATGAGGGATTTCTTCAATGCAGGATGGACAGGTGGTCGCCCAGAAAGTGACCAATACCGGTCTGCCGTGGAACTGTTGCAAGGTCAGTGTGCGACCGTCGAGTGCCTGACCGACTAATGGCGGCGCCGGGCGCAGACCGACGGGTGTAAACCAACTCACGGCAAGGACCAGAACTATTGCTACGGCGACGCCGGCAATGAGCGTTTCTTTGTTAAGATTCACGGGTAAAACCTCACTGTGAATTGGAGTTGAGTGGCGGATCGAATACCGGGGCGGCTTTCCTGAGACCCTTTATTCCAAAAAATAGCCGGACTTGCGTCAGATGGGCAGTGACGTATGATGCCTGCTTTTCAATGGTTGATGTAGGGTTACCACGATGATTAAAGCGGGGATTGTTGGAGGAACCGGTTATACCGGAGTGGAGTTGCTGCGGCTGTTGGCGGGGCATCCTCATGTAGAATTGACCACGATTACCTCGCGTGGTGAAAAGGGCGTCACAGTCAGTCAATTGTTTCCTAACTTGCGTGGCCGGGTGGATTTGGCGTTTGTTGAACCGGATGACGCGGTGCTGAAAAATTGCGATGTAGTGTTTTTCGCCACGCCGAATGGCACTGCCATGAAAAACACACTGACGTTGCTGGAAGCTGGCGTCAAGGTGATTGATCTGGCGGCTGACTTCCGTCTGCGGCAAGCGGGAGAATGGGAGCAATGGTATGGAATGCCCCACGCTTGCCCAGAGTTGCTGGCGGAGGCTGTCTATGGTCTGCCTGAAGTGAACCGTGCGGCGATTCGCCGTGCCCGGTTAGTGGCTAATCCCGGTTGTTATCCGACTGCGGTGCAGCTCGGTTTTCTGCCGTTGCTCGAGTCTGGAGTGATTGATCCGCAATCCTTGATCGCCGACGCCAAATCCGGGGTCAGCGGGGCCGGGCGCAAGGCCGAGGTCGGTATCCTGCTGGGTGAAGCGGGTGATAACTTCAAAGCCTACAATGTGTCGGCGCACCGCCACCACCCGGAAATTTGCCAGGGTTTGACGACGGCATCGGGCCAATCGGTGGAATTGGTTTTCGTGCCGCATCTGACGCCGATGATTCGTGGCATTCACGCAACTCTGTACGCAACCCTGACCGACCTTGACGCGGATTTGCAAGCGTTGTTCGAAAAGCGCTATGCCGGGGAACCGTTTGTCGATGTGCTGCCGCCGAAATCGCACCCCGAAACGCGCAGTGTGCGTGGGGCGAATCAATGTCGGCTGGCGGTGCATCGTCCACAAAACGGGAAGACGGTCGTGGTGCTGTCAGTAATTGATAACCTGGTCAAGGGCGCCGCCGGTCAAGCGGTGCAGAACATGAATTTGATGTTTGGGTTACCCGAGGTTACTGGATTGGGAAATATCGCACTCTTGCCCTGAAGAGGCTGCTATGGGGGTCTACGGCCTCTCACGCTATCCGGAGGCTGATTTCTCTTATGTCTATCAGGTAAGATTCTGCGGTAGTGTTCTAGACGTGGATATGAAGATTCACAACTATTTGATTATTTTTAAATTTAATCTGTTAGATATCCACGTCTGGAGTACTACCAAATCGCCAATGGCATCACTGAGCTTTCGGCACGGACGGAGTCGCAGGCGTCCAGCCTTGAAGAAACGGCGGCCAGCATGGAACAGATCCATGCCACGATACAACAAACTGCTGACTTGGCGAGCCAGGCCAACCAGTTGTCACAGTCTGCCTCGACGATGGCCGTGCGGAGCGGTCATGTTGTCAGCCAGGCTGTAACAAATATGGCGGATATCAGCGCGAGCTCGACCAGGATTGCTGACATTATTGGTGTGATCGATGACATTGCGTTCCAGACAAATATCCTGGCCTTGAATGCCGCCGTCGAAGCGGCTCGCGCCGGGGAACAGGGTCGGGGATTTGCCGTTGTCGCCGGGGAAGTGCGGAGCCTGGCGCAAAAAACTGCAATAGCAGCCAAGGAAATCAAGAGCCTGATCTCTGATTCGTTGACGAAGGTGCAAGCAGGCGCTCAGCTTTCCCAGGAAACGAGCAAGGCTATGGATGAGGTCGTTGCGGCGATCGGTCGCGTGTCGGCCATCATGGGTGAAATCAGCAATGCCGCCAACGAACAGGCTTCAGGGATTAGCCAGATCAATGAGGCGGCCATGCAGTTGGATCGGGTCACCCAAGAAAACGCTGCATTTGTCGAAAGAATCACGGTCGCCTCCGGATTGTTGACGGTACAGGCAAACACACTCTCAGGAGCCATCAATGTCTTTAAGGTGGACAATGTACGCCAATCAAACTAATTCTTGACCTTGGCAATCAACAATCAGACACTAAACAGTCTTTTGAAAGAGGATTAAATCATGGGCGCCACTGTTGAAACTTTTACCCCTGCTGACTCTCCCTTGCTGTTCACCGACGCCGCGGCGTTAAAAGTCAAGGAATTGCTGGAAGAAGAAGCGAATCCCCATCTGATGTTGCGTGTCTTCATTTCCGGCGGCGGTTGCTCCGGTTTCCAATACGGGTTCACCTTCGATGAAGCTTTGAGCGATGGTGACACGGTTGTGGAAAATTGTGGGGTGAAACTGCTGATTGACCCGATGAGCTTCCAGTATCTGGTCGGCGCTGAGATCGACTATTCCGAAGGGTTGGAGGGCGCACAGTTCGTGATCCGCAACCCCAACGCCGTCACCACTTGCGGCTGCGGTTCTTCCTTCTCTGCCTGATATTAAGCGCGTCAGTGGGCCATTGATCCCGCTCAAGCCGATTCGCTTTACCTTAAGCTGGTCACATCCTGCGCTCCGGCGACCCTGTCGCCCGGAGCCGTCTTATTTTTGAGGAATGCACATGCATCCGGTTGAAGAATCGCTAAAACTGCTCAAACGCGGTGTGGTGGATCTGTTGCTTGAGGAGGAACTGGTCGAGCGACTCAAGACAGGTCGGCCCCTGCGGGTCAAAGCCGGATTTGATCCGACAGCCCCTGATTTGCATCTAGGACACACGGTGCTGATTAACAAGCTTCGCCAGTTTCAGGATCTTGGCCACGGTGTGATGTTTCTGATCGGCGATTTTACTGGAATGATTGGTGACCCGACTGGCAAAAATATTACGCGCAAGCCGCTGACCCGTGAAGAAATTCTGGCGAACGCCGCGACTTATCGGGAACAGGTGTTCAAGATTCTCGATCCTGCTCGCACGGAGGTACTGTTCAATTCAGCCTGGTTCGACCGGATGGCGCCTGCAGATTTCATTCACCTGGCAGCCAAGCACACGGTGGCTCGCATGCTGGAACGGGATGATTTCGGCAAGCGTTACACCAGCGGCCAGCCCATCGCTCTCCATGAATTTCTCTACCCCCTGGTGCAGGGCTATGACTCGGTAGCCATGCGCGCTGATGTGGAACTCGGGGGTACCGACCAGAAATTTAATCTGCTGGTCGGGCGTGAATTGCAAAAGCACTACGGTCAACCCCCGCAGATTGTTCTGACTATGCCCATTCTGGAGGGCTTGGACGGGGTACAGAAGATGTCGAAATCGCTGGGCAACTACATCGGCATCCGCGACGAGCCAAACGACATGTTTGGCAAGCTGATGTCCATTTCCGATGATCTGATGTGGCGTTACTTTGAGTTACTCAGTTTCCAGCCGATTGGGGAAATTGCGGAATGGCGGCGGCAGGTCGATCACGAACATTTGAATCCCCGCGATGTGAAATTCAAGCTTGCCGAAGAACTGGTTGCCCGATTCCATGGCTTCGAAGCGGGCCGTCATGCCCTGAGGGTGTTTATTGAGCGCTTCCAGAAGGGAGCGTTGCCTGAAGATCTGGCTGAGGTGCACGTTCAATCCCACAATGGCCGATTGCCGATTGCCAACCTGCTCAAAGAGTCAGGGCTGGTTGCCAGCACGTCGGAAGCCTTGCGTCTGATGCAGCAGGGCGCCGTGCGGATCAATGGCGAACGAATCGACAACCGTGATTTGGAGCTGCCTGCGGGTAGCCGCCATGTTTACCAAGTTGGCAAGCGGCGAGTCGCAAAGGTTGAGATTCTATAACAGGGACGCGAAAGTAGGGTGCCAAGGCCATCGCGCCAGGGCGCTTCCAGATCATCTGTGGGTCAGCCGGTTAAGACACCGTAATTCCGCGCAACCGGCCTGACCGTCGTCCTGCTCAAACCCTTTATCGGCCTGCAAAACCGGTGCGGGATGCGCGCTTAAGGCTTTGCCGATGTCGGCAAAATCGCCCGACCCCATCCATCGACGCCGCACCGGCGCGTCAAATCCGGGCATTGCGCACATTCCATGCACTATTTTTAGGCATAACCGCTCCCCGATGGCGTGCGGGAACGCTTAAAAAAACCAAAAATCATTCACGGTACGGATTTTGCTAAACCCATGGCGCCTACTAACTGAAAAACGCCATGCCCGCATTGGTGCGGGACTTAAGGAACGACCTGATGACCATTCACTGGCAACAGTACGCCGCTCCCGGCTGTTATGACGAACTTGTCAATAATGGTTCGGGGCCCCGCCCCGCCGCCCGCGCCTTGTGTGAATATCTGGCCTCGCTCAGCGATGAGGAACTGCACGAGCGCAAGACTGCTGCCGAACTGGCCATCCTGGTCATGGGCATTACCTTCACGGTCTACACCGAAGGCGGCAGCATCGACCGCGCCTGGCCGTTCGACATCGTGCCGCGCATCATTCCCCGGCAGGAATGGGATCGCACGGAAGCTGGCCTGAAACAGCGGGTGCAGGCGCTCAACTTGTTCATTGATGATCTTTACCACGGGCAGAAGATCATCAAGGACGGCGTCTTCCCCGCCGAGGTGTTGGCTCAGTCGGTCAACTTCCGGCCACAATGTATTGGCGTCAATCCCCGGCATGGCGTCTGGGCACACATCTGCGGCTCTGACCTAGTGCGCGACCAGGACGGTACGCTTTACGTGCTGGAAGACAACCTGCGGGTTCCGTCCGGTGTGTCCTACATGCTGGAAAATCGGGTCGTCACCAAACGGGTATTCCCGGAACTGTTCGAGCATCAACGCATTCTACCGGTCGACGATTACCCGCCGCGCCTCTATGACATGCTGGCCTCGCTGTCGCCCCGCCCCGGCGACAATCCGACGGTCGTGGTGCTAACCCCTGGCATCTACAACTCCGCCTATTTTGAGCATTCCTATCTTGCGCAACAAATGGGCGTGGAGCTGGTGGAAGGCAGCGATCTGGAAGTCGGCGATGATGACTGCGTCTATATGCGCACCATCGCCGGACTGAAGCGGGTCGACGTCATCTACCGGCGCATCGACGATTTGTTCCTGGACCCCGAAGCGTTCCAGCCTGACTCAGCGCTGGGCGTCAAGGGCTTGCTGCGCTCCTGGCGTGCGGGCAAGGTGGCTTTGGCTAATGCGCCCGGCGCCGGCGTCGCGGATGATAAAGTGGTATACGCCTTCGTTCCGGCCATCATCAAGTATTACCTGGATCAGGACCCGCTCATTCCCAACGTGCCGTCTTATCTCTGTATGAACGCAAAGGATCGGCGCTATGTACTGGATCATCTCGATCAACTGGTGGTCAAGCCGGCCAACGAATCCGGCGGCTACGGCATGCTGGTCGGGCCGCACGCCACGGTCAGCGAGCGCAAACGCTTCGTCGACCTGATTCAGAAAAACCCGCGTAATTATATGGCCCAGCCCACCTTGGCGATTTCGACCTCACCGACCTTGTGCGATGACCAGATGGAGCCGCGCCATGTCGATTTGCGGCCATTCATTCTGTCCGGCCCTAGCACTTATGTCACCACTGGCGGACTCACCCGGGTGGCGTTGCGAAAGGGTTCGCTGGTCGTCAACTCCTCGCAGGGTGGGGGGAGCAAGGATACCTGGATTGTCGATACCGAGGGCTTCTAATCATGCTGTCACGCGTCGCCCAGAACATTTATTGGATGTCCCGCTATCTGGAGCGGGCTGAAGATACCGCCCGCCTGATCAATGTTAACACCAACCTGTTGCTCGATCTGCCGCGCAATACGACCTTTGGTTGGCTGCCGTTGATTTTCATCGTTAGCGCTGAGGACCTGTTTTTCGAAAAGGACCCTCATCGGCTGGCTGACGAGAATAACGTCGTGACCTTTCTGATCAGCGACCTTGATCATCCCAGCTCCATTCTTTCCAGCCTGGCCGCCGCTCGCGAGAATCTGCGCACCACTCGCGATACCGTGCCGCAGGAAGCCTGGGAGCAAATCAATGGCTTGTATATTTATGCGCGTGATCACGTGGCAACCCGGCGTGGTCGCTTTGAGTTTCTGCGCCGGGTGATTCATGGCGCTCAGCAGATCAACGGCCTGCTGGCCGGGACGATGAGCCGCACCGCCGCCTACGATTTTGTGCGCCTGGGCCGTTACCTGGAGCGAGCTGATATGACCACCCGCATTTTGGATGTGCGCTCAGCCAATCTGCTACCCCGGACGACGGGTCCGGTGCAAACGCAAACGCAAATGCAAACGCAAATGCAGGTTGCCGAGCCTCAACCTGAAGAACAGGACCCGTTCGAGAGCATCCAGTGGATGAGCGTATTGAAATCACTCAGCGCCTATCAGATGTACCGTCAACAAGTGCGATTGCGCGTCGGCGGCCCGGACGTTTTAAAGTTTCTGCTGCAAAATGAATTCTTCCCTCGTGCGGTCGCCTGCTGTCTGGAGCAGCTTAAAAGCTCCCTCGCACAACTCCCCGGAAACAGCGTCCCGCTGGCAGGCATTGCCTCCCTCAAGCAACAACTCAGTGACGCCGCCGTGCCGGAATTAGCCCACGAGGGCCTGCATGAATTCATCGACGAATTGCAGGCCGGATTTGGAGAGCTACACAGCCAGATCGCCACAACCTACTTCATGCATTAATTCCACTCACCGGCCTTGCGCCGGAATTGCCCCTCTTCGATTCGCCGGCCCTTGCGCCGGCGTTTTTTCGCATTGCGGTCAGTCCCTCCTTAGCTGACAATACACCGCACTGCATCAAATTCACTCTCGGTATTGGCGCTCAAGGCGTGAGGGAATCATCGTGGCCTATCAACATCGCTCTCTGGACGGCAGCCCGCTCGATCTGCCTGTCGGTAAAGTCGTGTGCATCGGTCGCAACTATCTCGACCATATTCGTGAGCTGAACAATGCTGTCCCGGAAACGCCCATCCTGTTCATGAAACCTGCTACCGCGCTGACAGCGCTGCATGAGCCGATTCGCCTGCCCGTCGGACGGGGTGAATGCCATCACGAAGTGGAACTGGCGGTGCTGGTCGGTCAGGAGCTGCGCAATGCCGACGCCATGGCCACCCGACAGGCCGTGGCCGGTTATGGCATTGCGCTGGATCTGACGCTGCGTGATGTGCAGAACGAATTGAAGAAGAAAGGTCATCCCTGGGAAATCGCTAAAGCGTTCGATGGTTCCTGCCCCTTGTCCCCATTCTTGCAACCCGACCGGTTGCCGGAACCCCAGGCGACAGATTTGAGCTTGTGGGTGAATGGCGCAGTTCGCCAACAGAGCAACACCCGATTGATGATCGTTGGCATTTTTGATCTGATGGCTTACATCTCCACACATTTCACCCTGCAACCGGGTGATGTGGTATTGACCGGTACGCCAGCAGGTGTGGCGTCCTTGGCGTCCGGCGACGTATTGACGCTTAACCTGGCCGGCCATGATTTCACGGCGCGGGTCGCCTGAGCGGATGAACGTCCTGATCGTTTACGCCCATCCCAATCCACGCAGCTTCAATCAGGCTATTCTGGACACAGTCGAGGTTACATTGCGCGAGCGCGGCCACGCCACGCGGATTCATGATTTGTATCAAATGCAGTTTCGTTCTGTGCTGGATGGCGAAGATTTGTTGCGGAGCTGGCGCGGTGACTTGCCCGTTGATACCCGCCGGGAGCAGGAAGCGATCCGCTGGGCGCAGGGGCTGGTGTTCATCTATCCCATCTGGTGGTTCGGGCCACCGGCGATTTTGAAAGGCTGGATTGACCGGGTGTTCACCCGTAAATTCGCGTTCGACTTCGGCCCCAGTGGAATGAAAGGGTTGTTGACCCACGAGCGGGCGCTGATTCTCAACACCCTGGGTGGCGATGAGGCGACCTATCAACAGGAACGCTGGCATGAGTTGCTCGCACGGCCCATGGTTGAAGGCGTCCTCGGTGCTTGCGGGGTGGATAACGTGGTTCACCGGGCGTTTTATCAGGTGCCTTCGGTCTCCCACGCTGAACGACAGGCGATGCTGGAGGAAGTCCGCGCCCTGGCGGCGGCGTTCTAATCTGCGCCCAACTCGCACAACTCACCCACTCTCGCCAACGCCAAGCGTGTTCTACCCTTTCAAAAACCCTGCGCTGCTTGGCATAATGATCAGTATCTTTCACCCGCCTCGCCACCTGCCTGGCCCCAAGGGAGCATAACAACAATGCGCGTCCTGCTGACTACTAACGAATATCCGCCGTATGTTTATGGCGGCGCCGGTGTTCACGTCGAATATCTGTCCCGCGAATTGGCGAAACTGACCCCGGTCGAGGTGCGCAGCTTCCACGATCAGACCCTCGATGAGGGTCAATTGCATGTGCGTGGCATCAAAATGGATACCACCCATTTTGCCGGTTGCCCACAATCTTTCGTTTCCCCACTGAAGGCGCTGAGCACCTGCCTGGCTTTCGTCGGTCAGGGTATCGGCGATGATCTGGAAGGCGGCAACGCTGAGATTATCCATTGCCACACTTGGTATGCTCACTTCAGTGGCATTCTCGCCAAGATTCTCTACAACATTCCGCTGGTGATCACCGTCCACTCCCTGGAGCCGCTGCGGCCTTGGAAACGCGATCAACTGGGTCATGGCTACGATCTGTCGCGCTGGATTGAGAAAAGCGCCCTCGAAATGGCGGATGCCGTCATCGCCGTCTCACGCAGCACCCGCGACGATATTTTGCGGCTGTTCAATGTCGATCCAACCCGGGTTGTGGTCATCCCCAACGGCATCGATACCGAAGAATATCAGCCGATTCAAGCCCCCGAAGTGTTGGCCCAGCATGGCATTGATCCCAACCGCCCCTATGTGCTGTTCGTCGGGCGCATCACCCGGCAAAAGGGGTTGTACTACTTGCTACAAGCCATTCCTCACCTCGATCCCAAGTTACAAGTCGTACTGTGCGCCGGCGATGCCGACACCCTGGCCATGCAACGCGAAATCGAGGAGATTGTGAAGGAACTGCAAAGTCAGCGCTCGGGTATCGTCTGGATTCCCAAGATGTTGCCGCGCAAACACACCATCGCCCTGTACTCACACGCGACGATTTTCTGCTGTCCTTCGATCTATGAGCCGTTCGGTATCATCAATCTGGAGGCCATGGCCTGTGGCACCCCGGTGGTTGGCAGTGCCGTCGGCGGCATCAACGAAGTGGTAGTGGATGGCGAAACCGGCTTCCTGGTGGATCCCCATCTGTCCGCCGAACCGCCATATGATCCAATCTCGCCGGCCCGGTTCGAACGTGGCATGGCAGACGCTATCAACCGCATTGCCAACGATCCTGAGCTTGGCAAGCGAATGGCCCTGGCGGGCCGCGAACGGGTGGAGCGCCACTACAGTTGGCATAGCATCGCGCAACAGACTTATGACCTCTATCGCCGGTTGCGGGCGCAACGCAGCGATAATCTGTAATAAACCCGCTTTGATCCCCTGCCGGCTAAAGCTCACTTCGCTCCCCCGTCATTTCATCAACTCCCTTCCTCCTGCACAGGAGGACAGGGGGTTGATGTGATTGCAACTCTTTCGCATGCGCAGGGTCAAGAAAGGCTAAGCTTAACAATCAGGATCTTGCCGCTTTTTCAAGCTATAATTTGTTCAGTAATCGCTCTGCGTTGCAACATTCAAGGTGAAGGAGAAAGAACAATGGCCTCTACCATTCCGGTAATTGAAAGCTCGTTGACCACTCCCAGAATACGCCTAATCTCCAAGGACCAGCCTTGGGAATGGTTAGGCGCCGGCTGGAAAGACCTGTGGCGGGTTCCATCAACCAGTATCACTTACGGATTGCTATTCGCCATCATGGGTTACCTGATGGTTTACCTGGTCGAGGCCCAATTTCATTACGCATTGGCTTTGACCACCGGGTTCCTGCTGGCCGGCCCATTTTTGGCGATGGGTTTGTATGACATCAGTCGCCGATTGGAGGCAGGTGAACCAGCGACTCTGGGCCACGCCCTGACCGCCTGGCGGCATAATGCCCTGCCGATCTTCCTGTTCGGCATCGTGCTGGGTCTGCTCATGATTGTCTGGGCGCGGTTGTCAGGGGCGCTGTTTGGGGTCATCGTGGGTGGCCGCGATCTGAGTCTGGATTCTTCAGCCACGCAGCTTTTCTTCTCCGGCAGCGGGCTGACCTTCCTGCTAGTGTTCACGGCCGTGGGCGCGATCATTGCGGCAGTAGTGTTCACGATCAGCGTGGTGTCCATCCCGATGATGCTGGATCGCAAAACCGATTTCATCACCGCTATTCTGACCAGCATCACTGCGGTCCGCGCCAATCCCGCCCCGATGGCGCTGTGGGCGGTGCTCATCGTGATTTTCACCGGCATTGGCTTGATCACGTTCTACCTGGGTCTAGCGATCGCCCTGCCCCTGATCGGCCACGCGACCTGGCACGCCTATCGGGATCTGGTCGAAGACAGCGACCTTGAACAGCAGCCGCTTTAGCGTAAACGGCATGAGAACCCCATCCTCGGGTGTACCGCGCTCAACCCCACTTCAATCTCGGTCGCCAACTGTCGAATCGTACTCATTCATCCCCTCGTCAAGCTTGGTTAAACTAAGCAAAGAGTCTACTCAAAAACTGATAGGCGGTGAGGGGCGTGAATATAGACTTGCAAAATTTTAGCCGTTCATGCTAAATTGACCTTCTCAGATGCGGGGTGGAGCAGTCCGGTAGCTCGTCGGGCTCATAACCCGAAGGTCGTAGGTTCAAATCCTGCCCCCGCTACCAGCGTTCAAGGAAAGCCCGTCAAGGGCTTTTTTTGTGGGGGGTGTTCACAGCGTTTTAGCTTTGAAGATAGCGCTGTATTGAGGAATGGACAAGAGTCAGTGCCGCGACGGGTCAACCAAATGAGGGTGAACAAGTGGGCCACAGGCCCATTTTTTTATTGCCGGTGGTCAAAATGCGCGAGAATTTGCAAACGCTCAAACGGGTATTGACCTCTGTAGTAGAGGCCATGGGCTATGAATGGGTTGGTATGGAGTTTCATCCCCGCCACGCCAATGCCCTGTTGCGGATTTACATCGACAGTATGACGGGTGTCACTCTAGAGGATTGCCAACGGGTCAGCCATCAAGTGAGCGGCGTATTGGACGTTGAAAACCCCATTGACGGGCAGTACACCTTGGAAGTGTCCTCGCCGGGGCTGGATCGCCCGCTGTTCGAAGCCCGCCACTTTGAGCGTTTTGCTGGTTCGGAGGTACGCTTGCAATTGCGGGAACTGCTGAATGGTCGGCGGAAATTGATCGGTTGTCTGCGCGGGATGCACGACGGCAACGTAGTGATCGTAGACAGCGAGGGACAGGAATGGCAGGTGCCGTTCGAGCGGATTGAGAAAGCTCGGCTGGCGCCCCAACTCTAAGATGGGATGACAACGGGCGGAACCGGCTGGGAGGCAGAACGACATGCGTGTTAAAGACAGCAAAGAAAGTCACAAAGAAATCCTGCTGGTGGTGGAAGCTGTTTCCAACGAGAAGGGCGTCAACAAGGAAATTATCTTTGGCGCTCTGGAAGTGGCGCTGGCGTCTGCCGCCAAAAAACGTTATTCCGGCGATCCTGATGTGCGAGTGGCAATCAACCGGCGTACCGGGGGTTATGAAACCTTCCGGCGCTGGCTGGTGGTAGCCGACTCGGCGCTCATCGAGCATCCAGACGGGCAGATGAAGTTGTCTGACGCTCGCCAGATGAAGGCGGCTGTGCAGGTTGATGAATTTGTTGAAACGTTACTGGAAAATGCAGACTTTGGTGGCCGCATCGCCGCCCAGACCGCCAAACAGATCATCGTCCAAAAAGTGCGGGATGCTGAACGCGCTCAGGTGGTTGACGCCTACCTGCATCGTAAGGGCGAATTGATCGGTGGCGTGGTCAAGCGATTGGAGCGCGGCGACGTGATTATTGATGTCGGTAGCAATGTTGAGGCCAAGATTGCTCGCGAGGATTTGATTTCCCGCGAATCATTCCGCATCGGCGAGCGCGCGCGCGGTTATTTGAAGGACGTACGCAGCGAACAGCGCGGGCCGCAATTATTTATTAGCCGGGTCGCTCCAGAGTTTCTGATTGCGTTGTTTACTCTGGAAGTTCCCGAAATCAACCAAGGTGTCATCGAAATCAAGGGGGCTGCCCGTGATCCTGGCTCCCGGGCCAAGATTGCAGTGAAGAGCAAGGATACGCGGATCGATCCGATCGGCGCTTGTGTAGGCATGCGCGGCGCGCGGGTGCAGAGCGTGACCAACGAACTGGCCGGTGAGCGGGTCGATATTGTGCAGTGGGATGATGACTCGGTGCGTTTCGTGATGAACGCCATGTCGCCGGCGGAAGTCGACTCCGTTATTGTCGACGAGGACACGCACAGCATGGATATTATTGTTTCTGAAGAGAAGCAATTGGCGCAAGCGATTGGCAAAGGTGGACAGAACGTTCAGTTGGCCAGCCGATTGACCGGTTGGACGCTGAACGTCATGACCCGGGAGCAGGCGCGAGCCCGACGCGGCCAGGAAGATGAAACGGTGCAACAGATGTTTATGGAACAGCTGGCTGTCGAGGATGACATCGCCGCTATTCTGGTACGCGAGGGGTTTGCCAGCCTGGAGGAAGTCGCCTACGTACCGGTTCAGGAGATGCTGGAGATTGCCGAATTTGATCAGGACATCGTTGACGAATTGCGTGGACGGGCGCGTGACGTGCTATTGACGCACGCGATCGCCGCTGAAGAGCGATTCAACGACGCCCAACCCGCTGAAGATCTCCGACGAATGGCGGGAATGAACGAGGCGCTGGCCTTTAAACTGGCGCGCCAGGGCATCGTGACGATGGATGATTTGGCCGAATTGTCGGTGGACGATCTGAATGAAATAGCCGGTCTGGATGATCAACAGGCCGCAAAACTGATCATGACGGCGCGGGCGCCCTGGTTCTCGAAAGAATGAACAGTAACCCAGTGCGCCTCGGGGGTAGACAATGACGGATGTAACAGTCAAACAATTTGCGACAGTAGTTGGTATTCCGGTAGATCGCCTTTTGGAGCAATTCGCTGAAGCCGGTATCGTAGTCGCCAGTGCGGAGTCAGCTATTACGGAAAAGCAAAAGGTGGATCTTCTAGCGCATCTACGTCGAAGCCATGGTGCCCAGCCGACTCAGGGCGCCGTCGAACCTAAAAAAATTGTTCTTAAGCGCAAGACACATAGCGAAATCAGAATGGGCGGTGGCATGACCGGACAGGTTAAAACGGTCAGTGTCGAAGTGCGCAAAAAGCGTACATATGTCAAACGTAGCCTGATGGATGATGAAGCAACTCGCCGCCGTGAAACCATAGCTCCTATCGAAGCACCGCCGCCGGTTGTGGTGGAGGTGGAAACGCCGCCACCCCGGGAGTCCGTATCGGCAACACTTCACCTGCCAGAAGTATCGCCACCGCTGGTCATGGCTGTCGAGGCTGCCCACACCGAGGCTGTTCACATCGAGGCCGCTCATGGTGAGGTTATCCACCCTGAGGCTACCCATACCGAGGCCGCTCATGCCGAAGAGGCCAGTCCTGAAGCGGCGCTGGAAGATATTCGCTCTCCTGCTGAAGTTGGCGAACAGACCCAGCACCCGACCGAGGAACAACCCCATCGTCAGCAGGCCAACGAGCAATCTACGCGCCGCCGGATGGAGCCGCCGGACCCACGCCGCAAGCCAGTAGTAGAGAGAGCTGCCCCAGCTCGGCCCGCTGAAGGAACTGTCCGCCGGTCAGCCAGTGCTGACCCAGCCCCGACACCCCGACGTGAACCGGGTGGAGGGACAGGCGCTGAAACCCGAGCCAGAAGACCTGCCGAATCGGCACCCGTCAGAAAAAGATCGGATGGCCCTGCACGCCCCTCTGCGGGTCCGGCCAAGTCTCGAGGGACTGGCCGTCCTGAAGCGCATGGCGTGCGCCGTGAAGAACCAGCGGGTGGTGATCGTTTCCCACGGGGAGATGTGCAGGGCGCACTGGAAAAGAGTGAACGTCGTCGGCCCCGGAAGAGCAAGGTAGTCAAACCGGTTACATCCGCGCCCACACCACGGCATGGCTTTGCCAAACCCACCGCGCCGGTGGTGCGGGAAGTCGTCCTCCCCGAAACGATCAGCGTTTCTGATCTGGCCCAGAAGATGTCAGTCAAGGTCACCGAGGTGATCAAGGTCTTTCTGAAGATGGGGTTGATGGTCACCATCAATCAGGTCATCGATCAGGAAACCGCTGCGCTGGCGGTGGAGGAAATGGGCCATACCTACAAACTGCTCAGGGAAAACGCGCTTGAAGAAGATCTGACTGCCGAAGGTGGTGGCGGTGAAGCGTTGCCCCGCCCGCCGGTGGTCACCATCATGGGCCATGTTGATCATGGTAAAACCTCGCTGCTCGACTATATCCGCCGCACCCGGGTGGCAGCGGGCGAAGCGGGTGGCATTACCCAGCATATCGGCGCTTACCATGTCAAGACGCCTAAGGGTGTCATCACTTTCCTCGATACGCCAGGACACGCTGCGTTTACCGCCATGCGTGCCCGGGGCGCCAAAGCGACGGATGTTGTGGTGCTGGTGGTGGCGGCTGATGATGGCGTGATGCCGCAGACTCAGGAGGCCATCCAGCACGCCCGTGTTGCCGGGGTGCCGTTGGTGGTGGCGGTCAACAAGATGGACAAGGTCGGCGCCGATCCAGATCGCGTGAAAAGCGAACTGTCCGTGCAAGGCGTCATTTCCGAAGAATGGGGTGGTGACACTCTGTTTACCTATGTTTCGGCCAAATCCGGTTTGGGCATCGACGAGTTGCTCGACAAGATTCTGGTGCAGGCTGAGGTGCTGGAACTGAAATCGCCGGTGGACGGCGCAGCCAAGGGCGTGGTGATTGAATCGCGACTCGACAAGGGTCGTGGTCCGGTCGCGACGGTGCTGGTGCAGAGCGGCACATTGCGCAAGGGCGATATGGTGCTGAGCGGTATCGAGTACGGTCGGGTGCGCGCCATGCTCAATGAAAAAGGCCAGGCGGTCAGCGAAGCCGGTCCCTCAATTCCGGTGGAAATCCTCGGTCTGTCCGGCACCCCCAAGGCGGGTGACGAGGTGATTACGGTTGCTGACGAGCGTAAGGCGCGGGAAATCGCCCTGTTTCGGCAAGGCAAGCTCCGCGAGGAGCAGTCCAAAAAACCGGCTATCAGTCTGGACGACATTTCCAAGCAGTTCGAGGCTGGTCAGGTTGATATCCTCAATGTGGTGCTCAAGGCTGATGTGCAAGGTTCCGCCGAGGCTATCGTCGATGCGCTGACCCGGCTGTCCACTGACGAAGTGCGAGTCAAGATTATTGCCAGCGGCGTTGGCGGCATTAACGAATCGGATGTGAATCTGGCCCGGAACGCCAAGGCGATTATCATCGGCTTCAATGTCCGCGCCGACACGGTCGCCCGCAAACTGGCGGAAGAAGAAGGGTTAAAACTGCACTACTATAGCGTCATCTACGAACTGATCGACCACATCAAACAAGCGATGGTCGGGATGCTCAAGCCAGAGTTCAAGGAAGAGATTATCGGCTTGGCGGATGTGCGCCAAGTCTTTCGTTCCCCCAAGTTCGGCGTCGTGGCGGGTTGCATGGTGGTGGATGGCGTGGTGCGCCGCAACAATCCCATTCGGGTTTTGCGCAATAATGTGGTTATCTTCGAAGGGGCGCTGGATTCCTTGCGGCGCTTCAAGGAGGATGCCAGTGAAGTGCGCGCCGGTATGGAGTGCGGGATGGGCGTGAAGAACTACAATGACATCCATGAAGGCGATCACATTGAGGTCTTCGAGCGGGTGCAAGTCGAGCGCACGTTGTAGTCAAAGCCAGGGAGTCCAAGCAATGGCGACTAAAACCATTCCACGCACGCGCCGGGTCGGTGAGCAGATTCGCCGGGAACTCGCGGAACTGATCCGCGCCGAATTGCGCGATCCGCGCTTGGCGTTGATTTCCATGACCAGCGTCGAGGTCAGCCGTGATCTGGCCTACGCCCGGATTTATGTGACGCTGATGGGTGATCCGGCGGAGCGGAATGAACGAGTCGCCGAACTCAACCGGGTTGCGTCCCTGTTGCGCCGGGAACTGGGTCGGCGGATGCGGTTGCGGGTCATTCCGAAGCTGGAGTTCCGTTATGATGAAATTGTCGAACAGGGCGCTCGGTTGTCCGCGCTGATCGATGCCGCCGTAGCTTCGGACGCTAACCGCCATCATCATGATGATGCCGACGCTGGTGTGGAGCCGGGAATATGAGGGGCCAGGGCCGCCCCCGCCGACCGGTCGATGGGGTTTTGTTGTTGGATAAGCCCATCGGCTTAACCTCCAACGCCGCGTTGCAAATAGTCAAGCGGTTGTATCAGGCGGCTAAGGCAGGCCACACAGGCAGTCTCGATCCGCTGGCCAGTGGTTTGTTGCCGATCTGTTTGGGCGAGGCCACCAAACTGTCGGGATTTTTGCTGAACGCGGATAAGCGCTATCAGTTCACTTGTCAACTGGGTAGGGTGACCGCAACCGGCGACGCCGAAGGCGAAGTGATCGCTATCCGCCCTGTGGCGCCGCTGAGCCGCGAGCAAGTTGAAACGACGCTACAACAGTTCACCGGGGTGATTCAACAAATCCCTCCGATGTATTCTGCGTTGAAGCGCGGTGGCCAGCCCCTGTACAAGCTGGCTCGCCAGGGCATCGAAGTCGAGCGGGAACCGCGCCAGGTGACGATCCACGAATTGCGGTTGCTGCGACTGGAGGGTGAGGAGCTGGAATGCGTGATGTGTTGTTCCAAAGGCACCTACGTCCGAACACTGGCTGCTGATTTGGGCGAGGCGTTGGGCTGTGGCGCGCACATCTCGGCATTGCGCCGCACTGCGGTGGAACCTTATGACGCCAGCCGGATGATGACGTTGGATGCGCTGTGCGAACGGGCTGAACAGGGCCTGGCAGCGCTGGATGAAGTGCTGCTGCCGCTGGATAGTGCGGTCATGCAATGGCCGGCGGTGCGGGTGCGGGGCGACGCCGCTTTTTACCTGCGGCAGGGCCAGCCTATTCTCGCGCCGCATGCGCCGACACGAGGCTGGGTGCGCTTGTATGAAGGCGAACAAAGCTTCCTGGGTCTTGGTGAGATTCTGGACGATGGCCGGGTCGGGCCACGCCGATTGTTGATCGGCAATGGCGCATAAATGCAGTCGATTAGCCTGCGCTGGCTCATCCAGAATCACCAGGACGGCGATCAAAAAATTTTTTACTTGGCTGAATCCATTCGAATTGGAGTTTAAACCCATGCCGCTTAACACTGAGCAAAAATCGAAAATCGTGCAGGATTATCAGCGGGGAGCCGTCGATACTGGCTCACCGGAAGTCCAGGTCGCGTTGCTAACCCACCGCATCAACGGCTTGCAACCCCACTTTGGTGAACATAAGAAAGACCATCATTCCCGGCGTGGGCTGTTGAAAATGGTCAATCAGCGTCGCAAGTTGCTGGATTATTTGAAGCGGAAAGACTTGAAGCGCTATCAAGATTTGATCAGCCGCCTCGGTTTGCGCCGTTAATGCCTTCTACTGCTCTTTTTTTCGCACAGGACGTTGCCGTGACTCCCATCAAAAAAACCTTTCAATACGGCCAGCACACGGTCACGCTGGAAACGGGTGAAATCGCCCGGCAAGCCAGCGGCGCGGTGCTGGTCAACATGGCTGATACCGTAGTGTTGGTGACGATGGTTGCCGCCCGGGAAGATGAAGGTCGGGATTTCCTCCCGCTGCGGGTAGATTATCAGGAGCGCACGTATGCGGCGGGCCGCATTCCCGGCGGTTTCTTCCGCCGCGAGGGGCGTCCTTCTGAAAGTGAAACCCTGACCGCCCGGCTGATTGATCGGCCGCTGCGGCCATTGTTTGCCGACGGGTTCACTAACGAATTGCAGATTATCGCCACGGTGATGTCGCTGAACAGCCAGGTCGACCCGGAAATCCCGGCGTTGCTGGGCGCTTCGGCGGCGGTGGCGTTATCCGGCGTCCCGTTCAATGGCCCGATTGGCGCCGCCCGGATTGGTTACTGCAATGGTCAGTATCTGCTCAATCCTACCCGCCGTGATCTGAAGACGTCGCAACTGGATTTAGTGGTAGCCGGGACTGAGCGGGCCGTGTTGATGGTGGAATCCGAAGCGGATGGCTTGTCTGAAGAAGTGATGCTGGGCGCCGTGCTGTTTGGCCATGAGCAGATGCAAGCAGCGATCAAGGCGATCAAGGAACTCGTTGTCGAAGCGGGTGTTCAACCCTGGGACTGGCAACCGCGCCCCAAAGACACCGCGTTGGAGAGTGCGGTGCGTACCGTTGAAGCTGCGCTGACCGAGGCTTATCAGATCGCCGAGAAAATGTCGCGCCAGCAGCGGGTGCGTGCGATTCGCGAGCAACTGATTGCCCAGTTGACCGCGCAGGAACCGGAGCGCTGGACGGCGCTGGTGATCGAAAGCGCCTTTGAAGCTTTGGAGAGCGCGATCGTTCGTGGGCGCATTCTGTCCGGTCAGCCGCGTATTGATGGCCGCGATACACGCACCGTGCGCCCGATTACGATCCGCACCGGGGTCTTGCCACGCACTCACGGCTCTGCGCTGTTCACCCGGGGTGAAACCCAGGCGCTGGTGGTGACGACGCTTGGCACTGATCGGGATGCGCAGATTATCGATGCGATTGAAGGCGAATACCGTCAGTCTTTCCTGTTGCACTACAACTTTCCGCCGTATTCAGTGGGCGAAATTGGCCAGGTTGGCAGTCCCAAGCGCCGGGAAATTGGTCATGGTCGATTGGCCAAGCGCGGCGTACAGGCGGTGATGCCTAAGCCGGAGCAGTTCCCGTATACGGTGCGGGTGGTGTCGGAAATCACGGAATCCAACGGTTCCAGTTCGATGGCGTCAGTCTGCGGGGCCAGCCTGTCGCTGATGGATGCCGGAGTGCCGATTAAGGCGCCTGTCGCCGGTATCGCCATGGGCTTGATCAAGGAAGGCGACCGGTTTGCCGTGTTGACCGATATCATCGGTGATGAGGATCATCTCGGCGATATGGATTTCAAGGTGGCCGGCACGACTGAAGGCGTCACAGCCTTGCAAATGGACATTAAGATTGACGGCATTACCCACGAGATCATGGAAAAGGCGCTGGCCCAGGCTCGTGAAGGGCGCTTGCATATCCTTGGCAAAATGGACGCGGTCATCAACAAACCGAGTCATGAGTTGTCAGAGTATGCGCCGCGCTACACCACGATGCGCATTAACCCGGACAAGATTCGGGATGTGATCGGCAAGGGCGGTGTGACCATTCGCTCGATCACCGAGGAAACTGGTGCGACGATCGATATCACCGATGACGGTGTGATCAAGATTGCTGCAGTGGACAAAGCCGCTGGCGATGAGGCTCGCCGCCGTATTGAGCAGATTACTGCGGATGTGGAAGCAGGCCAGGTTTATGAAGGCAAGGTCGTGCGGCTGATGGATTTTGGTGCGTTCGTGACGATTTTGCCGGGGCGCGATGGCATGGTGCATGTCTCGCAAATCTGTGAAGAGCGAGTGCAAAACGTCAGCGATAAGCTGGCCGTCGGTGATGTAGTGAAGGTGCGGATCATGGAGATTGATAAACAGGGCCGCATTCGCCTGACCATGAAGGGCCTGAACTGATGTTGAAAGCGATTCACGCCTTGCTCTGGTGTGAGCGCTTCCATTACAATTCCGCTTCTAACAAGCAGGGAAGCGGGTAGTTTTTCGGAGAGGTGGCCGAGCGGTCGAAGGCGCAGCACTGGAAATGCTGTTTAGGGGTAACTCTAACGAGGGTTCGAATCCCTCTCTCTCCGCCAATAAGTTCGTTATAGCCGTCCATAGTGAATTTCCCGACCCGCCCAAAGCGGGTTTTTTCATGTTTAGAGATACTCACGTTTTTTAGCATCGGTAACCGAAAATTACGCTCCAGCCGGTGACGTCCGCGCCGAAGATGCCCATCGCGCCCAGGCGCAGTTTTTTCACCGGCCAGTCGTTTTGGGAGATGTCGGTTTCAAGGGCGAGACCGGCCTCGAAAAAGGTGTCGAAACCCAACGCATCACGGTTATCGCCGATAAACGTGGTGCTGCCGAAATGACCGACCAGCGCCAGTGGATAACCGCCGAGTCGGGTGCCAATCGGTTTGATCTCATCGACTTGCGGTGAAAATGGCCTGCAGCCATCTTCCCGCCAGCGCCGCACGCCGGTCTTTTGGATCAGCGGGGCCTACCGATATTTCTAAACATGGAAACGCCGCTACCGAGCAACAGTGCGAGCAACCCAAGGCCGAGCATCGAGAGAGTGGGAATATCTCTTGGGTTCGTATTGGCGGGTCCGCCAAAATGGTGACTCGGGTCGTTGTCACTATACAGACTGCCATCGGGCGCCGTGCCCGTGGCCGAGCCACGGCAATGCTGTTGAATTAACGCGATTTCAAGATCAACATATTGAATTAGTTTAATATTAATCCCAGGAGACCCGATCAATAGCGCAAATCCTGGTTTGAAAATCCATGCAACTTTCCTTTCTTCTTGAC
>JBAQIQ010000364.1:0-4692 GCA_049288935.1 Candidatus Competibacteraceae bacterium
TACGACGCCGTCGTCGCACCTTTTACTCACCGGGTGCGGCGGCGCAGTCTGGCCCGGTTGCGTGAGGGCCGGCATGACGATGTGTTGCTGGTCGGAGTGGGCAGCGGGCTGGACTTGCCGTTGCTGCCGCCGGGACCGCGCTATACCGGCCTGGATCTGACGCCCGCCATGCTGGCCCGTGCGCAGTGTCAGGCAGCCCGCCTGGGCCTGGACATTCCGCTCGATCAAGGTGACGCCCGCCAACTGCCCTACCCCGCCGCCGCTTTCGATGTGGTGGTGCTGCATTTGATTCTCGCGGTCACTCCACACCCGGAGCAGGTGTTGCGGGAAGCGGAGCGAGTGCTGCGGCCTGGCGGTTGCGTCCTCATCCTTGACAAGTTCCTGCGGCCCGGACAGCGTGCGCCTATCCGGCGGCTGATCAGCCCGTTATTGGGGCTGCTGGCGACCCGCACCGATGTTGTGTTCGATGACGTGCTGGCGCAAACGCCCGGATTGGAGGTCATCGCTGATCAGCCAGCGTTGGCGGGCGGCTGGTTTCGGCACATCGTGCTACGTAAACCGGTCATCACAGCGGCTGACCAGTGAAGATGGCGAACCCTTGACAATCCCTTGCCTCGCCCGCATTTAGGAATTCAATCTCCTTACTGCCGTGAGCCATCATGACCGAACATGAAGCCATTGAAGCGGAAGTCGTGCGCGAGGATGCGGACGACTCCAGCGAGACGGTCGCCAACAACATTGTTGCCGCCGCCGATATTTTGCCCAACACCTTGTATCTGTTGCCGTTATCCGAACGGCCATTCTTTCCGGCACAGGCATTGCCCTTACTGTTAAACGAAGAACCCTGGCTGCCGACTATTGAAGCGGCTGCCGGGCGCGATCAACGGGTCATTGGCCTGGTGCTGGTCAAACCGGACAGCGCGGAAAACGCCAAACCCGACGACTTCTATCCGGTCGGCACCGTGGCCCGAATGCATCAGTTGGCCCGCAATGAAGGCCGTCTGCAATTTATTGCACAGGGTCTAAAACGCTTTCGCGTCAGCCACTGGTTGTCCAATGAGCCGCCTTATCACGTTCACGTTGAGTACTTGAGCGAGGAGACCGAAGCGGCCGGTCCCGATGAGTTGCGCGCCTATTCATTGGCGGTGATCAACACACTCAAGGAACTGATTCCGCTCAATCCGTTGTATTCCGAAGAACTCAAGTTCTTCCTCAACCGCTTTAACACCAACGATCCTTCGCCGCTGGCCGATTTCGCCGCCAGCCTGACCACCGCCAGCAAGGGGGAATTGCAGGAGATTCTGGACACGGCGCCGGTGCTGGAACGACTGAAAAAGGTCATCGTTCTGATCAAGAAAGAGCTGGAGGTTGCGCAACTCCAGACCAAGATTCGCAAGCAGGTTGAAGACAAGATGAGCGAGCATCAGCGCAAGTTTTTCTTGCGCGAGCAGCTCAAGGCGATTCAACAGGAACTCGGCATCGCCAAGGATGACCGCACCGCGGATGTGGATCGCTTCCGTGAGCGGTTGGAAACCCGTCAGGTTCCCGAAGCCGCCAGAAAACGGATGGATGAGGAGCTGGACAAGCTATCGATTTTGGAAACCGGTTCACCGGAATATGCGGTGACGCGCAATTATCTGGAGGTGATGACCGATCTGCCCTGGGGCGTCTACTCAGCAGATCATCTCGATCTGAAACACGCCCGCGAAGTGCTGGACCGTGATCATGATGGGCTGGCTGACGTCAAGGATCGCATTATCGAGTTTCTCGCGGTGGGGGTGTTGAAAGGTCAGGTCGGCGGTTCGATCATTTTGTTGGTCGGCCCGCCCGGCGTCGGCAAAACGTCCATTGGGCGCTCGGTGGCGGCGGCGCTGGATCGCCAGTTCTATCGGCTCAGCGTCGGCGGGATGCGTGACGAGGCCGAGATCAAGGGCCATCGCCGCACCTACATTGGCGCTTTGCCCGGTAAATTCATTCAGGCCATTCGCGATGCCAAGACCGCCAATCCGGTGATCATGCTCGACGAAATCGACAAGATCGGCGCATCCTACCGGGGTGATCCGGCTTCAGCATTGCTGGAAGTTCTTGATCCTGAACAAAACGCCGAGTTTCTTGATCATTATCTGGACGTGCGCTTCGATCTCTCAAAAGTGCTGTTCATCTGCACTGCTAACCAGCTTGACACCATCCCGGCACCCCTGCTCGACCGGATGGAGACCATTCGGTTATCCGGCTATATTACCGCCGAGAAATTGCAGATCGCCCGCAATCACCTCTGGCCGAAATTGCTGGAACGCAGTGGGATGGAGCGCGATCGGATCACGCTCAGCGATGAGGCGTTGCAGCAGATCATCGAGGGTTACGCCCGTGAAGCCGGGGTGCGTAACCTGGAGAAGCAACTGGGCCGGATCGTCCGCAAAAGCGCCGTGCAAATTGTCGAAAACGCCGATCTGGGTCCCATTGCGGTAGAACGCGCTGATCTGGAGCGTTATCTCAACAAGCCGCCATTCAAAGTGGAAACGCTGATGGCTGGGGTGGGCGTGATTACCGGGCTGGCGTGGACTGCTATGGGCGGAGTGACGCTGAACGTTGAAGCCAGCCTGATTCATACCAAGAATCGCGGCTTTAAGCTCACAGGCCGACTCGGTGAAGTCATGCAGGAGTCGGCGAATATCGCTTACAGTTATGTCAGCGCCCACTTGGAAGAGTATCAGGCCGATCCCCGATTTTTCGATGAAGCTTTTGTCCATCTCCATGTCCCGGAAGGCGCGACGCCCAAGGATGGTCCCAGCGCGGGCATCACCATGGCCACTGCGCTATTGTCGCTGGCGCGGGGGCAGCAAGTGGCTCGACCGTTAGCGATGACCGGGGAATTGACCTTGACCGGACAGGTGCTGCCGGTGGGGGGCATCCGTGAGAAACTGATTGCCGCCCGGCGCGTGGGGATTACGGAAATTCTCCTGCCGGAAGGCAACCAGGGTGATTTTGAAGAATTGCCTGACCATATCCGCGAGGGCCTGACGACTCACTTTGTCGGGCGGTTTCAGCAGGTGGTGGAAAGGGTTTTTGTTGCCGAACCGATCTGAATTTTATATTAGGAAACAATTTGTTGGATAAAAACCCGCCATTTCAATGCGCTTTCTCCCGCTCGTGGGCAATAGGCGGTTGGTTACTGCTGGCGCTTTTTCAATGGCCAGCTCCGGCCTGGGCTGCCTGCGACGATCCCCCGGCCCGGCGCGTGAACTGGCTGCGTTGCGACCAACAGGGAGCGGATTTACAGGGGGTGGATTTACGGGAGGCCGTGCTGACTCAGGCTAATCTGAGCGGCGCCAATCTGAGCGGCGCCCGGCTGGGCGGCGCAGATTTGGGTCAGGCGGTGTTGAGCAAGGCCAATTTCACCGGTGCTGAATTGCGGGGTACACGGCTGGTATCGGCGCAGCTCGATCACGCCGTGTTCGCCGGCGCCAGTATGAGCGGGGCGCGGCTGGAGCGCGCCGTATTGACCGGGGCCGATTTGCGCGAGGCGGATTTGACCGATGCCCAGTTTTATCGGGCGGAACTGGTGGGCGCCAATCTCACCAAAGCACGATTGAATCGGGCGAATCTGGCGCAGGCGAATTTGACCGATGCGCAACTGGCCCATGTCGATTTGAGCGGGGCGATGCTGATCCGGGCCGTGTTGGAAGGTGCGGTGCTGACCGGGTCGCTGCTGCGCGGAGCCAGGCTGGATGGAGCCATCCTGCTGAGTGTTGATTTCACCGGCGCTGACCTTGGGCAGGCGACCTTGGCCGAAGCGCGCATTGACGGCGCCCGCTTCACCGATGCCAAACTCGACAGCACCATCTGGATTAACCGTCAGCGGTGCCGACCTGGTTCGGTTGGGGAATGCCAGTAGGCTGCAATCAGGTGAATGCGGTGTGCGATCACCAACCCGCTGTTTCGGTGATGGCCTTGACTGCGCTGCGTTGTTGATCCAAACGAGTTAAGTGATGACCACACAGTAGCCGAGGTCGTTACCGCCGGGCGAAGGTTTTGATTCCAATTGAGTTGTTTACTTCTGGCAAAGCGGCTTCAATCCGCGCCCGCCAGTAACGGCGGGCGAAGCGGTGCTGGGTTTTTCCCTGTTCTCCACTTTCCGGGACAATGCCAGCCGGAGAAGCTATGGCGGTATTAACGGTGTCGTGGGAATGGATTGCGCCTATGGCGATGCCACTCGGCTGGTTACTTTTTTGCAGAATCACGATGTCGGCCTGGACAATGACTTCCGTTTCCGCTGCCGGGGCGATCAATGGATGGCCGCCGCCTATAACCTGCTCAGCAGGAATTTACGTGCTGAATGGGCCGGGTAGGATCAGAGAGGATGGTATACATCTCCGAACGATAGGGAACGACGAACATGGCTAAAAGAACCTGGTTTATCGCGTTGCTCGCAGCGCTGGGCGGCTGCGCCACTTCCGACGACGCGCCGATCTCGCAGCCGATCACCCTCACCCTGCTGCACACCAACGACACCCACAGCCACCTGGAGCCTTTTCCGCGCGACGGCGAGCTGTCGGCCGGCAATCAGGGGCCGCAGCAGGGCGGCATCGCCCGCCGCAAGGCGCTGATCGACGCGATCCGGGCCAGCGAGCCTAACGTGTTGCTGGTCGATGCCGGCGACAATTTTCAGGGCACGATTTTCTACCACGCCTG
>JBAQIQ010000365.1:0-3484 GCA_049288935.1 Candidatus Competibacteraceae bacterium
GTGATGATTCATAGAGCCTAACGGGGCGGCGGATAAGCCGCGAAGGGCGGAAAGCCGCAGGCTTTATCGGCCCGAAGTCGGCTTGATCCGCGGGGTTGTGCGGCGCTTCGCGCCGCGCAAGCAGCGGATGCCATCCGCCGCCCCGTTGTCGCGGGCGCGAAGCGTCCGCGACAACCTGTGATTATGCGGTTTCCGCATAACTCCCCGATGCTTGAGGTATACGGTGGCATGCCAGAAAGTGCGAAGATTATAGTTGGACGAGCCGACCAGTCGGTATCCCGCTCGCCCACCAGGACAGCGGACACCCCAGCGTCTACAGCCGCGCCGCAGATCCTTCAGCCAAAACCCGAATACTTAACCTAACGAATGAAAGGGACTTCCCCGTCCCGAGGCTGCGGCGGAAGCCGCAAACGGCAACAAGTGCCATGATGGAATTTTGAGTTCACATCAAAACCACGAAAGGGGAAGTCCATGAGCATTATCACCGTTGGGATCGATCTGGCCAAGAACGTCTTTGCCGTGCATGGCGTTGATGATAACGGCAAGGCCGCACTGGTCAAGCCCAAGGTTTCACGCGACAAACTGCTGGAGCTGGTGGCGCAGTTGCCGCCCTGCGTTATCGGCATGGAAGCCTGCTCCGGTGCGCACCACTGGGCGCGGCAGTTCCGCCCCTACGGCCACACCGTCAAGTTGATGGCGCCCAAGTTCGTCACGCCCTATCGCATGAGCGGCAAGCGCGGCAAGAACGACGCGGCGGACGCTGCCGCCATCTGCGAAGCGGTGACCCGGCCGAACATGCGCTTCGTCCCGATCAAGGAAGAGCACCAGCAAATCATCCTGTGCCTGCACCGTACCCGGCAGGGTTTCGTCGAAGAACGCACCGCCACCTATAACCGCCTGCGCGGCCTCATCAGTGAGTTCGGCATCGTCCTGGCGCAGAAGGTCACCGGTCTGCGCCGCGCCATCGGCGCGCATCTCGAAGACCTGCCAGGCTACGCCAAACAATGCATCGGCGATCTGCTGGCCCACGCCGACGCGCTCGATGCCCGGATCGACGAGTACGACCGGATCATCGCCAAAGCCGCCAGGGACGATGCGCGCAGCAAACGTCTGATGGAACGTCCCGGCATCGGCCCGATCAGCGCCAGTGCGCTCCTAGCCAGCATCGGCGGTGGGCACGACTTCAAGAACGGACGCCAGGTGGCGGCCTGGATGGGCCTGACGCCGGGCCAATACAGCAGCGGCGGCAAAGCCCGTTTGGGACACATCACCAAGGCCGGCGATCCGTACCTGCGAAGTCTCCTGGTCATGGGCGCCCGAGCCGTCCTGGCGGGTCTGGGCGACAAGCAGGATGGCTTCAGTCGCTGGGCGCGCAGCCTGCAGGAACGCCGCGGTTACTGGAAAGCGGTGATCGCCATTGCCGCGAAGAATGCGCGGCTGGCGTGGGCGGTGTTGAAGTACGGCGAGGAGTTTCGGCTGAATCCGAACGCTGCCTGAACGTCCGATAGAAGCGTCAGCAGAAAAGGACATTGAAGGGAATTTGTCGGTCGCCGGAGGGCGACCAGGAATCACCGATGCACTGCATGCGTTGATGTGAAGCGGGTTGGACCCGCGCCGGGAGTGCCTGATTAGCTCAAGGGGAAGATGTTCTTCTCGACTAACGATTGAGGTCCCGGCGCGCGTCTTTCATCAGGGTCCGGGCGAGATGCCCAACATGACCGGTTGTAGTTTCGCAGTCCTCCATCTTCAGGCATGAACCGGCAGAGCACTACAGGGAACAAATGTCGTCGAGAAAATGAAGTCGAGAAAATGAAGTCGAGAAAATGAAGTCGAGAAAATGAAGTCGAGCTAAGAAGAGATTCGCCGCCGCTGGGTCTGCAAGCTTGGATGCGGAAAACCGTCGCATCCATGCTTGCACGAGCGTGATGGCCGAGTTTCGCCTAGGCCCTATCGATTGCAGGAAAAAGACAGAGACAAAAGCTTCAAAACGCTTGCGTAAGGTGGGGAAGCCCTTGTAGGAAGCCCTTGTAGAAGCCCTTGTAGCAGGGTTATGGTTTGGACTACCGGTACGCCGAATCATGATCAGGATGCAGGGACAGCATGCACAGCCAGCCCCCATCATCGCGGTACGCCACAGCCCGAAACCCCTGGCTGATCCGGAGACTGTACAAGCGGTGTCCGCCCGGTCCGATCCGGGAATGGATCAGTTCCCACTTCAAGCCTCGATCCGGGTACACCTGCGGCCAGCGTAGCTCCGAGAGTTTCCGCAGCGTCGCCAGCACCCCGAGTTGCTGGGCTTTTTCCAGCGCGAAAAGCTGGCGTTGAAAGACGGCGTTGTTGAGATCGAGCCGAACGAGATCGGATTCGTCGGCGCGTGCGATCATGGCAGCCGACGTTCCAACTCGTCGAGGTTCGTTTCTGCCGCCGGATGCGTTTCGGCCCAGGCGACGGCTTCATCGAGATTCGCCTTCACGTCCGGCGCATGCAACCACCGCTCGTCATCGGGAATAAATGCCCCCAGTTTGACCAGCCAAACACCGGGATTGAGTTGTTCCACCAACACCTGCCGCCCCGCATACGCCTTGCCTAATGCGATTTGTCCGCTTCGACCCACCGTCTTGACCGTCGCCATCGGGTTACCTCACGCCGCTAATTTTAATCATGCTGCATGATAGTACGAAAACACCCACCCGTGCGGCGATTCAGACCAAGGCGAAATAACGAGCCTTCCGCCAAGCAGATTGCCATATTGATCCGCCAAATTAAAAAGAGGGGACGCGGGCGCTGTTCATGGAAAATAGGAGCGATTCACGGTTGCTCAAGCAGATTGCCGATGATGCCGACCGGTCAGCTCGGCGACAATTCTATCGGCCTGTTCCCTTACAACGCGCCCGCGCTGGCGAACGATTGACCTGATTTTAAGGAGAGGCATGAACGCTGAAACGATGCTGGAAAACCGGCTGGCTGCGGTGCTTGGCTACCACCAGACCAGCAAACACCGCCCGGATCGCTATGCGCCGGGGCCGCACGGGCTGGATTGGGCCAATCAGCCAGAACCCTTTCGCACGTATGCCGGTTCACCACGGATTGACCTGAATCTCGCCGCCGATGGGCTACACATTCCATTCAGCGTGGTTCGGAGCGGATTACGCGGTGAACCGCAACCGTTCAGCCGCGAGACTGTCGGCATCCTGCTGGAATTATCGCTGGGTCTGTCGGCGTGGAAAGCGCAAGGACCGAGCCGCTGGGCGCTGCGCTGCAATCCGTCCAGCGGCAATCTGCATCCCACCGAAGGCTATGTGGTCTGCGCCCAGTTGCCGGAACTGGCCGCTGGCGTTTATCACTATGTCAGCCGCGATCATGCGCTGGAGCAACGAGCCAATCTCATTGACGCCGCCTTGCCGGATTCTGGCCTGCTGCTGGGATTGACCAGCATTCACTGGCGGGAAGCATGGAAATACGGGCTGCGGGCTTATCGCTACTG
>JBAQIQ010000366.1:0-1958 GCA_049288935.1 Candidatus Competibacteraceae bacterium
CCTCTATCCGGTCAGCATCGCCGCCGACCTCACACCGGAACGGCTGGCGCGGTTTTTCACCGCCACCCCGGACGGCAGCGCCTACCGCATCCACAAAAGCATCCGCGACCTGCTGGTCTTTTCCGAACATAACGTGATCAAAGACCCGCCCTTCTCCAGGTTGGACCTGATCAGTTGCCGCAACCTGCTGATCTACCTGAACGGGGATTTGCAGAATAAGCTCATTCCGTTGTTCCACTATGCCTTGAACCCCGGTGGTTTTCTGTTCCTGGGCACCGCGGAGACCGTGGGTGAATTTGCTGAACGATTGTTTGTCGCGCAGGATCGCAAGCAGCGACTGTATCAGCGCAAGGACGATGGGCCGAACCCACGGGTGACCACCCTGGGCCAGTGGTTGCCGCCCCTGACCCTGCCGAGTGTGCCGTTGCCGTCTGCGGCCCTGCCAAAGACCTTACCCGGCCGGCTGCCGCTGCGCGAACTGACCGAACAGATGCTGTTACAACAGGTCATCCCGACCGCTGTGCTGGTCAATGGTCAGGGTGACATCCTCTACCTGCACGGTCGCACCGGCCAGTATCTGGAACCTGCCCCGGGCGAGGCCCACGTCAACAACATCCTGAAGATGGCCCGTGAAGGGTTGCAGCGGGACCTGACCATCGCCCTGCACCAGGCCGCAGCGACGAAAGCGGGGGTGCGCCACGCCGGCCTGCGGGTGAAAACCAACGGCGACTTTACCTGGGTCAACCTGACCGTCCAGCCGCTACCGCCGGATTCCGCTACGCCGCCCCTCTATCTGGTCATCCTGGAGACAGCAGCCCCTCCCTTTGACGCCGAACCGGCGGCCACCGGACCCGCCCCCCACGCCCCGGATGCCGAACCGACCGACGCTGAGGCGTGCATTGATGAACTCCGGGAGACACTGCGCGCCAAGGAAGAATATCTCCAGACCACTCAAGAGGAACTGGAAACCGCCAACGAAGAACTCAAATCCACCAATGAGGAAATGCAGTCGGTCAACGAGGAATTGCAGTCCACCAACGAGGAACTGGAGACTTCCACCGAAGAACTGCAATCCGTCAACGAAGAACTGTCCACGGTCAATGCCGAACTGCAAAGCAAAGTGACCAGCCTGTCGCAAGCGAACAATGACCTCAGTAACCTGCTGGCCGGCACCGGAATCGGCACGGTGTTTGTCGATCTGAAGCTGCACATCCTGCGCTTCACCCCGGCCGTCACCCCGATGATCAACCTGATTTTGAGCGATGTGGGCCGACCCGTGGCGCATATCGTCTCCAACCTGATCGGCTACGACCGGCTGGTGGCGGACACCCAGGCGGTGCTGGATAGCCTGATTCCAACAGAACGGGAAGTGCAGACCACCACCGGGCGTTGGTACACGCTGCGCATCCTGCCCTACCGCACCCTGGATAACATGATCGAGGGTGCGGTGATCACCTTCGTGGATATCACCGAGATCGTGCAGACCCGCGAAGCGCTGCACAAAGTGAATGACCTGAGCCGCTGGGCGATGGGGGTGCGCGATGCCCACGACGCCATCACCGTGCAGGATCTGGCGGGCCGGATTATCGCCTGGAACCCCGGCGCGGTGCGGCTGTATGGTTGGAGTGAAGCCGAGGCGCTGGCGCTGAACGTCCGCGACCGAATCCCGGCGGCGCTGCGTGAGGTCGCATTAGCCCGGATTGATGAGTTGAGCCGGGCAAAAATTCTGGAGCCGGTACACACGCAACGACTCCGCAAAGACGGCCAGATTGTCGAGGTCTCGCTCACCGCCACCGCCTTGGTGAACGAGACCGGACAAATGTATGCCATTGCCACCACGGAACGGGCGAAAGGCGCCGCCTAATACCCATTCCCGGTAGGTTTTATATTTCCCCTGTAGGGCGGGTTAGCGAAGCGTAACCCGCCGAAACCGCAGCCGAATCGGCGGGTTACGGGCT
>JBAQIQ010000367.1:0-63561 GCA_049288935.1 Candidatus Competibacteraceae bacterium
GTATGGCGAGCTGCGCGTGGCGGGCGATGGCGATGCGGTGCTGGTTGGGCTGCGGGACGAAGCGCTGCGCACGCTGGGGCCAGGCCAGAGCCAATGAGCGGCAGGCGATTTTGCGCCTTACCCAACAGCCGCTTCACCTCGATTCGCAGGCTGCAACAGTTCAGCCGCTGAACCCAGTCGCGTCAAGCTGTGCTTTGATCTCCTCCGGGCTACGGCCCATCTGCTCCAGTAGCGCTCTATAATTCTCGACCACCCTGCTGAGGTGTGGATGCTCGTAGCCTGTGGTCCGTTTGCACGACCGGAGGATAGACAAAGCGCGGCGCATCAATGGCTCGGCCTCGGCCAATCGGTGGGTGGCTTGGAGCAACCGTGCCAGGTTGTTGAAGGCAAGGGCGACCATAGGATGGTCCGGGCCCAGTCTCTGCTCGTTGATGGCCAGGGCGCGGCGCATCAATGGCTCGGCTTCGGCCAGCCGGTCGGTGTCCCGGAGCAAAACCGCCAGGTTGTGGAGGCGGATGGCGACAGTGGGATGGTCCCGGCCCAATCTCTGCTCGTCGATGGCCAGGGCGCGGCGCATCAATGGCTCGGCCTCGGCCAACCGGTGGGTGGCCTGGAGCAACTGGGCCAGGTTGTTGAGGCGGATGGCGACGGTGGGATGGTCCAGGCCGAAGCACTGCTCGTCGATGGCCAGGGCGCGGCGCATCAATGGCTCGGCCTCGGCCAGCCGGTCGGTGTCCCGGAGCAACTGAGCCAAGTTGCTAAGATCAGTGGCAACATCGGGATGGTCCAGGCCGAAGCGCTGCTCGTCGATGGCCAGGGCGCGGCGCATCAATGGTTCGGCCTCGGCCAATCGGTGGGTGGCCTGGAGCAATGTCGCCAAGTCGTTAAGGTCACGGGCGACATCGGGATGGTCAGGGCCGAAGCGCTGCTCGCTGATGGCCAAGGCGCGGCGCATCAGAGGCTCGGCCTCGGCCAGCCGGTGGGTGTCTTGGAGCAACCCGGCCAGGTTGTTGAGGTCGCGGGCGACATCGGGATGGTCTAGGCCGAAGCGCTGCTCGTCGAGGGCGAGGGCGCGGCGCATGAGGGGTTCAGCCTCGGCCAGCCGGTGGGTGGCCTTGAGCAACGCGGCCAGGTTGTTGAGGGCAGTGGCGAGTTCGGGTGCTTCAGGCTGGGCACACTCCAAAATCCGCAGGGCTTGCCGGTACAGAGATTCAGCCTCTGAGAACCGCAGGCTATCGTGAAGATTGCTGGCCCGCGCCAGTAGTGACCTGGCTTCCGCTATATCTGCCGTTTGGCCGGATGTGGCGCTGTGGGTCAGTTCCGTCATTTCCCCAGCCGTGCGCTCGCCGTGGACGCGCTGTTCCAATGCAGTGGCCTCCTGCTCCAGGCCGGCCCGCCGGAGGATGGCGATAGCGGGAAAGAGCAGCTTTTCCTCAAGTTCCGGGGCGGCGAACCCTTGTTCACGGCCCCGTTCCAGCCGCGCCAGATAATCCTCAGCCTGCTGGCGCGCCGCTTCGGGACTGAGGCGGGGCGCGGTGTCGGGCTGGGTGAATTCGCCTGCCGTGATAGAGGCTGTCGTCGTTGGGGTTTCCGTCAGTTGCAGCTTGACGAGGAACCAGGAATCCAGGTCGGGTACGATGCGCAGGAACGCCTCGGCGAAATGGCGCGGCATCCACCAGATCTGTCGCTGCCGGGGGTGCGCAAGGCGTTCGCGGTTGAAGTTGAAGAGGTAGAGGGCGTCGGCCAACGCCTCGGGCTGATCGGGCAGGGCGGTGGCGAACCCATTCACGGAAACGACTCCCGGAGAAAGCGTTTCCAGCCTCCAGAGCAGGTCGCGCACCAGCCGTGTCGCATCCATGCCGGTCGGCAGGTCCACTTCATGGAAAGCGATGCCCCGTTCCACAAGCGCCGGGCGCAAGCCTGCGGTGACGCGGCGCCTTGCCTCCTCGCTGGTCAATTCCACCCGGGCCAGGCCCGACTCCGTCCGCTGGCACCAGAGCAGCAGGCGGGCGCGAATGTCCGCGATGCTGCCAGGGGCGGCCACCTTACTCAGCGCCACCGGGCACACGCTCGCCATTGGCGGGGCGGGGAATCTTGTTTTGTTGGGCCAGAAGATCGACCACCAGTGGATGCACGCCAAACCAGCGCTCGCCGTTGAACTCCTGCACCGCTCGTGAGCGCAGCAATGAGTAAAGGACCGGATCGGGCACTTTGGCCATAGGGTCCTGGCGGTAAATGCCTAGCATCCGTTCAGCTTTCTGCTCGTAGGTGATCGGCTTGGTGTTGCCGTCCGACCCGATGACCTGGTCATAAACGCTTTCGCCCAACTGACGTTCATAGTCGGTGCGCAATTGCCGGATGGCCAGGGTCACATCGTTGGCTTCGATCACGCTGGCGTTCCGCAGCAGCGCATTGTCGCCGGCGCTGGCGGTCAGGGCGAAGAGGTTGCGCAGGTTGCCGCCGGAGGCTTCGATCAGCCGTTCCATCTGGCCCGTTGCAAACAGGGCCGGGTTCATCCGCGCCTCCAGCACGGCGCGAACGGCGGCGCGCCCCGCCGGGTGCGGGTGATGCTCCTTATCGAACACCATGATGTCCGGGATGACCAGGCAGGCGTTTGGCGGCACCGGCAGCGCCACCGCCTGGGGGGAATAGCCGAGCGCGACCGGAATATTGAAAATCAGGTGCGCGTCCAATTCGCGCAGGACGTTGGCGTAGGTCACGAACAAATCTTCGGTCTGCTTTGGAGAGAGTCCGGCCTTGTCAAAGTCCTCGCCAACGAATAACCATTCGCGGCCCGTGGCGTCGCGTAGGAGTCGGTTGCATTCTCTCAGCAGGCGGTTAGCGGCCTTGATCAGCGGGTCGAGGCGACTCAGCCGGTAGACCACGATCTCCTTTTGCCGAACGCTGGCGTACTTGATTTCGCCCTTGATGCTGGCGAACAGGCCCAGCGCCTTTCCCCACCAACTGTCGGCGGTCGGACCCGCGCCCGCCGAGAGTTCAGCGCCGATGGCGGTGTTGCGCTGGAGGGTTTCCTTTTCGCCGGCGAACCAATCCTCGATCTCCTGGAGAAAGGCGTTTGCAGGGGCCTGCCCGGCGCCACCCTGCCCCAGCGGTGCGGCGGTGCGCTCGGCAACCTCGATCATCATGAGCAACAATACATCGAAGGGCTGGAAGCTTATGGGGTCGAGCTGCTCGGTGGCGCTGAAGCGGATGACCCGATATTGATTATTGATCAGGTTCGCCAGCCGGGTCAGTTCGGTGGACTTGCCCACCCCAGAGTGGCCCATCACCAGCGCTTTGTAGGGCAGCACGCCCCATGCGCGTTTCAGGCCGAGCGCCAGCCGCTCCACCACTTGACCGCCACGCACGGCGTTGATCTCATCGCGGTAGAAAGCCCGAAACTCTTCGGGTTCGATGAGGGGTTTCGGTGACAACACCTGGTAGGCGTCGTCGAGGGATTCGGCGCGTTGTGGCATGGTCTGCTCGGGACTGGCTTGATGGGTGGAGAGCTTGAAAGCTTCAGGATACTGCGTTATCGGCAGAGCGGGCAAACCATGGTCGGGGAAAGCTTCGGCGCGCTGGCGACGAATACATTGCCCGGTGCGCGGGTTTACAGAATGAGGCAATGCCGTGGACAATGAGCGCACAGCAACGTGGTGTTGACCCGAACCATGAGGACAGCGATGAACGTGACCGACCCTGATTCCAAGTCCAATCCCAAGCCGTGGCAACGCCTGTCCAGACCGTCACTGCCCAACAACCTGGGGCGGTTGGCCGGTTTCGGTCTCAGCGTCGGCCTGCTGATCACTCTGGCGCTGTTCATCTGGTGGTTTTGCCGCATCGAGCCCGAATCCGGCGAAATTGCCGTGCTGATCCGCAAGACCGGCGAGGATTTGCCCTCCGGGGCGATCATTGCGCTGGAACCCCAGCAAAAAGGCATTCAGTTCGAGGTGTTGTCGGAAGGGCGCTATTTCCGCAACCCCTACGCCTGGGGCTGGGAAATCGCCAAAATTATCGATATTCCTGCCGGTAAAGTGGGCGTGCTAACGCGCCTGTACGGCCAGGATTTGCCGCCGGGCCAGATCATCGCTGACGGTGATTGCGCGGCTGGCCGTCCTGGCGACGCCAAGGGCATCATCGCCGCCGTGCTGCGTCCGGGCAAGTACCGCATCAATCCTTTCGCCTGCAATGTTCAACTGTTTGACGCCCTCACCATTCGCCCCGGCGCGGTGGGCGTGGTGACCTCGCTGGTGGGCCAGGATGTGCTCGGCGGCCAACTTCCGCCCGAAGCGCGCAACACCTATCTGGTCGATGAGAAGATGAAAGGGGTGGTGCCGGGGGTGCTCGATCCCGGCGCTTACTATCTCAATCCCTATCTTTACAACGTGGTCGAGGTGACCTTGCAAAGCCAGCGCTTCGTGCTGGGCGGCGAGGACGCCATCAGCTTTTTGACCCTGGACGGTTTTAACGTCCAGGTCGAGGGCACCATCGAGTTCGGCATCGAGCGCGACAAGGCGGCGCTCATCACCCATCAGGTCGGCGATATGGAAGATGTGTTGAAGAAACTGATTCTGCCCCGGGCGCGAGGCTTTAGCCGGATCGAGGGCAGCAAGCATCCGGCGATTAACTTTATCGTTGGCGAAACCCGCCAGCAATTTCAGGACAACCTGGAGCAGCACCTGCGTGCGAAAGCCCGGCCCTGGGGGGTGGCGATCAAGTCAGTGTTGATTCGCAACATTGCCACCCCGGACGCCATCGCCAGCATCATCCGCGACCGCGAGGTGAGCGTGCAGAACGCCCGCAAATTTGAACAGCAGATCGAGCAGGCCCGCTCACTGGCGGAACTGACCCGGCAGGAAATGCTGGCGCGGCAGAACCAGGAAAAGGTAGCGGCGGAAACCAGCCGTATTCAGGCGGTGATCCGGGCGCAACAGGATTTGGCGGTGAAACTGACAGCGGCCAACCAGGAACTGGAAGTTGCTAAACTGGAAAACGAGGCCGCCGCCGCCCAGGCCGAGGCAATCCTGTCCAGGGCACAGGCCGAGCGCGACGTAATCGCCTTGAACAACAAGGCGCAAGCGGAGGTTCTCGCCTCACAGGTGCGCGCCTTCAAGACCGGGATGAATCTGGCGCGTTATGCCTTCTATCAAAAACTGGGGCCGCGCATTGGTTCACTGCTCGGCAGCGACGCCCCGGACAGCTTCGGAGGGCTATTTCAGCCCTATTTACCCAAGGAGGCCAAGCCATGAGCAAACTGAGCGCTGTGGTGAGCCTGGTCGTTGCGTTAGCAGGCGGCTGGTGCGTTTGGCAATGGGGGTTCTGCCGGTTCTATGTCGCGCCGGGCGCGATGGCGGTCGTCACCGCCAAGAGTGGTGAAGCGTTACCGCCGGGGCAAATTCTGGCGAAACCGGGACAGCGGGGCATTCAGGAACAGGTGCTCGGCGAGGGCCGGCATTTTCTCAACCCCTGGCTGTACGAGCATAAGATCATGCCGATTATCGTCATTCCGCCGGGCCGGGTGGGGGTCGTCACTTCCAAGGTCGGCGTCGAATTGCCGCCCGGCGAGTTTCTGGCGGAGCCGGGGCAGAAAGGCATCTGGCGTCGGGTGCTGGGTCCCGGCAAACATCGCCTGAATCCTTACGGCTACCAGGTCGATATCGTGGATGCCGTCAGCATCCCGGTGGGTTACGTCGGCGTAGTGACCAGCTTGTCCGGAAAGCAAACGACGCCTGACGCCTTCGCCGGGCCGGGCGAAAAGGGGGTGCGGCAGGATATTTTGCAGCCAGGCCTGTATTACGTGAATCCCAAGGAACTGCAAGTCGATTTGCTGGAAATTGGCGTCAATCAGGTGTCGCTGCTGGGCAAGACGGGCGGTGAGGTGGTGACCAAGACGCAAATCGTCTCGCAGAACGCGGCGATGGAGAGCTTGCAGAAGCGGGCGCTGGCGGAGCAGATGGAAAAGCGGCTGGATTATGTGGCGCAACAACGGGTGCAGGAAACTGCCGCTGATAAATCCCGGTTGGAGGGCAGTCTGCGGAGTGCGCCGCAAGCCAAGCCGGCGGCGTCAACTGCGCCGGTCTCGCCCAAACCGATGTTGCCATCGGACGCCAGCAACGTGCTGAGTTTGAACCAGTTCGTCGAATTTCCGTCCCGCGACGGTTTCGAGATCAGCCTGGATATGACGGTGGAATTCGAGTTTCTGCCGGAACATATCGCCTGGATTTATCAAAGCTACGGTGACCTGCCGGCGGTGGTGGACAAGATCATCATGCCGCAGATTCTTTCGGTGTCGCGGTTGAAGGGTTCAGCGTACCGGGCCAAGGATTTTATCGTCGGCGAGGGGCGAGAGAAGTTTCAGAGCGATCTGACCGAGGCGCTGGCCAAGGCCATCGAGGAGAAACAGATTGTTGTCCACGATGCGCTGATTCGCCATGTCAACGTGCCTGAACAGATTCTCGATCCGATTCAGCAAGCCAGTATCGCCGTCGAGCAGGATTTGACCAACAAGGAAAAGCAGAACACCGCCCGCAAGCAGGCGGAACTCAATACGGAATTGGGGCTGGTTGAGCAGCGCCGCCAACAGGTCGCCCAGGAAACCGAGAAATTGAAGGCGGAAATCCAGGCCGATCAGGAAAAGCAGGTGGCCCAGCTCCGGGCGGAGGCGGTGCGGCAGGCTGCCGAGGTCGAGCAACAGACCGCGCGGGTTCGCGCCGACAAGACGCGCAAACTGGGCCAAGCGCAGGCGAATACCGTGGCTTGGGTGGAAGGGGAAAAAGCCAGGGGATTCGAGTTGAAGGCCGCGGCGTTCGGCGATCCGGCGGCGTTTACCTTGTGGGAATTCGCCAATAACCTGAACAAGGATGTGCGGGTGAATATTCTGCACGCCGGCCCTGGCACGCTGTGGACGGATTTGGAAAAGGCGACGCTGAGCGAATTGGGTGGGGCGGCGGTATTGAACCGGGGCCACTCGCGTACCCCTTGATTTTTAGTGGATTACTATACAGGGGAGAACAAATAATGAGTGTTGCATACTACATTGTGCTGGACAACGCGCAACCGGGATTCGAGACCTTCGTGAACGGTAAATTCCTGGCCAGGGATACGCAGCAGATGGACGCTGTTTGCAAAAAACTGGGGATACGGACGTTCGACGATTTCCTCACTATGTCGGAAGATGACATTTCAGACATGCTGGGGGAAGAAATTGAGTTGCCTGAAGGAGAGGGCGAGCAATGGTTTACCCCGGAGGAGGGGATGGCTTTCGTTACAGCGCTGATTACGCACCTCAAGGCGAACCCGCAGGACGTAAAAAACTCCCAGGGAGTGCTGGAAGACCTCGCTGAGTACGCCGAGGTTTTTGAGAAAGCGCAGGGCATCGGCGCGAAATGGCATTTGAACTTGGACCTGTAGGACATAATCCATGCGAATCTCTTTGATCACATTGATCGCCACCCGCTCATGGCAACGCCTTGGGTGTCTGGAGAATGGATGAAAGTCAGTGGTTTAATCGATGAGCCGATGACCGCCAGCGAGCGCCAGGCAGCATTCTGGCTGGCGGGGGTCTTTGCGCTGCGAATGCTGGGCCTGTTCATGATCCTGCCGGTCTTTGCCCTGTACGCCGAACATCTGGAGGGCAATACGCCGGCGCTGGCCGGTTTAGCCATCGGCATTTACGGTTTCAGCCAGGCCATTTTTCAAATTCCCTTCGGTTTTCTGTCAGATCGCTATGGTCGCAAACGGATGATCTATCTTGGTCTACTGGTCTTCGCGCTAGGCAGCATCGTCGCCGCCATGGCCGATTCCATTGGAGGCGTCATTCTGGGGCGCGCGCTGCAAGGCGGCGGCGCGGTGTCAGCAGCGGTCATGGCGCTGGCCGCCGATTTGACCCGTGAGGAACATCGGATCAAGGTCATGGCGACTATCGGCGTCACCATCGGCGTTTCCTTCGCCGCGTCGATGATTCTCGGCCCGGTGCTGAACGGCTGGATCGGTGTCCCCGGTATTTTCTGGTTGACTGCATTGCTGGCCCTGTTCGGCATCGCCGTCGTGCGCTTTCGGGTGCCTGATCCGGTGGCCAGCCGCATTCACCGTGATGCTGAACCGGTCGCTTCGCAATTCGGGCGGGTCTTGGTTGATGGGGAGTTACTGCGGCTCAATTTCGGCATTTTCATCCTGCACCTGCTGCTGACGGCAACCTTCGTTGCGGCGCCGTTGGCCTTGCGCGACGCCGGGTTGGCCAGCGGCCAGCATTGGCAGGTTTATCTACCGGCGCTGACGTTCTCCCTGGCTGCAATGATTCCTTTTATCATCCTCGCCGAGAAGCGCCGGCAACTCAAAGCGGTTTTTCTGGGCGCGATCTTGACATTGACGCTGGTTACCTTGAGCCTCACCGCGCTGCCGGATACCGTGCTGGAAATGACGGTGCTGCTGATGGTGTTTTTCACGGCATTCAACCTGCTGGAAGCCACTCTGCCTTCATTGATCGCCAAGCTAGCTCCTCCGGACGCCAAGGGCACGGCGATGGGCGTGTATTCCAGTAGCCAGTTTTTGGGCGCATTCGCAGGAGGCGCGATAGGTGGCTGGCTGAACGGCCATTTTGGGCTGCATGGCGTATTTGCCTTTGCGACCCTGGGAGCATTAGCGTGGCTGGTGGTCGCCTGGACGATGCGCGAACCGCCTTATTTGAGCGGTTACCTGCTCAATGTCGGCATTCTGGATGAGGTCGAAGCGCGACTGTTGACCCTGCGGCTGATCGAAGTTCCCGGCGTGGCCGAGGCGGCCGTGGTCGCCGACGAAGGAGTCGCTTATCTCAAGGTCGATCGACGGGCGCTGGACGAGATGATGCTGCGCCAGTTCGCCGCAGATACTCCATAATGACCATTCATGACCCCAATATCATCTAAACGACCTTCGAACTTTTCAAAGGAGCAGAACAATATGGCCAGCGTCAACAAAGTCATTCTGATCGGTAATCTAGGCAAGGACCCGGAAGTGCGCTACATGCCCAGCGGTAAGGCGGTCGCCAATGTCACCATCGCCACCAGTGACAGCTGGAAAGACCGGAATACCGGTGAAAAGCAGGAGCGCACCGAATGGCATAACCTGGTGTTCTACAGCCCTCTGGCCGAAATTGCCGGACAGTATCTGCGCAAAGGCTCGCCGATCTTTGTCGAAGGTCGCTTGCAATATCGCAAATGGCAGGATAAGACGACGGGCCAGGATCGCTATTCGACCGAAATTATTGTTAACGAAATGAAGATGCTTGGCAGCAAGAGCGACCGGTCAGGCGGCACTGTGCCGCTCGGGACTGAGGGTTCCGAGGAAGGGTATGCGCCGGCGGCCAGACCGCAGAGTCCAGCGCCGGCTCGGCCTTCCTCCACACCACCGACTGGGCCGGATAACAATAGCTTCGATGACGATATCCCGTTCTGAAGAACGTTCAGAATCTTCCCGGCGCCTCACCGGTTTGCGCCAGCAACCGCGCCAGCCACGGCTTTTTACCGGTGTAGACGACTTCATACAGATCAGCGCTGGCGCTGGCGTCCAGCAGGATGTCATCGCTGGTGCGTAATTCATCCACCAACCGACTCTCCAGCGCCCGGGCGCCGAACCAGTGTTCCCCGGTTGCGACCCGTTCGAGATCAACCTGCGGGCGGTGGGTTTTCACGAAGTCCTTGAACAGGGTATGGACTTCTTCAATTTCCTCCTGGAACTTTTGTCGGCCCTTGTCGGTATTTTCGCCAAACAGCGTAACTGTGCGCTTATGCTCACCGGCCATGAACTGTTCAAAATCGACGTCATGCTTTTTCAGCAACCGGTTAAAGTTCGGCAATTGGGCAATCACGCCAATGGAGCCAAGAATAGCGAACGGCGCCGCGATGATCCGGTCTGCGACGCAGGCCATCATGTAGCCGCCACTGGCCGCGACTTTGTCCACCGCCACGGTCAGCTTGATCCGCCGATCCCGGATGCGCAGCAACTGCGCCGCCGCCAGCCCATAGCTATGCACCATCCCGCCCGCGCTCTCCAGTCGCACAATCACTTCGTCCTCCGGCTGAGCCGCAGTCAGCACCGCTGTGATCTCCTCGCGCAACGAAGCGACGGCAGCGGCGCGAATATCGCCATGGAAATTCAGCACAAAGATTCGGTGGCGCTCAATCTTTTCATGCTGTTTCTCCCGCGCCTTGCGTTCTTTCTGAAACTGTTTCAAGGCCTTTTTTGGCAGCGTGGCGGATTTGAGCGCCAGTGTCATGTCATCGTATTTCTCATTAAGGTTGCGGATATCCAACCGCCCGTGGACTTCCGGGTGACTACCGCTGCGGGTTATTAGCACCACGATGCCGCCGACCATGATCAGCACCGCCACGACCAGGGTGATGGCCTTGGCCAGAAACATCCCGTATTCGCTCAAAAATTCCATCGTTTCCTCTCAAGTCAGCGACCGCTATGGAAAAATCCGTCAACTAGCGCCTCTCCAGCAGCGATGCTATAGTGTTGAATATTGTTATTGCTCAATAATCGCCCATGACCCGCAAACTGTACATCAAAACCCACGGCTGCCAGATGAACGAATACGATTCCGCCCGGATGGCGGAGGGGTTACGGGTGGCCTGCGGTTTAGAGCACACGGACGACCCGGAACAGGCTGACGTGCTGCTGCTCAATACCTGCTCGATCCGCGAAAAGGCCCAGGAAAAAGTTTTTTCGCAACTGGGCGTCTGGAAAGCGCTGAAAATTCGCCGGCCTGGCGTCGTCATCGGCGTGGGCGGTTGCGTCGCCAGTCAGGAAGGCGAGACCTTGCGCGAGCGGGCGCCGCAGGTCGATCTGGTGTTCGGCCCGCAGACTTTGCACCGATTGCCGGAAATGCTGACCCGTGTCTGGACCGACCGGCAACCGGTGGTCGATGTCTCTTTCCCGGAAATCGAAAAATTCGACCGCCTGCCGGAACCCCGCGCCGAAAGTTCCACTGCGTTTGTTTCCATCATGGAAGGCTGCGATAAGTACTGCACGTTCTGTGTCGTTCCCTACACCCGGGGTAACGAAATCAGTCGCCCGTTGGATGACGTATTGGCCGAGGTTGCGACCTTGGCGAAACAGGGTGTGCGCGAGGTTACTCTGCTGGGCCAGAACGTCAATGCCTACCGAGGACCGATGAACGATGGCGATATCGCCGATTTGGCGCTGCTGATCGAACACGTCGCTACCATCGACGGTATCGACCGCATCCGCTACACCACTTCCCATCCTGTCGAATTCTCCGAACGGTTGATTGGCGTCTATGCCCGTGTTCCCCAACTCGTCAGTCACCTGCATCTGCCGGTGCAAAGTGGTTCAGACCGCATTCTGGCGCTGATGAAACGCGGGCACACGGTGTTGGAATACAAAGCCAAGGTGCGTAAACTGCGCGCCGTGCGTCCCGACCTCAGCCTGTCCACGGACTTCATCGTGGGCTTTCCCGGTGAAACTGACCAGGACTTCGAAGCCACCATGCGTCTGATTGAAGACCTTGGCTTCGATCACAGTTTCAGTTTTCTCTACAGCGTCCGGCCCGGCACACCCGCCGCCAGTCTCCCCGATTCCACCCCACTGGCGATCAAAAAGGAACGGCTGGCGCGACTGCAAGCGCGTCTGGAAGCGAACGCTCAAGCGATCAGCCAGCGAATGATCGGCTCGGTACAGCGGGTGCTGGTGGACAAACGCTCGCGTAAGGATGAGCGGCAACTGGCCGGACGCACCGAGAATAACCGCGTGGTCAACTTTGATGGTCCGCCTCACCTGATCGGTCGTTTTACCGACGTGGTCATCACCGAGGCGCTCCCCAATTCTCTGCGCGGCCGACGGGTCGTCAACCTGCCCGATCCTGTACTTGAGTCCGCTGACTTACTGGCCTAAATACTTAAAACCCCCGCCTTGAACGCTCCCGCCCATTTTCAGGATTTACTGTTGCAACCCGCCGACAACGAGCGCTTGGCCAATTTGTGTGGCCAACTGGACGAACACCTGCGGCAGATCGAACGCCGGCTCGGCGTCGAAATCAACAATCGAGGTCATCAGTTCCGGGTCATTGGCGAACCGTCCACCGTCGCGGTTGCCCTGGTCGTGCTGGAAGCCCTGTATCGCCAGGCCGGCGCGGAAACCCTGACCCCGGCCCAGGTTCACCTGTTTCTGCAAGAAGCTGGCGCGGATGTTCTGGCGGCGGATCTGGAGCAGGATACGGAAGAAGTGCTGATCCGCACCCGGCGTGGGCTCATTCGCGGACGTGGCCCGAATCAGCAGCACTATTTGTGGAACATCCAGCATCATGACCTGAACTTTGGCGTCGGGCCTGCCGGCACCGGCAAAACTTACCTGGCCGTCGCTTGCGCCGTGGATGCGCTGGAAAGCAACGCAACCCGGCGACTGGTGCTGGTGCGTCCCGCA
Organism: Candidatus Competibacteraceae bacterium; assembly: GCA_049288935.1. Classification (GTDB taxonomy): domain Bacteria; phylum Pseudomonadota; class Gammaproteobacteria; order Competibacterales; family Competibacteraceae; genus UBA2383. The sequence goes on from JBAQIQ010000367.1 coordinate 12,421, forward strand.
GTGGAAGCCGGTGAACGGCTCGGATTCCTGCCCGGCGACTTGACCCAGAAGATTGATCCTTACCTTCGCCCACTCTACGACGCATTGTATGAAATGCTGGGTTTTGAGCGGGTTGCCAAGCTGATTGAACGCAATGTTATTGAAGTCGCGCCGCTGGCGTTCATGCGTGGCAGAACTTTGAATGATTCCTTCATCATCCTTGACGAAGCGCAGAACACCACGGTGGAACAAATGAAGATGTTCCTGACCCGCATTGGCTTTGGGTCCACTGCGGTCGTGACGGGCGACGTCACTCAGGTGGATTTGCCGCGCAACGTCCCGTCCGGTTTGCGGCAGGTGCTGCAGGTGCTCAAGGAGGTAGACGGCATCAGCATGACCTTCTTTAACGCCCGTGATGTCGTGCGCCATCCTCTGGTGCAACGCATTGTGAGCGCCTACCAGATTTGGGAGCAGAATCAGCAGCAGGATCCATCGGATCGTGGTTGATAACCTGACTGATTTTGTATAAGGCGTCCGCCTAAACCCGCTACCCACAAGGATTATTCTTCATGACTCTGGAACTGGATCTGCAAATTGCCCTGGCCATGCCCGGATTGCCCGACGAACCCCACTTTCGCCGCTGGGCCGAAGCGGCGCTGACGGGGGCCGGTTATGAGCAAGATGCTGAACTGACCCTGCGTATCGTTAACGAGGCCGAAAGCACCGCCCTGAACGAAGCCTATCGCCACAAGCAGGGGCCGACCAACGTGCTGTCGTTTCCCTTTGCAGCCCCGCCGGAAGTGGGCGGCAGTCCCTTGCTCGGCGATATCGTGATTTGCGCACCGGTCGTATTGCGTGAAGCCATTAGCCAGGACAAGCCGGCGGAAGCGCACTGGGCGCACTTGGTCGCGCATGGTGTTTTACATCTGCTGGGCTATGATCATGATGAAATACAAGCCGCAGCGATGGAGTCGCTGGAAATCCGCATCCTGACTGATCTCGGCTATGCCGATCCTTACGGAGACATTCAAGACCGACCATGAACGACGAGCGATCCGAACCGAGCCATAAATCCTGGCTGGAACGTTTAAGCTTCGCCCTGATGGGCGAACCCAAGGACCGGGACGAACTGATGGACATTCTGCGCGACGCGCAACAGCGGGAACTGCTGGATACCGACGCCCTGACGATGATGGAAGGGGTGATGAAAGTGTCGGAACTCCAGGTACGGGATGTGATGATCCCCCGCGCCCAGATGGTGGTGCTGGAGCACGACTGGAGCCTGGAGCGGCTCATTGCCGAAGTGGTCGAATCCGGCCATTCCCGACTGCCGGTCATTGATGACAACAAGGACAATGTGGTCGGTATTCTGATCGTCAAAGATTTGTTGGCGCACGCCTTCGACCGCCGCGAAGATTTTGACCTGCGCACCCTGTTGCGTCCCGCCAAGTTTATCCCCGAAAGCAAACGCCTGAATGTCCTGCTCAAGGAGTTTCGCGGCAACCGCCTGCACATGGCGATTGTTGTCGATGAATACGGCGGCGTGGCTGGCTTGATCACGATTGAGGATGTCCTGGAGGAAATCGTCGGCGAAATTGACGATGAACATGATATCGACGATGAGGGGGCTTCGATCCGCCCGCAGGGTGAGGCTTTCATCATCAAGGCCCTCACCCCAGTGGATGAGTTCAACAAATACTTTCAGGCTGATTTCAGCGACGAACGGGCCGACACGATCGGCGGGCTGGTCATGATGGATCTCGGCCGGTTACCCAAGGGTGGAGAAATCCTTAATCTGGATCGTTTTCACTTCCGGGTGCTGCGGGCAGACAATCGGCGGATTCATTTACTGGAAATGACGCTCCGCGATGGCCAAGAACCCACACCTGCTGTCAATGATGAATGAGTTTGCACAACGTCATCCTTTCATTATTGACCTGCTGGTGTTCACCGCCGGGGTGCTGCTGACCCTGGCTTTTGCACCTTTTGGCCTCTGGCTGCTGGCGATCTTGTCGCCGGTTGTTTTGCTCTGGAGTTGGGATGGCGCGACGCCTCGCCGGGCGGCGTTGCGCGGTGGATTATTCGGGCTGGGATTATTCGGGTTCGGCATCTACTGGATTTTCATCAGCTTGCATGATTACGGTAATGCCCCGGCTCCATTCGCGGCGCTGGCGACTTTCATCGTGGTGCTGGTCATGGCGCTGTACCCGGCAGTCGTCGGTGGGCTGCTGACGCGCTGGGGACCCGCACCGGGGCCGTTGCGGTGGCTGCTGGTCTTTCCGGCGTTGTGGACTGTGCTGGACTGGGTGCGCAGTTGGCTGTTCACCGGGTTTCCCTGGTTGGCGCTTGGCTACAGCCAAACCGATTCCGCACTCGGCCAACTCGCGCCTTATACAGGCACTTTCGGCGTCGGCTGGGCGGTCATGCTCAGCGCGGGTTTGCTCTGGGCCGTGGTCAACCGATTCGGTTGGCGGATGCGATGCAGCGGACTGGGAATGCTGGCGATCCTGTGGCTCGGCGCCGGGGCGCTCGGGAAAATCGACTGGGTGGAACCGGCGGGAACGCCGCTGCGCGTCGCCATCGTTCAAGGGAACATCGCCCAGGATCAGAAATGGCAACCCAGCGTCCTCGATGAAACCCTGCATCGCTATGTGCAGCTCAGCCTGCCGGAGCATGGTCGCAGTGATGTCATTCTCTGGCCGGAAACCGCGATTCCCATTTTCTATGACGATGTTCGCCCCTTTGTCGGGGCGCTGGCCGAGCGAGCGCAGCAGGATAAAGTAGACTATGTGACGGGCCTCCCAACCGGTTCCTGGGCAACGGGCGTCTTTCATAACAGCATCGCCAGCATCGGCGCTACGCTGAGTTTTTATCACAAGCATCGGTTGTTACCGTTCGGCGAATATCTGCCGTTGCGGGGATTTTTTCTGTTCTTCCGCGACTGGGTGACGATTCCGATGGCCGATTTCACTCCGGGGGACCGGAATCAGCCGTTGTTGCGGGCGGGCGGCCAACCCGTGGGCGTCTCGATCTGCTTTGAAGCGGTCTTCGGCAGTGAAATCCGCCGAGCGTTACCCGAAGCGACCTGGTTGATCAATGTCAGCAACGATGCCTGGTTCAAGGACTCCACCGCTCCGCACCAGCATCTGCAAATTGCCCGAATGCGGGCTTTGGAGGTGGGGCGCTACATGGCCCGTGCGACGAATACCGGCGTTTCCGCGCTGCTCGATGAGCGCGGACGCATTGTCATTCAGGGCGAACAATTCCAGTCGGACGTGATTCGCGGTGAGGTGCAGCCACTGCGCGGACTGACCCCTTACGCTCGTTGGGGAGATGCTCCGGGCATCGCTTTAATGATCGGTTTGCTTGTGATCGGCCTGTTCCTGGCTCGACGGGAATCTGCTACGGCACATGATTGAACTGCATCGGTCCTTCCTTTCGCGTAGCCATTTTTATCCACGGTGGTGGGTTGCCAGCCGGGGACTGTCTCTGATGGGGCGGGAATCCTGTTGCGTGTGGTGCGGGATGAGTGGCTTGCTCACAGGGCTGGTGCTGTTGTCCGCCTGTGCAACCGCCCCGTCGCCTCGCAATGTCAGCGACGCCTGTGCGATTTTCGCCGAATATGGCGACTGGCGTCCCGCCGCCCAGGCTGCCAGCCGACGCTGGGGCGTACCGTTGCCGGTGTTGCTGGCGATTATCCATCAGGAGTCGGCGTTCCGTGCCGACGCTCGCCCTCCGCGCACCTGGTATCTCGGCTTTATCCCGGGTCCACGTTCTTCGTCAGCCTATGGCTATAGCCAGGCGCTCGATGGAACCTGGGATCATTATATAGCCGCCACCGGTAATCGCAGCGCTGACCGTAATCAGTTCGATGCAGCAGTAGACTTTGTCGGCTGGTACGTCAACGAAACCGCCCGGCGCAATCGCGTCGCCAAAAATGATGCCTACCGCCAGTATCTGGCTTATCACGAGGGTCATGGCGGGTTCGCCCAAGGCAGTTATCGAAAAAAAACCTGGCTGATGGAACGGGCAAGGCAGGTGAGCCGGCAAGCGGATCGCTATCGTGCGCAACTGGCTCGTTGCGAACCGCCATTGGCCACCCGCTAATCCAGGGTTTTGGCCCGGGCATAAAAAAACCGCCAGCGAATCCGGCTGGCGGTCAAATACAGGATATTGAGCTTAAAAAAACGCTTTGCTGTAGAAATCAGCTCAAGCGGTGACTAGTTAAAGATAATTTGATCAATGGGTAAATCAGGAAAATCGACAGCTCGGTCAGGGTTTATACCTAGAACAAGCGCGGCGGGGATCGCCTCTTTTCTTGAATAATGCGGGCTACGATGCACCGGGTTAGCCGGATTTTTCCAGTCCGTGCGCATTTTGATAGCTGTGTTCCGGTCCTTACGTCCGCCAACTGGATCGTCATACCTCTTGGTATACTGTTCGCACTTGTCAGGGACCTTGCGAAGGGAGAAACTGAAAAAAAATTATGAACAAAAATATCTAAAACGCCGTGGAGAAGCACAGCCATGAAACCTTGGATCAATGAAGACATCTTCAAAAGCTGGACTGAAGCCCAGAAGCGCCTGTGGGAAAGCCTGTGTTCAGCCGTGCCATTCCAACCGCCAGCGGGTGTCGAAGCTTGGCGCGAAACCTATCTTAAAAACCTGAATACCTGGGAATCAGCGGTCAAACAAACCCTTGAGCAAGAAGTCGCCTGGGTCGAGCAATGGGTGCATCAGGTTGCGCAAGAGCGAGGCAAGCCGGAAATGATGACGGCTTGGGTGCGGCAGATGGAAGAAGTGTTGCAACGCTGGATTCAGACTCAGAACCAGTGGTGGGACGAGTACTTTATGGTTCTGCGCCGGGGTGGATTCGCTTACCCGGACTGGGTTCATCCACCCGCATCGTCTTCGGCTGTTGAACCTGTGGTGGTGGTTGCTGAGTCGGCGGTGGCCAAGCCAACGCCTGAAACGATAGCTGAACCGGTCGCGGTGGCTGCCGACCCCCTGATGGCTCAATCTACCACGACCATTCCCCAAGCCGCCCCGCCGGTCGAACCCACACTGTCCATCCCACCCGTAGCCAAATCGCCTGACGATCTCAAACTCATCAGCGGCATCGGTCCTGCGCTGGAAAAGAAGCTACGCGCCTGCGGAATCACCACTTATCAACAATTAGCCACGCTGAGCGAAACGGACATTGAACGGATCGAAGCCGTCATCAAATCTTTCGGTCGCATCCGCCGTGATGACTGGATCGGTCAGGCTAAGGTGCGTTATTTCGAAAAATATCAGGAAACGCCCTAATCCATGTCTGCTCATACCATTGCCGCCCTCCTGAGTGGCCAGGTTCCGCTGGGTCGCCGGATTATCGTCCAGGGCTGGGTGCGCACCCGCCGCGACTCCAAGGTCGGCCTGTCCTTCGTGACGCTGCATGACGGCTCCTGCTTTGATCCGTTGCAACTCATTGCGTCCGCTGATCTACCCAATTACGCCAACGAAGTCGTTCATTTGACTGCGGGTTGCGCCGTGCGCGCCAGCGGCGAGCTGGTCGCCTCGTCCGGCAAAGGCCAGACTGTAGAACTACAGGTCGAGCAACTCGACGTCATCGGCTGGGTCGAAGATCCGGAAACTTACCCGATTGCTCCCAAGGCGCACAGCTTCGAGTATCTGCGAACAGTGGCCCACCTGCGACCGCGCACCAACAGCATTGGGGCGTTAACGCGAGTGCGGCATTGTCTGGCGCAGGCGATTCAGCGCTTTTTCCACGCGCAGGGCTACTGCTGGATTCACACACCGATTATCACCGCCAGTGATTGCGAAGGCGCCGGCGCGCTGTTCCGGGTCAGTACATTGGATATGGTCAATCCGCCGCGTACTGCCGAGGGCGACGTCGATTTCGCTCAGGATTTTTTTGGTCGCGAAACGTTTCTGACCGTCTCCGGACAACTCAATGTTGAGGCTTATTGCCTGGCGCTGTCCAAGGTCTACACTTTCGGGCCCACTTTCCGCGCTGAGAACTCCAACACCAGTCGTCATTTGGCTGAATTTTGGATGGTGGAGCCGGAAACCGCCTTCGCCGACTTACAGGCCAACGCCGACTTGGCCGAGGCGTTGCTGAAGTTCATTTTCCAAGCGGTGCTGGAGGAACGCGCTGACGATCTGGCGTTTTTCGCCCAGCGGATTGATAAGACCTGTATCCAACGGTTAGAGCAGGTGGTCAACTCCCCGTTTGAACGGATGGATTACAGCGAAGCGGTGCGTATTTTGGAAAAAGCCGGACGGTCTTTCGAGTTTCCTATCCAATGGGGTATGGACCTTCAGTCTGAACATGAGCGCTATTTGACCGAGGACTATGTAGGCCGACCGTTGGTGCTGATGAATTATCCAAAATCGATCAAAAGCTTTTATATGCGGGTAAACGATGATGGCCGAACGGTGGCGGCTATGGACGTGTTGGCGCCGGGGATCGGCGAGATTATCGGGGGCAGTCAGCGCGAGGAACGGCTGGATGTGCTCGATGTGCGAATGGACGAATTGGGGATGAATAAAACCGTCTATAATTGGTATCGGGATTTGCGCCGTTACGGCAGTGTGCCTCACGCCGGTTTCGGGCTGGGCTTCGAACGCACGGTCGGCTATGCCACCGGCATGAGTAACGTGCGCGATGTGATCCCATTCCCGCGCACACCGCGCAGCGCGGATTTCTAGGCTTCCGACGGGTTTGCCGATGACCATCACCCATCCGACTGCGTCTTCCAAAAGTGGCGCTCGCCGCGCCAACGCGCTGCCGTCCGCTTGTATGTTGGACGAGTACCGTATCGACTCTATTCTGGGTGCTGGCGGTTTCGGCGTTACCTACAAGGCGTTGGACACCCACTTGGAAAACTGGGTCGCCATCAAAGAATATTTCCCGGTGGAATGGTCGTTCCGCGATGCGGATGGCGTCACGGTTCACCCGAATACTCAGGGCGAAATCAGTGGTCCTGATGGGCAGTTGTCGGATTATCTGTGGGGACTAGAGCGCTTTCTCGATGAGGCGCGGGTTCTGGCGCGAGTCCAACATCCCCATGTGGTTCGGGTGAAGCGTTATTTCCGAGCCCACGGCACCGCCTACATTGTCATGGAATACGAGGAAGGCGAACCGCTGAGCGTCATCCTGCGCGATGGAGAAACGCTCAGTGAGGATGAAGTGCGCGGCCTGCTCGAAGATGTGCTCCCGGCATTGCAGGCTGTCCATGAACAAGGCTATTTGCACCGTGATATCAAGCCTTCCAATCTGTACGTTCGTTCTAGTGATCATCGAGTGATTCTGATTGACTTTGGCGCGGCGCGGGAGGCCGTGGGTCGGCATAGTAAAAGCGTCACCAGCCTGGTGACGCCCGGTTATTCACCACCGGAACAGTACACCACTCGCACGGATCGCTACGGAACCTGGACCGATATTTACGCCCTCGGCGCTGTGCTGTACCGCAGCATCACCGGCCACACCCCAATCGAAGCGGCTGAGCGGTTGTTGGACGATCATTTGGAACCCGCGATCAAAGAGGGCGCTGGACGCTATAGCACCAATCTGCTGGAAGCGATCGACCGGGCGCTAGCGGTGCGGCCAGAGCAGCGGTTTGTCACGGTGGCCGACATGCAGGCGGCGTTAAGGGGTTCGCAGGATGAGGACAGTAGCCAGACAGTGATCATGACGCCGCTGACCAAATCCAAAGCAGCGCCCGCAGTGGAAACAGCGCGATTGACCGGGCGGCTTTCATCCTCTGCAGAGGAGCCTGCGGATCAGGAGCATCATCACTGGCTGGACATCACTCATTCACCCGCTACCGCTAAGGCCGAGTTCAGCAGGCAACAACAAGCCGTACTGGCTTCACCACGCGCAGGCATAATGTCCCGATGGCGCTTGCCTGCGGTGTTAGCAGGCGGCGTGACGTTGATGGCGGCGGCGGCGACTATTGTCTGGCTCGGATCGTCCGAACCGGTGGAAAATAAGCCGCTGCCCGAGCAAAAACTGCCGCCGCGCTACAGCATGGGTGCGGCTGGAGGGGTAGTGACCAATCGCTTACCCGCTCCGGCAGAAACTCCCGTTTCGGTCACTGCGCCTCCCGTGGCTACAGCGCCGGATTCCATGCCTGCGACGATAGCACCCGCCCCGGTTGTTGATACCGTGGTTAAATCAACTGCTGCGGCAGAGGCTCGTGAGCCCACCAGTCCATCGGTTTCGGTAGAAAAACCGGGGGCAGAGCGTGGAGCGGAACCGCCTGTTTCAGGAAGACCAGCGGAGGCGGAAAGTTTAGAAAAACCGCCAATTGCCGAACCAGGCCGTAAACCGGTAGATGCAGGAGAAATAGCACCTCCTTTGGAAAGTACGCCGCCACTACCCGCAGCCGGCATGACGGGCGTACCGCTAGCGCCCAGTGTGGTTCCTGCCCCGGTTATTCAACCACCGGCCAGTACGCCAACCCGGCAGGCAACCGATCCGGTGACGGCACAGAAACCCCAAGTGGACAAAGCCACACCGCCAACGAAACGAGCCACACGGCGGAAAACCGCCCGGAAAAGTAAGGAGCAGCCGGTTGTTGTCACGCCGGCCCAACCGGTACGGCCAGCGGCCCCGGTTACGTCGAAGCGTGACAATCTGTGGGATCCACCTACCGAATCGGGGTTTAACCAAAAATGAAATTCAAACTGTGGCCTTTTTCACGCCAACAGCGCGAATCTCCAGAGGTCGCGCCAGTGCGGGCGCGGTTCATCCGTACTGATTCAATAGGTAAAGGGGATCTACGGTTACGTTCAGCTTTATGTCGGATAGGCCGAGCGCCGGATAACGACATTTGTTTTGATAATGATTCGGTTTCTGGCCGCCATGCCGAAATCTACTACCTGCCCGACGGCTCGTTTCAAATCTGTGATGTCGGTTCCACTAACGGCACTTGGGTGAATGGGCAACGAATTCAAAGCCAGCTTCTCAAGAACGGCGATGTGGTGGAATTGGGCGAGATTCGCCTGCATTTTCGGGTCGGTGATTAGATAAGAGGAGGGGGCTTACATGCCTTTGTATCGTGGTTTTAAGAAAGGGGGAGCGCCTCCACCGAGTCTCCCTGCAGAACCCACCCGGCGTATTGCCCGCTCCGAATTGACAAACCGGCCTCGTCCGCCTGGATCACCGGTCGCTCAGCCATCCGCGACGGTTCCAACCACCCTAGTCCATGACGCATTATCCAGTCTGGTCGTGGGTTGGTTGGTCGTGATTGCGGGTCCAGGACGAGGCCAGGTGTTGCCATTGGGCTACGGCGTCAATGATATGGGGCGGGGCGCAGGTGCGCGCATCCGGCTGGATTTTGGCGATACAACGATCGCTTCCGAAAATCAGGCCGCCATTATTTATACCATGCGCTCCCGATGTTTTTATTTGCAATCGGTCGTTGCAGAAACCAGGCTCAACGGGCGCCCAGTTCGAGAATCGATTGAGTTGAAAGGTGGTGAGACTGTGCAGATCGGCCAGACTTGTCTGCGGTTTGCGCCATTGTGTGGACGGGATTTTGACTGGTGCGCCGACCACTCATAGTAAAGAGGTCAATATGGCGGTGTGGATTCATGATGAAGGCATGGCGCAAGGTAGCCGTTCCCGCCAGGAAGATGACTATGGGGTATTTGAATTACCCCCGGAGTTAGGCGCCGGCGATCTGCTGCTGGTGCTGGCCGATGGCATGGGTGGTGAACAGGGGGGGGCTCGGGCCAGCGCCCTGGCGGTGCGCAGCTTCATCGAAACCTACGATGCGGTCCCGGCGGCGACGATTCCAGAACGCCTCGAATACACTCTGACCCAGGTGAATGCGCATATGGCGCAGGAAGCGGCCACTGATCCGAAGGAGTTGAACGGCATGGGATGCACTCTGCTGGCGGTGGTGTTGGCTGAGGAGGGTTTGTATTGGGTCAGTGTCGGCGATTCGCCGCTCTGGCTCTGGCGGCGGGGACGCTTACATCGTTTGAACCAGGATCATGCTTATCGCAGCATCTTGGCGTACCAGGTGGCCACCGGCGAGATGAGCGCCGAAATGGCCGCCCGGCACCCTGATCGCAATGCGCTGATGAGCGCAGTCACTGGCGAGGCCCTGGATTTGATTGATTTGCCGGGCCAAGCCTATGCGCTCAGAGAAAGCGATCAGATCCTGCTGGCGAGCGATGGCGTATTAACACTGGATGAGCGGGAAATTGCCGCAATATTGACGAATCGACGGATGGATGGAACCCCTTGTCAGGCGTTGTTGACGGCAGTGGCGGCCCGTGGGCGTCCACAACAGGACAATATCACGGTGTTGTGGGCGCGTTCGGCAGCATTTTCACCGAATGAACCGTGGTGGCGCACCTGGTGGAATTATTTGAGAGGGGGCTGAGCCTGCTCCCAACCAATTGAATAAATCGACCGGTTGCTCTAAGAACCCATCCGCTCCCCAATCCTCCGGTCGATCTTCGGCGCCCAGGTAACCAAACCTCGCCACCAGGGTGATCATTCCGGCCCGTTGACCAGCCTGCACATCGCGCTCGGCATCGCCCACATAGAGTGAGCGGACCGGTGCAGCGCCGATCTGTTCGCAGGCATACCATAACGGTTCTGGGTCGGGCTTACGCTTATCCAACGTGTCCCCGCTGACCACACAGGTGGCCCGCGTCCACAGTCCCAGCGCCTGCAACAGCGGCTTGGTTAGCCAGCCCGGCTTGTTAGTGACGACGCCCCAGCCGATGCCCCGGTCTTCCAGATACGCGAGCACTTCAGCCATGCCGGGAAACAGCACGGTTTCGCTGGCGATAGCCTCGTGATAAAGCTCCAGAAACCGCTGGTTGCATTCAGCGTACAGTGCGTTGTCAACATCCAGCCCTAACCCGGCCTTGAGCATCCCCGGCGAGCCATGCGACACCGCTGGGCGAATGGCTGCCAGCGAAGGTTCTGGCCAGCCGCGTTCTCGACAGAGCCGATGCAGCGCCGCCGCCATGTCCGGCGCGGTGTCCAGCAGAGTGCCGTCCAGGTCAAACAACACCCCATCAGGGGGTGCATGGCAGACGGCGATCATGACGCAGCATTGGGCCGAGCGTGGGCCAGGTAGTTGACCGAGACTCCTGATCCCAACCAGTAGCGGCCGGTTAACGGGTTATGATGCAGGCCGGTCAATTCCTGAACCGTCAGACCCGCCGCCCGCGCCCAGCCGTCCAGTTCGGAAGGGCGGATGAATTTACGGTAGTCGTGGGTGCCTTTAGGCAGCATGCGCAGGACGTATTCGACACCGATGATGACGAATAGATAGGATTTGGGATTGCGGTTGATGGTGGAGAAGATTAAATGCCCATTGGGTTTAACCAGTTCGGCGCAGGCGCGGATAGTCAAGGCTGGGTCAGGCACATGCTCCAGCATTTCCATGCAGGTCACCACCTCAAAGCTCGCGGGTTCCCGCTCGGCCAGTTCCTCAGCGGTAATGCGCTGGTAGTCGAGGGTTGCGCCGGATTCCAGTTGATGCAATCGTGCGACCGCCAAGGGGGCTTCGCCCAGGTCAATACCCAACACCTGGGCACCGCGCAGAGCCATGCTCTCGGCGAGAATGCCGCCGCCGCAGCCGACATCCAGGATGCGCTTTCCGACTAGGCCGCCGACCCGTGCATCAATGTAGTCCAAGCGCAGAGGATTAATATCGTGCAACGGTTTGAATTCGCTGTCCGGGTCCCACCAACGACTGGCGAGATCCTCAAATTTGGCGATTTCCTGATAATCCACGTTGGGTTGAGCAGTCATCATGTCCGGTTCCAGTTGAAAAGTGATGGCCATTTGACCGTTAGACACCGGATTTTACGCCCGGTCGGCTCCGGCGATTTGATCTCGCCATCTACGCGCTCGTTGGATGATCTCGGTGACATCCAGCGTCGTTAACCGCCGATCCGCCAGCAAGCGCCGGCCAGCGACCCAGACGTCAGTCACCTGGTGGCGACCGGCGGCGTAGATCAGTGTGGAGAGCGGATGATAGACCGGCTCGGTTTCTGGTGCGCCGAGATCAACAGCGATCACATCGGCTGACTTGCCGGGTTGCAGCGAGCCGATTTCCGCCGCTAGCCCTAAAGCCTGGGCAGCGTTGAGGGTGGCCATGCGCAACACCCGCGCTGCCGGCAAGGCGGCGGCGTCGTCGGCAATGCTCTTGCCTAACAGGGCGGCAAGGCGCATTTCGCCGAACAGGTCGAGATCGTTGTTGCTGGCTGCGCCGTCCGTGCCAAGCGCAACATTGATTCCGGCCAGGTCCAATCGGGCGACCGGGCAGAAACCACTGGCCAGCTTGAGGTTGGACTCCGGGCAATGAGCGATATGGACGCCGGCTTGAGCCAAGGGCTCGATTTCCGCAGACTCCACCTGGGTCATATGGACGGCCAGCAGGCGCGGTGACCATAGGCCGAGTTGTTTCAGCCGTTGCAGTGGGCGACACCCTTGTTCGGCGATGAATTGCGCCACTTCGGCAGCGGTTTCATGAACGTGGATATGGATCGGGATGTTCAAATCCGTCGCCAACTGGCCGATCCGCTCCAAGGCCGGCGCGGACACCGTGTAAGGGGCATGGGGAGCGAAAGCAGTATGGAGCAGAGCTTCCGGTTTCAATGCCTCATGTAACGCCAGTCCTTTATCTAAATATTCATCCAGATGGCGGGCGTAGGCGGTAGGGAAATCCACGGCGATCAAACCGACACAAGCGCGCATTCCGGCGGTGTGGGCAGCGGCGGCGGCAGCTTCTGGAAAAAAGTACATGTCGTTAAAGCAGGTCACCCCGCCGCGCAACATTTCCGCAATCGCCAGCAGGGTTCCATCATGAACGAATTCGGGATTCACCCAGCGCGCCTCGGCGGGCCAGATGTGGTTCTGCAACCAGGTCATCAGCGGCAAATCGTCAGCCAGCCCGCGCAGCAAGGTCATGCTGGCGTGGGTATGGGCGTTGATCAGGCCGGGTATTAACACATGCTGATCGAGGTTCAAACAGGTTTCAGCGGCATAGCACGTTGCGGCTTCCGCCTGAGGCAGGAGGGCGAGAATGCGGCCATCCTGGATCACCAGGGCGTGATGTTCGAGAATCTGGCCTTCCGGTTCAACAGGAATAATCCAGCGGGCGTTGAGCAAGGTAGCGACAGCCTTCAGCATACGCAATTCTCCGGACAGGAACGCTGGATTCTATAGCGCCGAGTTGCGCAGGCGCAAAAAAAACGCCCCGGCGAACCGGGGCGTAGGCACAGCAGGATGAAGCAACCGGAGTGTTACTCGCGGCACATATCAGTCACTGTCGTGACCTCTACGCGGCGGTTCAGGGCACGGCCTTCTGGATTATCCTTGCCATTCGGCAGGGTGTTAGGCGCGACCGGCTGGGATTCGCCCATGCTCTTGGCAGTAATCTTGGCAGCGGGCACGCCCTTGGCAACCGCATAACTGGCTACGGTGTCGGCGCGGCGCTGGCCCAGCCGCATATTGTAGGCATCGGTACCCTTGCTGTCAGTGTGACCGACGATCTTGATCGCGGAGACCCGCTCAGCCTTACCGATATCGGCCGCCAGCCGGTCGAGCCTGGCGCGACCCGCCGGTTTCAGAGTGGAGCGATCGAAGTCGAAGAGCGCATCGGTACCCAACGTGACCGTTTCGCACTGGGGCTGGGCCGGAGGTGGCTCGACCGCAGCAACGCCGCCGCACTCCGGAATGTTCTTCTCGGCAGTCCAGAATGGGGTACGAATGCACTTGCCGTAGGGATCTTTGACGATCTTGTCATAAGGATCCACCGCGTAGATGCAGCCGTACTTGTTGGCTGCCTGCGCCGGCAGGGCAGCGAACAGCACCATCGAAGCAGCCAGACCCAGGCTGAGCTTATGCAGGTTTACTTTCATCGGTATACTCTCCCAATAGGCACTGAAAATTCGGTGCATAACACAACAAAAATTTCGGTTCGCGGGGACCTGTCTGGCTGAACCGCGATCCATCTACTCAGTCAGTATACCCGATGGGCCACCCTCGTGTACGGTGAACCCGCCGGTTCTATTGTGTAATCATACAACATTGTGTCAGAATTGCAAAAAATGTTGTGCTAGCAATAAATGTCTGCATTTTGCGCCCTATCTTAAGATTTTGGCAAGTAATTCATTGAGGGTTTGCTTCGGGTACCCGCCCTGTTGGTAAATGGCGACAGCTCATTTAATCGCCGCTTCTGTAAAATTTTCTCAATTGTTGAGTCCCCATGATAGCGCATGACGAGGATCGGGTGCGCGCTGTGATCTGGCGCGATGAGGCCCTGGAATTGCTGGACCAGCGGTTGCTGCCGATGGAAGCGCGCTACCAGCGATTGACGACTGGAGCGGAAGTCGCAGAGGCGATCCGCGATATGGTGGTGCGCGGCGCTCCCGCCATTGGCATTGCTGCTGCTTATGGCGTCGTGCTAGCGGCTCGTGCGCATTATGCTGGGAACCCTGGTCACTGGCAGGCCTCCATTCAGGAAGATTGGCAGCGGTTGGCGGCTTCGCGGCCCACTGCGGTCAACTTATTCTGGGCGTTGCAGCGGATGAGCCGAGTCATTGCAGAATGTTCCGGCAATCCCGCCAAACGGTTACTGGCCGAAGCCATGGCGATTCATGCGGATGATATCGCCGCCAATCGGCGGATGGGTCAGTTGGGCGCGGCGGTACTGGGTGAACGAGGAGCCGTGCTGACTCATTGCAACGCCGGCGCCTTGGCGACCGGCGGCTATGGCACGGCGCTGGGAGTCATTCGCGCTGGCCACGCAGCAGGGCTGATCGAGCGGGTCTATGCGGATGAGACACGCCCGTGGTTGCAAGGCGCCCGACTAACGGCCTGGGAGCTGGTTCAGGATCATATTCCGGTGACGCTATTGGCTGATGGCGCGGCGGCGGCGTTGATGCAGCATGGCAAAGTCCGCTGGGTCATCGTGGGCGCGGATCGGATCGCTGCCAATGGTGATGTCGCTAACAAGATCGGTACCTACGGCCTGGCCATAGCGGCCCGGCGTCACGGTGTTCAATTCATGGTGGTCGCGCCGACTTCAACCGTCGATTTAGCGATGACCGATGGGACGACGATTCCTATCGAGCAGCGCGCCGCCGTAGAGCTGTTGACTTTGGGTGGGCAACCGGTGGCTGCCGGCGGGACTGAGGTCTGGAACCCGTCATTCGATGTGACTCCGGCGGACCTGGTCGATGTCCTGGTGACCGAACGTGGCGTGGTGCGGGCGCCAAACGCGAAGAAAATGGCCAGGATGATGGATAGCGCTGAGGCAAACTTCTGCTGATAGAAGCCACTGGGGATAAAAGGTGGCGATCCCTGCTTGTACCTCAATTAAGTCATTTCGTTGATCACCTGCCGGGTGGCAAACCGTCGATGCCGACCCGGCTTTCCAGTACGGGTCATGCTACAATTCAACCTCTTATGCCTTAGCCAATCAGAGTGGCTATGGCACTGCTCAGAGGTTACAAATGACTGAAATCGCCAAAGAAATTCTTCCGGTCAATCTCGAAGACGAAATGCGCCAGTCCTATCTTGATTACGCTATGAGCGTGATCGTCGGCAGAGCGTTGCCGGATGTGCGCGATGGACTCAAGCCGGTGCATCGGCGGGCGCTGTTCGCCATGCGCGAACTGGGCAATGACTGGAATAAACCGTATAAGAAATCGGCTCGGGTCGTCGGTGACTGTATCGGCAAATATCATCCACATGGCGACGTGGCGGTTTACGACACAATCGTCCGCATGGCGCAACCCTTCTCTCTACGCTATATGCTGGTGGATGGGCAGGGGAATTTTGGCAGCATCGATGGGGATGCGCCTGCTGCAATGAGATACACTGAAGTTCGCATGTCCCGCATTGCCCATGAGTTAATGGCGGACCTGGACAAGGAAACGGTCGATTTCGTCCCGAATTATGACGAATCAGAACATGAACCGGCAGTTTTTCCTGCGCGCTTGCCGAATCTGTTAATCAACGGCTCTTCCGGGATTGCCGTCGGCATGGCGACCAATATCCCGCCGCATAATCTTGGCGAAGTCGTGGACGCCAGCATGGCCCTGATTGATGACCCGGTCTTGACGATTCCACAACTGATGCGTTATTTGCCAGGGCCGGATTTTCCCACCGCTGCCCTGATCAATGGCGTTAGCGGCATCCGCGATGCTTATTTAACCGGGCGTGGCCGCATTCAAATGCGCGCCAAAACGGAGATTGAGCTTGACGAGGTGCGCAACCGGCAGGCGATCATCGTCAGCGAATTGCCTTATCAGGTCAACAAAGCCCGGTTGATCGAAAAAATTGCTGAACTGGTCAAGGAAAAAAAGATTGAGGGCATCGCCGAATTGCGTGATGAATCGGACAAGGATGGGATGCGCATTTATATTGAATTGCGGCGAGGGGAATCCGCCGAGGTCGTGCTGAACAACCTGTTCCTGCACACCTCGCTGCAATGTGTGTTCGGCGTCAACATGGTTGCGCTGGTGGAAGGCCAGCCGCGCCTGCTCAATCTCAAACAGGTGCTGGAGGCTTTTCTGGCGCACCGCCGTGAAGTGGTGGTGCGGCGCACCGTATTCGATCTGTGCAAAGCCCGTGAACGTGCGCACCTCGTCGAAGGTTTAATGGTCGCACTGGCCAATCTCGATGCACTCATTGCCCTGATTCGCGGCGCCGCTGATCCCGCGATGGCCCGGGCAGCATTGCTGGGCCGGGCCTGGACGCCAGGGCCCATTACCGAGCTGTTGGCGCACACCGGACCAACCTTGTCACGGCCTGAAGATTTACCGGCGGAATACGGGTTAAGTGAGGTCGGTTACCGACTGTCGCCTGTCCAGGCCCAAGCCATTCTGGATTTGCGGCTGCATCGACTCACTGGCCTGGAACAGCGCAGGTTACTGGAGGAATACCAGGAATTGTTGAGCCATGTTCGGGACTATCTGGATATTCTGAACGTGCCGGAACGGTTGACAGCGGTGATTCGCGCTGAGTTGACTGAGTTGCGTGCTCAGTACGCCGACTCTCGCCGCACGACGATTCTCCCTGACGAGCAGAGCTTCAATCTGGAAGATTTGATTACCGAGGAAACGGTGGTCGTCACGCTCTCCCACACCGGTTATGTCAAATCGCAACCGCTGTCGCTGTACCGGGCGCAGAAGCGTGGCGGGCGCGGACGGGCGGCGACCACCGTCAAGGAAGAGGATTTCGTGGATAAGCTGTTGATCGCCAGCACCCACGACACCATTCTCTGTTTCTCCAACCGGGGTCGGGTGTACTGGAAAAAGGTTTACGAGCTGCCGCAGGCTGGGCGAACCGCCCGTGGTCGGCCTATGGTCAATCTGCTGCCATTGGAAGACGGCGAGCGCATCAACGCCGTGTTGCCGGTGCGCGAATTCGATGACAGCCACTACGTGTTTTTCGCCACCGCCAGTGGCACGGTCAAGAAAACCCCGTTGTCCGAATATTCCCGCCCGCGCCCCAGCGGCATCATCGCGATTGACTTGCGGGATGGCGATCAGTTGGTCAACGTGGCGTTGACCCATGGTCAGAGCGATGTGATGCTGTTCACCAACGCTGGTAAGGCCTTGCGTTTTACCGAGACTCAGGTGCGGAACACCGGGCGTTCAGCGTGCGGGGTGCGCGGCGTCCGCTTGGAGGAAGGCCAGAAAGTGATTGCCCTGATCGTGGTTGGGGAAGGGACGGTGTTGACGGTGACCGAAAATGGTTACGGCAAGCGCACTCCGGTCGCCGATTATCCCCGGCGTGGGCGCGGCGGTCAGGGGGTTATTTCCATTCAGACTTCTGAACGCAATGGCCAGGTGATCGGTGCAGTGCAGGTGGAAAATGATCACGAAATCATGCTGATTACCGATGGTGGCACCCTGGTGCGCACCCCGGTTGAGGGCATTTCGCTGGTGAGCCGATACGCTCAGGGCGTCACTTTGATTCGCCTGCACGACAATGAAAAGCTGGTCGGTGTCGAAAAGATCGAGAGTATCGGCGAGGGAGAGACCAGCAGTGACTTGTCGGTGGATGACGAGAGGCCGGCGCCGGACGACGAGGAGCATGGGGACGCCGTATGAACGAAGCAGACCGCCTGCAAGCATTGCGGGAACAAATCGACGGGTTGGACCGGCAAATTCAGAGACTGATCTCCGAGCGGGCACGGTGCGCGCAGCAGGTTGGCGCAATCAAGCAGGCGGCGGGGGCTACGGGTAATTTCTATCGCCCGGAGCGTGAGGCACAAGTCTTGCGGCGGGTGATTGAAGCCAATCAGGGTCCGTTGAGCAGCGAGGAAATGGCCCGGCTGTTCCGTGAAATCATGTCGGCCTGCTTGGCTTTGGAGGAACCGCTGAAGATTGCCTTTCTTGGCCCGGAAGGTACTTTTACCCAGGCGGCAGCGCTTAAACATTTTGGCCAGTCGATCCATAGCATTCCTTTGCGGGCTATCGATGAAGTCTTCCGCGAAGTCGAGGCAGGCTCCGCTGACTACGGGGTCGTGCCGGTGGAAAATTCCACTGAGGGCGTGGTCAATCATACTCTGGACATGTTCCTGCAATCGCCATTGCGGATTTGCGGCGAAGTGCAAATGCGGATCAATCATCACCTGATTACCCACGCTGCGGCGTTGACCGATATTCGCCGCATTTATTCCCATCGGCAGTCATTGGCGCAATGTCGAGAATGGCTGGATGCCAACATGCCACGCATTGCACAGGTTGAAGTCAGCAGTAATGGCGAAGCCGCCTCGCGGGTGCGCGATGAACCGAATGCGGCGGCGATTGCCGGACAGTGTGCAGCGGATATTTATGCATTGCCTATTTTGGTTCGGAATATCGAAGATGAGCCGAATAACACGACCCGGTTTCTGATTATTGGCTTACAGCCCATCATGCCCTCCGGCGATGATAAAACCGCCTTATTGGTCGCTTCGCTGAATCGGCCAGGCGCTCTATTTAAACTGCTGGAGCCACTGGCTCGGAATAACGTCAGCATGAACCGCATCGAATCGCGGCCTTCGCGACGCGGTATGTGGGATTACGTATTCTTCATCGATCTTGATGGTCATGCACAGGACGAATCGGTGGCCAAAGCACTGGCCGAATTGCGTGAACAGTCCAGCTTGTTCCGGGTATTGGGATCTTATCCAAAGGGTGTTTTGTAACATATTAAATTCTTCATGGGTTCTCTCCGGGAGAACAGGACGCTATGGGCAAGAACCTGAATCTGGTAGCCCAGCAACACACTGCGCTAGTCGATGGAATAGCAACGGCCAGCCGAACCATTGAGGATCAGGCGACCAGCCCCGGGATTTGATGAGCTTCTTCCATTTGCCGCAAGAATCACAGCAACGCCCACCAACATGATTCCTTGCGCCTTCTTTCAAGGCAGTAAAGTCATAAGGATTCTCCAACCGCCATGACCTGCGATTTCCTCTCCTTCGCCGCGCCCGGTGTACGCACCCTGCAACCCTATCAACCCGGCAAGCCGGAAAGCGAATTGCGCCGGGAATACGGCCTGACCGACATTGTCAAACTGGCGTCTAACGAGAACCCGCTAGGCCCCAGCCCTAGGGCGCTGGCTGCAGTGCGCGACGCTTTGCACGGATTGGCCCGGTATCCCGACGGCAACGGCTTTGAACTGAAGTCCGCCTTGTCAGCTAAATTGGGTCTGCCCATGGCGATGCTGACTTTGGGCAACGGCTCCAATGACGTGTTGGAGCTGGTCGCCCGAGCGTTCCTGACCCCTGAAGATGAAGCGGTGTTCTCCGAACATGCGTTCGCTGTTTATCCCATTGTCACCCAGGCGATCGGCGCCACAGCCCGCGTCGCCAAGGCATATCCTGCCGATCACGTCATGCCCCATGGTCACGATCCAGCGGCGATGCGGGCGCTGATCAATGACCGCACTCGGGTGGTGTTCATCGCCAATCCCAACAATCCAACCGGGACTTGGCTGAAAACAGCGGAATTGGAAGCATTTCTGGCGGCTGTGCCTGAACAGGTCATCGTCGTGGTGGACGAGGCGTATGGTGAATATGTTGAACCTGAGGCGGACTGCCCGAACGCCTTGGTCGGGCTCGACCGATTCCCGAATCTGGTGGTGACCCGCACGTTTTCCAAGGCGTATGGCCTGGCCGGTTTGCGGGTCGGTTACGCGGTTTCCCATCCCCGGATCGCCGATGTATTAAACCGGGTTCGCCAGCCTTTCAATGTCAACAGCCTGGCGCTGGTCGCGGCGGCGGCGGCGCTGGATGATGTGGACCATTTGGAGCGAAGCCGGGCGCTGAATCAAGCCGGCATGCAGCAGTTGCGCGATGCTTGCCGCCAATTCAGGCTCAATGGGTTGCCATCGGTAGGCAATTTTTTATGTGTGGACGTGGGTCGATCTGGGCGCGAAGTGTTCCTGGAGTTGCTCAAACGTGGCGTGATCGCCCGGCCAGTCGATAACTACGGGTTACCTCACCATCTGCGCATCAGCATCGGTTCCGAAGCGGAAAACGCCCGTTGCATCGAAGCGCTGGGCGACGTATTGAAAGGCGGTTGACATGACCGCACAACAACCCTTGATTCAGCGACTGTGTGTGATCGGCGTCGGTCTGATCGGTGGTTCGCTGGCTCGCGCATTGCGCGAGGCGGGCGCCGTCGGCGAGGTGATCGGCTCCGGGCGTGGCGAGGAGAATCTACGGGCTGCGGTGCGGTTGGGCGTCGTCGACCGTTACGATACCGATCCGGCGCAAGCCGTAATCGGCGCAGACGTGGTGGTGATTGCGGCGCCGCTGGGTGCGCTGAAAAGCGTTTTGCACTCTATCGTCCCTGCCTTATCACCCGCCACGGTGATCACCGACGTGGGGAGCGCTAAGGGAAGCGTGGTCGCCGATGTCGAGCAGATTTACGGTCAGATCCCGCCCAACTTCGTGCCCGGTCATCCAATTGCCGGCACTGAAAAGAGCGGTGTGGAAGCTTCATTCGCGACACTGTTCCAGCGCCGGCGGGTGATTTTGACTCCGCTGGCAGAAACGTCGGCGACTGCGCACCAACTGGTCCGGCAGATGTGGGCATTGACCGGAGCCGAAGTGGTGGACATGGGGGTGCATCATCATGATGCAGTGTTGGCCGCGACCAGTCATTTACCGCATCTGCTGGCCTACACGCTGGTTGATACCTTGGCGCGACTGGATGACCGGGCCGAGATCTTCCGTTATGCAGCCGGCGGTTTCCGCGACTTCACGCGCATTGCTTCCAGCGATCCGCAAATGTGGCATGACATCTGTGTTGCCAACCGCGAACAGTTGTTAGAAATGATCGAGCTATTCGTGACGGATCTGGGGCGGTTAGCCGAGTCGATTCGCACCGATGACCATGCTACCGTTCTGGCCACCTTCCAGCGGGCTAAACGCGCTCGCGATAACCTGTATCTTGAATAACGCTACTCCCTTGGAGAAAAAGGTATGTATTCCAACCATGAAGGCTATAACGACAGTATCCATGGCTACTATCTGGAAGACCTTGAAGTCGGCATGAGCGCCTCGCACGCCAAGACGGTCACCGAGACGGATGTAGTGATGTTTGCCGGATTGACCGGGGACAACAACCCCGTTCATTGTAATGAAGTTTTCGCAGCAAAAACCTTATTCAAAAGCCGCATCGCCCATGGCATGTTCTGCGCCGGCCTGATTTCCTGCGTGGCAGGCACCCGCCTGCCAGGGCCAGGCGCCGTCTATGTGGATCAGCAGTTGCGCTTCACGGCGCCAGTGCGGATTGGCGATACTGTGACCGCGGTATGCACTATCCAGGAAATTATTCCAGAGCGTCGGCGTGTAGTAATGAAAACGATCTGCGCGGTGGGCGACAAGATTGTGGTCGAAGGAACTGCTACCCTCATGGTGAGCCGCCGCAGCAAATAGAGAGACAACAGCGCTGTATCGCTATTTTTCCATCACCACCCGAAACCCGGTTAGCGCATCGCGGTCGCCAGGTTTGCGGGGTAATCGCTTGGCTGAGCGGAGTTCACCAGGGCCATTGTTCCAGGATCCTCCCCGTATGACCCGCTGGCCTTCATTAGGCCGCTTGGTTGAACAGCGTTGTTCCTCGCTGCCGTAATTCGGCAAGTATTCTGAACAGGTCCACTCCCATACATTGCCGGCGATATCGTGCAGGCTCAAGGTATTGGGCAGGTAGGCTCCCACTGGGGCGGTCACGGAATGACCATCATCCAGATTGCCGACGGATGCACCGGTTGGGTCGTTGCGGTCGGAAAAGTTGGCGTAACGAGGGTCGATATCATTGCCCCAGTAATAGCGGGTGCTGGCGCCGGCGCGGGCCGCGTACTCCCATTCTGCTTCCGTGGGCAGGCGAAAGTGCTTGCCGGCCCCCCCTTCCCAAGTCAGCCATTCGACGAAGGCCTGCGCGTCATTCCAGCTTAGATTGACCGCCGGTTGAGTGTCGCCGTCCAGGGAGCGACCTTGGAAGGAACCGCTATTGTGTGTGGGCTTAAAGCGCCGAAACTGGCTATTGGTGACCTCGGTTTTACCCATCCAAAAGCCTTGATTAAGGCAGACTTCACGGACGGATTCGTCATTACTGCGATCTCGCTCGGTAGGCGAACTGCCGATGTTGAAACATCCGCCTTCAACCCAGTTCAACTCCAGTCCAGTCACCGGGTTGGTGTAGGTTTTGATCACAGCGCCAGGGTTTTGGGCCTCGAACAGTGCAGTACGGGCGGCGGTCAACGCCGGATGTTTGGAGTCCAGGGCAGCCGCCCGATCCAGCAGAAGTTGGGCACGATCCCAGGTGCGATCGGCGATGGCCTTACGGCCTTGTTCGAGGTATTTAGCAAACTCCGCCTCGCGTTGGCGGGTTTCTTCCTGAGTGCGTTGGGTTGCTGCTGCTTCCTGCTGGCGTTGCAAGGCAGCGGTTTCACGCTGACGCTGTTCCTGGAGGGTATGGTAGTACTGGTAAGAGAGCAGGCCGACGCCGGACATTCCTGAAACCGCGAAAACCGCGAGCAGCACCCGTGTCCATTTGACCGATCGGAAACTGGCAGTGACCGGCGTGGGTGCGGCTTCCTGATCGTCCGGCGCGGGCTGCGAAGTGTCGGTTACGCCGAAGTGGGTCAGCGTTCGGGGGGAGGAGCGCGATTCGGTAGCTGATGACCGTCTGGATGATGATTTTTTCAGGTGTTCCAGCGCTGATTGCGACGACCGCTTGAGCAGCGGTTCTGAAGGTTCAATCGCCGGCTTGCTGGCGAAGGCAGCGCTTTCCGCTGAAGCTAGAGTGATCGATTGCGGGTTTTCGTCCAGATGCTCCCAGATATTTTCCAGCATCGGCAGCGATAAATCAGCGCCTGTAACGGGCAACGGCGTTGAAACGCCACGATCAGCCGCACTCGCTGGTGATATGCGCGGCTCAATGTGATCGAGGGTCCAGTCAAGGTTGTTCTGGGAAGGAGAGGATGGGGACTCACGCCTACGAGGTGCCTCGGGAAGAGCGGGTGATTGTTGTTGAGGGGGGGGCGGCGCTGACGGGCGCTTCTGTGGCGCGGGTTGCGGAGAAATGGGTTCGAAGCGTAGCGAGGACGCTGCGGATGGTAAGTCGAGCAGGCTGGCCCTGATCGGGGGTATTTGGGAGAAGTCCGCCGGGGCGGTGAATTGATCAGCGGCTTGCAAGGCTTGTCGCATGGCCGCTACGCTTTGAAAACGATCTTCGGGGCGCACTGCCAGCGCCTGATCGACGACTTGCAATAATCCGCGTGAATACAGGCCAGCGCCCACTTCTATGGCGGGCTGGACGGGGTCCTTGAGCACCCGGCCCGGTGCTTCAATCGGTGGTGCGCCCGTGATGCAGCGGTACATAACGGCGCCGATGGCGTAAATATCGGTCCAGGGGCCATAATCCTCACCGACGGTGACATATTGCTCGATTGGCGAATAACCCGGGGTGACGACACTGGTGACGCTGCGGGTGCGTCGGCCCAGCGCTTGGCGGGCCGCGCCGAAATCGAGCAGCAGGACATGGCCATCGTGTTTGCGAATATACAAGTTGCTCGGTTTAAGATCACGATGCAGGTAATTTTGACTGTGCACGGCTTCCAGCGCCGGCATCACGTCGTCCAGTAGATGGCGCAGTTCCGGTTCGGGCAGGATGCCGCCCCGTTGCAACATGGCGCTCAATGACTCGCCTTCTTCATACTCCATGACAATAAAGGCGGTGCCGTTGGCCGTGAAATAATCGCGCACCCGAACCACGCCCGGATGGTTGACTTGCACCAGAATCTTGGCTTCATCCAGAAACCGCTCCAAGCCCCACTGATAACAGGGCGGTTCACTCTGCCGGGCCGGGATTTGACCTTGGGCATTGGCGCGGACCGTGGTGCCATTGTGATCGCGGTACGCCCATTCAGCCGGGAAGTACTCTTTGATAGCGACTTCGTTTTGCAGGGCTTCGTGGATGGCCCGATAGGTGATGCCGAAGCCGCCGGCGCCCAGCACCCCCTGAATTTGATAACGGTGCAGGTTATAGCCGGTGGGGAGCGCGTTGGTTTCCTCGGTCATCGGGCTGCCCTTTGGAGTGGTCGGTGCTGACGGAATCGGAGGAGTGGAAAGTTAGCGGGGGGCGCGATTGAACAGCGCCGCAAAACCTGTCGATAGTCGGTGCAACCAAGGCAAAACAACTGTCTCACTGTTTACCCCATTACTGACCTCACTGCCCGCCTGCAATAAAATCAGCGTGGTGTTGTCGGCAGTCGCGCCGCCGCGTCGCGCCGCTTCCTCGGCCAGCAGATGCGCCGCGTCAACCGGGCCATGGCTCTGCGTTGCAGTCCAGAGTTCAGTTTCAGGCACATGCTCCCAGACACCGTCTGAACACAACGCCAGCAGGTCACCGGGGTGAACCGTGAAATCGCCTTGATCCGCTTTGGGGGATTCCTCGCCACCCAAGCAGCGGTACAACCGGTTCTGCGCCGGATGGGTGGCCATCTGGGCCTCGTTGATTTCGCCCAAATCCATGAGCAGTTGCACCGCAGAATGATCACGGGTGCGCATCAGCCGGTGACCGTTCCGGAAGTGATACAGCCGGCTGTCACCAACATTCAGCCAGTAGGCATGCGCCGAGACCAGCCAGACCATGACGAGCGTACTGCGGGCGGTTTCTGAGTGTTGGTTGACGGCCTTGTGCATTTCTTGGCACAGGCCGCCAAGGGCGGCCAGTGGGTCGGATTGCAGCAACTGCGGCGGATTCAGGGTGAAGTGCCGGGCGGTGTCGATAACGACTTGTGCGCCCAAGGCGCCATCCTGATGTCCACCCATACCGTCAGCGATGATAGCCAGTAGGCCCTGCAGGTCGTGAGACTGAAAGAGGCCCCAACGATCCTGCTGTTCCTGACGGCCACCGGGATGGCTGCCGGCACCCTGTTCCCAAGCGAGGTGGCTAAGTTTGTGGCGCGTCACTGGAGAGCCTCTGTAGGGTGACTGGGTATGGCGCGAATTAACAGGGATGTCCAAAGCTTGACCATGATGTGCAGTTCTGACCGGATGGCCCGGGGGCTAGTTAAAAATGTGAAAACGCACGGATAGTTTACCCGAATTATGCGAAAAGCCCCGTACTGATGATCTCCAGAAAATAACAAGTGATATGTTTCAGGCTCATGATTTTTGATTATTGGTTTTGAAATTAGCCAATAGGGTGCGTTATGCGCACCCTCTATAGCCTTGAAAACATCCGGCCGGGAAGGACGTCACAGTAGTTTAAGCACTTCTTCAGCGTGGTTAGGGCAATCGGGCTGGTCGATGATGTGAGCGATATGGCCGCTTTCATCGATGATGAAGGTGATGCGGTTGGCGACTCCGAACAGACTCATCGCGTTGCCCATCAGTCCGCTGCCGCCGATCGCTCCGTAAGCGCGGCTGACTGCACCGTCCGTGTCGGCTACCAGTGGGAAACTGAGGTTGTATTTTTCGGTGAAGCGCTGGTGTGAGGCCGCATCCTGAGTGGAAACACCGAGAATAGCGGTATCCTTGGCTTGAATGTCCTGGTAGTGATCACGTAGCGAGCAGGCTTGTTTGGTGCAGCCTGGAGTATCGTCCATGGGATAAAAGTACAGCACCAGCTTTTGCCCAAAGTAATCGGATAGTTTGATGGGGCTGCCGTCGGTACTGGTCGCGGTGAACTGGGGGGCCTGATCGCCAATTTTCAGTTTCATGGTTCTGCTCTCACGGGTGGTTTAGCAAGGATTTCCAGGTCCATTGGTTGCAATTCCAGAGCGCGGATGTTCTGGAGCTGCGCAGCAGGGATTCTCTTTGTCATGATGGATCATCATACAACAAGCGACTGTTCCTGCCGGTTTCTTTGACCGGCTGAGAGTGAAAAACTTCCGAACCGTGCGCCGCCTGAATCAAAAATAGCACAGCCGAAAGTCGTTGGATGGTCGTTACCAGTAAATCCCCCGGGTGAATTGCGCAAAGGAAATCTGTTCCAGCGAAGGTTCCTGACTATCAGTCAATGCGCCTTTGGCCGCCGTCGATTCGGGGAACAGGCGGAATGCGGTATTCATGATCACAGCGTATAGCTTGGGCGCGACGGCATGCAGTACTTGAGCAAAGACGCCCACTCGGGTGGCGATGCGTTCTGGTCGGGCGATGATCGCCTGGACAATCAGGTCAGCGGCTTCTTCGGGACTGAGCGTCGGGATGTGTTGATAAATCTTGGTCGGAGCGATCATCGGAGTGCGCACCAGTGGCATATTGATGGTGGTGAATTCGATGCCACTGTCGGCGAATTCAGCCCCCGCGCAGCGTGAGAAGGCGTCTAGCGCCGCCTTGGACGCGACATAGGCCGAGAAGCGCGGCGCGTTGCTCAAGACGCCAATTGAAGAGATATTGACCACATGTCCCCGTTTTTTGGCCAGCATGGTGGGGATGAAGCCCATGATCAGCCGCAGAGCGCCGAAATAGTTCAGTTGCATCGTGCGTTCGTAATCGTGGAAGCGGTCCAGCGAGTTCTCAATGGCCCGACGGATTGAGCGCCCGGCGTTATTGACCAGAATATCTACTCCGCCATGATCCTTCAGCACTTGCTGGATCAGCGCATCGCAGGAGGCGATATCGGCTACGTCGGCGATGTAGGGGAACGCCAGGCCACCGCGCTCCTGGATTTCCCGTTGGGTTTCCAGCAGATTCTGTTCAGTGCGAGCGACGATGAGGGTTTTGGCGCCCGCCTCGGCGATTTTGAGCGCCGCCGCTTTGCCGATCCCGGAGGAAGCGCCGGTGATCAATACGACCTTGCCTTTTACCGCTCCGCTCAAACTGCGGTCGATAAACAGATCAGGATCGAGATGGCGCTCCCAGTAATCCCACAGCTTCCAGGCGTAAGTTTCCAGCGGCGGGACGGCAATGGCGGTCCCTTTGAGCGCTTTGAGCGTTTCGCGGCAATCAAAGCGGGTTGGGTAGTTGATCAGCCCCATAACATCCGCCGGAATGCCGAGGTCTTTGAGAATCTGGTCCCGGATGCGCCGCACCGGCTTTAGTTGCGCCAGCCCGGCCTTGATGATCTGCGGCACGAACGCGAACATCAGCGCGTTGACGCGCAGGGTCATTTCCGGGGCATGTCCGGCGCGGGCGAACAGATTGAGAATATCGCCGACCCGGTGGGGATTGGGATCGACCAGGTGGAAGCACTGGCCATCCAGACCCGGTTGGTGGGCGATATGGTGCAGGGCATCGACGATGAAATTGACGGGGACCAGGTTCAGCCGGCCACCTTCGAGGCCAATCATGGGCATCCAGGGTGGTAGCAAATGACGCAGTTTTTGAATCAGCTTGAAGAAATAGTAGGGGCCATCGATCTTGTCCATTTCGCCGGTGCGCGAATCACCAACCACAATGCCGGGCCGGTAGACCCGCCAGGGGCGTGAACATTCACGGCGCACGACGCTTTCCGATTCGTGCTTGGTGCGATAGTAGGGATGATCGAGGTGCTCGGCTTCTTCAAACATATCCTCGCGGAACACGCCTTCGTACAGGCCGGCGGCGGCGATGGAGCTGGTCAGGTGGAAGCAGCCGGCTGCAATCGCCTCGGCAAACAGAACCACATTGCGGGTGCCCTGGATATTGACCTGTTCCTGAAGCTCGGCGCCGGCCTTGAAATCGTAGATCGCCGCCAGATGGAAAAGATGATCGATGCTGCCCTTCAAGCGGGCCAGGTCCGGGTCCGACACGCCCAGTCGGGGTTGAGTCAGGTCACCGATGATCGGCGTGGTGCGGTCGGCGTGTTGCCCCCAGCGCTGGCGTAACGTCTCAATGATTGGCAACTCGCGTTCCAGAATCAGGTAGTAAATAATACTGTCCTGCTGTTGCAACAGTTTTTCAACCAGGCGGCGTCCAATAAAACCGGTAGCGCCGGTGACGAAATAATTCATGGTTGTTAGGCTCCACGCTGGGCGATATTTTTGTGATGGACCATTTTAATTATAGATTTCGGAATGCTGAAAATCTTGATGATACCGGTACCGACCGACGGAGGAGAATCGATGAGTGGTGGACAGTTATTGACGTTAATCATCGCGGCTGCCTTGGCGTCGAGTTTGGCGACGCTGGCGCTGGGCTGGCTGGTGTTTCAATGGCGGGTTCGTCCGCAACTGGAAGCGCAGTTGGCGGCGCTTGCTGAGGTATTGGAGATGCGGGTCAAGGCAGGGGCCGGAGCAGCGGGCCAGGAATGGCTGGAGCCGTTACGCACGCAGGTTCGCAGTGGGGTAGAGGATGCCGCTATCGAGTTGTTGCCTCAGGTTCGGGCGGAGTTGACAACGGGATTTCGGGAAGCAGCGATGGATAGCTTGCCGGCGTTCCGGGAAGAAGTGCGGAAGGGGTTTACCGATGCGCTGACTTCGCTGAACGCCGGGGATTTGCTCGACCGAACTGCCCGCAAGGTCGTCCGCACCGGCTCCTCACTGGTCGGGAGCGGGCTGAATTTGCTACGGTCGCGCCCGGAGGATTAGATCGAGAGATGATCGATCAGGAGCTGATTCATCAGGCTTTGAGTGATTCAACCAGATCAATGTATTGTTGCATGGCCTCTTCCTGGGGAACGCCTTGCAGCCTGGCCCAGGCATCATGCTTGGCGCGGCCTACCAAATCAGTGAAGCCAGGGCGTTTGCCTTCGACATCGCCGCTCGACCCCTGTTTGAAGCAAGCGTACAGCTTGAGCAAGGTGTCGTTGTCGGGGCGTTTGCCGAGTTTTTTACTGTCGTCAGCGGCAATCTGGAAACGGGTCGCGAGATCAGACATGTTAGGAAGCTCTTGAGTGGGCGTTTTTCGTGAAGTCAACAATGCTTATGAAGCAGCATAACCCGATGGGTTCAGCCACTGATTGCATGTAGTGGCTAAGTCAACTTTCAGTAAATGGCTACGGCCAATTTGTCAAAGTCCCTTGTAATCCAACTGCCTAGAATGCATGGTTATCCAGTGGCCGCATTGAAACAATCGAGTCCCCAATGATTCTGGATTTTTTTATTCCCAGGAAAAAAGACAGCGAACGCATCTCAGGGATTGATACGGCCTGGTTGCGTATGGAGCAGCCCACCAATCTGATGATGATCACTGGGGTGATGATCCTTGCCGGACGGTTGGACTATGACCGGCTGCGTGAAACTATCAAATCCCGCTTTCTGCAATACCGGCGTTTCACCCAGCGTGCGGTCCAGAGGGCGGGCGGTGCTTTCTGGGAAAGCGATCCCTGCTTTGATATCAACCGGCATGTCTTGCGCACCGCGTTGCCCGGTCGCGCTGACAAGGCGGAATTGCAACATCTGGCCAGCGACCTGATGAGTACGCCATTGGATTTTTCCAAACCGTTGTGGCAGTTCCATCTGATTGAAGATTATCAGGGCGGCAGCGCCGTTATCCTGCGTATCCATCATTGCTACGCTGATGGCATCGCCCTGATTCAGGTTCTGTTGTCGTTGACCGATCCGGAGCCCGATGCGCGACTGCCAGGGCCGGAAGAGGACCGGGAGCACGCCGAAGACGCCGGTATTTTCCAGCGATTCTTCGAACCATTGGACAAAGTGGTGAACACGACTTTCCGGCTCGGTCGAGGCCTGGCTGATCAAGGGGCTGACATCGTCCGGCATCCCGCTCATATGCTCGACTACGCCCGAAACGGAGCGCGGCTGGCGGTGGAAATTGCCCGGCTGGCGTTGATGAACGACGATGCAAAAACCCGTTTCAAGGGCGATCTGGGTGTCTCCAAGCGGGTCGCCTGGGCTGAACCACTGGATCTGCGCGAAGTCAAGGCGGTCGGCAAGGCACTGGGTGGTTCGGTGAACGATGTGCTGCTGGCCGCTGTGGCGGGCGCGTTGCGTGACTATCTGATCGCGCAAGGCGACCCGGTTCCCCAAGACCTGCAAGTGCGGGCCATCATTCCAGTCAATTTGCGACCGCTGGAAAAGGTCGCCAATCTGGGCAATTTTTTCGGCTTGGTGTTCCTGGCGTTACCGGTAGGCGTCGCCAATCCATTGGAGCGGATATACGAGGTGCGGCGGCGGATGAGTGAGCTGAAAGAGTCCTACCAGCCCATGCTGGCGCTGGGCCTGCTCGGTATGGTCGGCATGGGTCCCAACCGGTTGCAACAGTCATTGCTGGAGATGCTGAGCAACAAGGCGTCAGCGGTGATGACCAACGTTCCTGGCCCGCGTGAGGCGATTTATCTGGGCGGTGCGCACATCACCGAGATGATGTTCTGGGTGCCGCAGTCCGGCCAGATCGGTTTGGGCGTCAGCATTCTCAGTTATCACAACCGGGTGCATTTCGGGGTGGTGGCTGACCAGAAATTGATGGATGATCCGGAGGCGGTGGTCAGCCGGTTTGCCGGTGAATTCGATAAATTACTGTTGATTACGCTCATGAGTCCCTGGGGCGAGGAACTGGATGCGGGCCAGGTCGCCCCGCAAGACTAGTGGAGGCTATATGGTGGTCACCCAGCCGGAAAGCACTCAACGTCAGGCTAGCGGTTCGCGGATTGGCCTGGCGGTTGCCGGCGGCGGGCCGGTCGGGCTGATCTATGAGATTGGCGCTTTACGGGCGCTTGATGAGGCGCTGGATGGCATCGATTTCAATAACCTCGACGTTTATGTCGGAGTCAGCGCCGGTGCAGTGGTCGCCGCGTTGCTGGCCAACCGGATGAAAACCGGGCAAATCTGCCACACGTTCATCAGCAATGACTCCGATCAGCATCCGCTTGATCCGCAGATTTTTCTGACGCCCGCTTTTGGCGAATACTGGCGGCGGTTGCTGTCCGTGCCGAAATTATTGTGGGAGTCCGGTGCGCGCTATCTACAAAACCCCCTGGATTCGAGCTTGTTGCAATCGTTAACCCGCTTAGGGCAAGCGCTGCCGTCCGGGGTTTTCGATAACAAGCCCATTTACGAATACCTGGCGCGGATGTGGAGCGCGCCCGGCTGCACCGACGATTTCCGGCAACTGCCGAATAAGTTGTATGTGGTGGCGGTCGATCTGGATACGGGCGAATCGGTGAAATTTGGCGCGCCTGGTTATGATCGAGTGCGAATCTCCCGGGCGGTGCAGGCCAGCACGGCGTTACCGGGGTTATATCCGCCGGTGGAAATTGACGGGCGCTATTTCGTGGACGGCGCTCTGCGTAAAACCATGCACGCCTCGGTGGCCTTGCAAGAGGGACTCGATCTGCTGTTTTGCCTCAATCCGCTGGTGCCGTTCGATGCCCGGTTGGCGGCGACAGCGGGCCAGCCAGCTCAGGTCAGGCGGCTGGTGGAGGGGGGGTTACCGGTCGTGCTGTCCCAGACCTTTCGGGCGCTGATCCATTCACGGTTGCAAGTGGGGATGGAGAAGTACAATACCGAATTCGCCCATTCCGATGTGGTCCTGTTCGAGCCAAACCGTGACGACGCCAAGATGTTTTTCACCAATGTGTTCAGCTTCTCTGGCCGGCATTGGGTTTGTGAACACGCCTATCAGACCACCCGTCAGGATTTGTTGGCCCGGCGTGCGGAACTGGAGCCAATTTTGGCCCGGCATGGCGTTCATCTGCGGCTGGACGTGCTGGAGGACCGGGATCGACACTACTACAGCGGCTTGCGCAACCAACGCGGATTGGCGGCTCCGACCCGATATCGTGGGCGGCTGGTGCGGGAACTGAGCGCGACGCTGGATCGGCTGGAGGAGATCACGTCAGGTACTCGCGGCTGATCTGCTGAAGCAGTGTTCGGGCCTCGCCTTTCAGAAATGGCGCAACCAGCGACAGTACCTGATAAACGCCCAGCGCCAGATGGTCGCTGTCATTGTGCAAGGTACTGGCGCGGATGCTTTGGAAATTCAGCCAATAAGTGGCGATCACCGCGATGTTGCGGGCGAGCGCGGCGATGTCATCCGGCGTAGCGCTCATGACACCGGCCTCGGCTAAACCCTGACAGATGGCAGTGGCGGTACTAACCTTACGCTCGATAATCCGCCGGAAATGGGTGCGCAGCTTCTTGTTGCGACTGAGGATATTATCGAGATCGCGGTAGAAAAACCGGTATTCCCAGATAGTCTCGAACACCAAGTGCAGGTATAACCACATATCTTCCATATCGGGCGCCCGCCGCTCCGGGACTTGCAGCGCTGCGCCCATCCGCTGCTCGAACTGCTGAAACAGCAACCAGATGATGTCGTCCTTGTTGCGGAAGTGGTAGTAGAGGTTGCCCGGACTGATGTCCAGTTCATCGGCGATATGATTGGTCGTGATGCGCGGTTCGCCGTGTTCGTTGAACAGTTGCAGGCTGGTCTGCAAAATGCGGTCACGGGTTTTCATGGGCGCGGGTTCGGAACGTGGCGTTGGCGAAGAGGATCGGTATTAGGTTTTCCTCAAGTTTGGTTGAAGTGGGGCGATTTTCCAGAGGGATGAAACCGACCCGGTTGAGAAAACAAAGCAACAGGAGGACAAGCAAAGTGGAGAAGATCTGGCTAAAAGAATATCCGGTGGGAGTTCCGCCTGAGATCGATTTGAACGAGTTCGCCTCGCTCAAAGATATTCTGGAAAAGAGTTGTCACCGATTTGCCGATTTGCCGGCTTATTCCAACATGGGCGTGACCTTGCGTTATCAGGATATCGACCGGCTTAGTCGCGATTTCGGCGCCTGGTTGCAAGCGCAAGGGTTGGGCAAGGGCGACCGGGTCGCCATCATGATGCCCAACACGCTGCAATATCCGGTGGCGCTGTTCGGTGTACTGCGGGCCGGTTTGACCGTGGTGAACGTCAATCCTTTGTACACGCCGCGTGAACTGGAACATCAACTCATCGACTCTGGAGCGACAGCAATTGTCATCATCGAGAATTTCGCCCACACCTTGCAGGAAGTGCTGGCGAAAACCCCAGTCAAAACGGTGATCACGACCGAACTGGGCGATCTGTTCCCGTTCTTCAAGCGGCGGCTGGTTAATTTCGTGGTCAAACACATCAAGAAAATGGTTCCTGCCTGGAGCATTCCTGACGCCATTCCCTTCCGGCAAGTACTGAGCGTGGGCGCGAGGAAGACCCTGAACGATGTGCCGCTGAATCACGACGATCTGGCGTTTTTGCAATACACCGGTGGGACTACCGGGGTATCCAAGGGCGCGATGCTGACGCACGGCAATCTGGTAGCGAACCTGCAACAGGCCTCAGCCTGGCTGAAACCGTTTTCCAAACCGGCGGAAGAAACCATCATCACCGCCTTGCCCCTGTATCACATCTTCTCGCTGACCGCTAATTGCCTGACGTTCATGAAAGTCGGCGCCCACAATATCCTGATCACCAATCCTCGCGATATGCCCGGCTTCGTCAAGGAACTGAGCAAGATCAAGTTCACGGTCATCACCGGCGTCAACACCCTGTTCAACGGCTTGCTGCACACGCCCGGTTTCGACCGGCTGGATTTCAGCGCGATGAAGATCAGTTTGGGCGGCGGCATGGCGGTGCAGCGAGCGGTGGCCGAGCGTTGGAAGCAGTTGACCGGGACGCCACTCATCGAAGCGTATGGCCTGACCGAGACATCGCCAGCGGCCTGTATCAACCCGCTGACCTTGCCTGAGTACAACGGCAGTATTGGCCTGCCACTGCCGTCCACCGAATTGTCGATCCGCGACGACGAGCATCAGGAACGAGGCATCGGCCCGGACGAGATCGGCGAGATTTGTCTGCGTGGTCCGCAGGTGATGCGCGGTTACTGGCAACAGCCGGAAGAGACCGCCAAGGTGATGACCGAGGATGGCTACTTGCGCACCGGCGATGTGGGTTACGTTGATGAGCG
The DNA here is from genome assembly GCA_049288935.1 of Candidatus Competibacteraceae bacterium. GTDB lineage: Bacteria > Pseudomonadota > Gammaproteobacteria > Competibacterales > Competibacteraceae > UBA2383. Next base: position 46,717 of record JBAQIQ010000367.1, read on the forward strand.
GGGCTATGTACGGATTGTTGACCGCAAGAAGGACATGATTTTGGTATCCGGTTTTAACGTTTATCCGAATGAGATTGAGGATATCGTTGTCCAGCACCCCGGTGTGCTGGAGGCAGCGGCGGTCGGGGTGCCGGATGAAAAATCAGGCGAAGCGGTCAAAATCGTGGTGGTCAGGAAAGATCCAGCGCTCACCGCTGAGGCGCTGATCACGCATTGCCGAGAGCATCTAACCAGCTATAAGATTCCGCGTCACATCGAATTTCGTGCCGAACTACCCAAGACCAACGTCGGCAAGATTCTGCGGCGGATGTTGCGATAAAGAGTGTTTTTTATGTGTTCTCGCCAGGAGTGGCTTGAGGGAGTCACGCTGGTTGCTCCCCTCGCTCTTGGCAGGAAGAACGGGGGTGAGAGGATTTCAAGCGGCGGCAGCGGTTCGGGTGTTGACCACCATTTTTTCCAACCAGTCCAGTAGCAGGTCCGCCGCCGTGCGCCAATTCATTTCCAGCATCATGGCGTGTGCCATGTTTGGCATGATATGGGCCTCAGTGCGGTAGAAACGGGCGGTTTCCCGTACCATCGCTGGCGAAATGAACGCATCGTTTTGTGCTCCCATCACGAGCAAGGGCAGCCACAACTGACCTGACTTCAACCGCAGCGGGTTGAACCACATCATGTCCATCGCCACCATCTGCGATTCCGCCTGCACCAGATCGAAATATTCTTCCAGTTTTGTCAGTGGCGTATCCTTGGAGAATAGCAACCGTCGCATCATTTCCACCGAGCCATAGCGAGGGCCGAGCATGGCAAATGTGACCATTTGCTGAAACAGGATCGGATGGCGCATCGCCATGTGCAGGTTGGTAGGCAACAGTCCCTGCGGCGGCACCGAGGCCATCAAGACCATTCCGGCGATCCCAGCGTGATCCTCCAGATATTTTTGAATCACCATGCCGCCCATGGAATGGCCGATCAACAACGGTGGGCTGGGCAGGGTCTCGACGGCCTTGGCGAGGTCAGCTACGTAGTCCGCCAACCGCCAGCTATGCAAACGTTCATGGCCCTCGCTCAATCCGTGGCCGCGCAGACTGACGGCATGGGCTTCGTAGCCGTGGTGGGCGAAATAGGGCAGAAAGTTCACGTCCCAGACCCGGGCGTCTGAAAATGAACCATGCACGAACAAGATCGGCGTCGGTTTCGGGGTGGTTTCGGGATAGCGACTGAGCAAATCGAGCTTCATGGCGGCGTTTTCCGGTGTCATAGAGCAATAACGTCTCAGTTTAATGAAATATTGTCAGTCATGCTTGGCGAGAATGGTCGCCGCGTCTGATTTTTATCCAGGCCGGCTATAACCACATCGGGTAATGTTTGCGCAGGTATTGTTGCTGGGCCAGCAGGATATTGAAGGGAATTTCCTTGTGAAGATAAAGCGCGACTTCCTGGTCGTTAGCACGCACCACGGTTCCTTCAATGTTGACCCGTGGGCCCCGCCGGAAATGCAGGACGCCTTTGATCGGTTCGTATAAGCTGGGAGTGAAAGCGCCGAAAGCAGCGTAACGCAGGCCGCGCGACGATACATCCAGAATAGCGTAGGCTTTTTTTTCCAGAAGGAAGAGCGAAGGACGCTCCGGGATCGGATAGCGGATGCGGTGAGATTCGCGCCGTTCCTTATCCGTCTGGGTTTGATTAGGCTGGGTCAAAGGTGATGATCCTGTCTGTGATTTTGTGAAAGCCAGGATGCGTAAATCCGTTGACTGCAAAGTCAATATCGTCATTTACCGGCATTCTGCGCAACTTTATAATAACCTGTTTAATCATGACTCAAGTCTTGAGGTTCCACCATGCGTATTGTCCAAGAAGCACTGACCTTCGATGATGTTCTGCTGCTCCCCGCCTATTCCGAGGTGCTGCCCAAGGAAGTCAGCCTCAAGACCCAGTTAACCCGCGCAATTACCCTGAACATTCCGCTCGTGTCCGCCGCGATGGACACCGTGACCGAGTCCCGGCTGGCGATTGCCTTGGCGCAGGAGGGTGGGATTGGCATTATCCATAAAAACATGCCGATTGAGAAACAGGCCCAGGAAGTGCGCCGGGTCAAGAAGTACGAAAGCGGTGTGATTAGCGACCCGATTGTAACTCATCCCAACGCCAGCATTCGTGACGTATTGGCGCTGACTCGCGCCCACCACATTTCCGGGGTGCCGGTGGTTGATGGCGAAGATCTGGTCGGTATCGTCACCAGTCGCGACCTGCGGTTCGAGCATAAGATGGATGCGCCAGTCAGTGCGATCATGACGCCCAAGAAGCGCTTGGTGACGGTTCAGGAAGGCGCTGGCCGTGAAGAAGTCATTACTCTGCTGCATCGGCATCGTATTGAAAAAGTGCTGGTAGTCAACGACCGCTTTCAATTACGCGGCATGATTACGGTCAAGGATATTCAAAAATCCAGTGATTTCCCTCTGGCCTGCAAAGATGGCTGGGGCCGGTTGCGGGTCGGCGCCGCTGTCGGTACGGGTGAGGACACGGACGAACGGGTAACCGCACTGGTCGGCGCCGGCGTGGACGTCATTGTGGTGGACACTGCTCACGGCCACTCCCGCAACGTGCTCAACCGGGTGCGCTGGGTCAAGGCGCATTATCCCGAAGTACAGGTGATTGGGGGTAACATCGCGACCGCCACCGCCGCCCGTGATTTGGTGGAAGCGGGCGCTGATGCAGTGAAGGTGGGGATAGGGCCAGGGTCGATTTGCACCACCCGCGTTATCGCTGGGGTGGGTGTTCCGCAGATCAGCGCCGTCGCCAATGTCGCTGAGGCGTTGCGCGAAAGTAATGTGCCGGTGATCGCCGATGGTGGCGTTCGTTATTCCGGCGATTTAGCCAAAGCGATTGTTGCGGGCGCTCATTCCGTGATGATCGGCAGCCTGTTTGCCGGCACCGAGGAAGCGCCCGGTGAAGTGGAACTCTATCAGGGGCGTTCCTATAAATCCTATCGTGGCATGGGTTCTATTGGCGCCATGACCCAGCAGTACGGTTCCAGCGACCGCTATTTTCAGGAAGGCAGCGCCGTGGAGAAGCTGGTGCCGGAAGGCATTGAGGGCCGGGTGCCTTACAAGGGAAGTATGCTGGGAATTATCAATCAGTTGATGGGCGGGTTGCGCTCCAGTATGGGCTATGTCGGTTGCCAGGATATTCCTGACATGCGCACCAAGCCGGCTTTTATCCGGATAACTGGCGCCGGGATGCGCGAAAGCCACGTCCACGATGTGACCATTACCAAGGAAGCACCGAATTATCGGGTGGATTGAGTGTGCCAGCCTTTCTTGCCCTCCACGCCTCTATAACCTTACCCTGGCCTTCCCCTCTGACAGGGAAGGGAGCCTAGCGATGACCGCCCGTAATATTCATCTTGACCGCATTCTCATTCTGGATTTCGGCGCCCAATACACCCAACTGATTGCCCGCCGGGTGCGGGAAATCGGCGTCTACTGCGAAATTTATCCCTGGGACGCCGACCCGGACACTTTGCGGGCTTTTCATCCCCATGGAGTGATTCTGTCGGGTGGCCCAGAATCCACCACCGTGGCTGATGGACCGCGTTTGTCGCAGGTTGTGTTCGATTTGCATGTGCCGCTGCTGGGTATCTGCTACGGGATGCAGACCTTGGCGGCGCAACTCGGCGGCCAGGTGGAAACCTCCGACCATCAGGAATTTGGTTACGCCCAAGTGCGCGCCCATGGTCACTCCACGTTGTTGCGCGCCATCGAGGATCACACCAGCCCGGAAGGCTACGGCCTGCTGGATGTGTGGATGAGCCACGGCGACCGGGTCACGGCGCTGCCGCCGGGTTTCATCCGCATCGCCAGCACCGCAACCTGTCCCATCGCCGGCATGGCGAATGAAGAACAACGCTGGTACGGGGTGCAATTCCATCCTGAAGTGACCCATACCCGTCAGGGCGAGCGTATCCTGCGCCGTTTCGTGCTGGACATCTGCGGCTGCGAGCCGCTGTGGACCACCGGCAATATCATTGAGGACAGCATCGCCGCGATCTGCTCCCAGGTCGGTGATGATGAAGTGCTGCTGGGCTTGTCGGGCGGCGTGGATTCCGCGGTAGTTGCGGCGTTGCTGCACCGGGCGATTGGCGCGCAACTGACCTGCGTGTTTGTGGATACCGGACTGCTACGCCTGCACGAGGGTGATCAGGTGATGACCACTTTCGGCCAGCATCTCGGCGTGCGAGTGATCCGGGTGGACGCCGAGGAGCAATTTCTGAACGCTTTGGCCGGCGTTGTTGATCCTGAGCAGAAGCGCAAGATCATCGGCGGGTTGTTTATAAAGATTTTTGAGGAAGAAGCGCTGAAGCTGTGTAACGTCAGGTGGCTTGCGCAAGGCACCATCTATCCCGATGTGATCGAGTCAGCGGGCGCCAAGACCGGTAAAGCTCATGTCATCAAATCCCACCATAATGTCGGAGGTCTACCCGCAGCGATGCGGATGAAGCTAGTCGAGCCGTTGCGGGAACTGTTCAAGGACGAGGTGCGTCGATTGGGGGTGGAGTTGGGCTTACCCTTCGAAATGGTCTATCGCCACCCGTTCCCCGGTCCCGGTTTGGGAGTGCGGATTCTCGGCGCGGTGAAAAAGGAGTATGCCGATCTGCTGCGGTGTGCTGATCAAATTTTCATTGAGGAGTTACAGCGGGAGGCGCTGTATGACCAGGTGAGCCAGGCCTTTGCTGTGTTCCTGCCGGTCAAATCGGTGGGTGTTATGGGCGATGGTCGTCGTTACGATTATGTCATCGCTTTGCGGGCAGTAGAAACCGTGGATTTTATGACCGCCCGCTGGGCGCATCTGCCGTATGCATTCCTGGATCGGGTGTCGCGCCGCATCATCAACGAAGTGCGAGGCGTTTCCCGCGTGGTGTATGACGTGTCTGGCAAGCCGCCTGCGACAATTGAGTGGGAGTGAGCAACAGATTGTGGGTGAAGCAGGACGGAGCGATGAGCAGGATCGCCACTGGATGCACCGGGCGCTGGCGTTGGCGCAACGGGCTGCGGAGGCGGGCGAGGTGCCAGTGGGGGCGGTGCTGGTGCGGGGTGGTGAATGTATCGGTGAAGGTTGGAACCGACCGATTGGCGCCTGCGATCCGACCGCTCATGCCGAGATGGTGGCGTTGCGGGCGGCAGCGGCGCAGACCGGCAATTATCGGTTAGTGGACAGTACGTTATACGTCACCCTGGAGCCGTGCCCGATGTGCGCCGGGGCTATGGTCCATGCCCGGGTAGCGCGGGTCGTGTACGGCGCTGCCGATCCTCGCGCCGGCGCTGCCGGCACGGTATTCGATCTGCTGCGCTCAACCGTCCTCAATCACCGGGCCGCAGTCACCGGCGGGGTGGTGGCTGAGGAATGTGGAACGTTGCTGCGAGAATTTTTCCGCGCCCGGCGCTCTGCGCCCGTTGTGGAATGACCGGTCAACGCTGGTTAAAGCCGGCGTTATTGTCGTAGTTCGGCGGTTGCTGCCACCAGGCCGGTGACGATTCCTGAAGACGTTGTTGCTGGCGGAGCCGTTCCTGATATTGTTGTTCAGCCAACTCCTGCTCAGCTTGTTGGCGGCGCATTTCTTCCTGTTGCGCCTGCTCCCGCTGCTGTTGAATCAGTCGGGCCTGCCGGCGCAGATTCAGTAAATCCGGATGTTGAGGCGTTGCCCGCAATCCACGACCGACATAAGCCAGACTCTCATCAGGGCGGCCTTGGCGCAGGCTTTGTTGAGCGACATCCCGATAGTAGGCGGCGATCTGGTCGATGCCAGCGCGAGCGGCGGCATTGTTGGGGTCCAGTTCCAGTACCCGCTGGTAACTGTGCAAAGCGTTGTTGTTGGCGGGGGCTGTGAGCCGGCGACTGTCCATTTGTTGCTGGCCTTCAGCCAGTCGTTGCTCGATTTCGGTTTGTGGCTTTGGGGTTGGCGGCTCTTCAACTGGAGTGACTTCCACGGGAGCGGCCGGCTCGACGGGGGCATCAGCGATGGGGGAGTCTATGACCTGTGGTGGCGCATTCGGGTCACTGTCGGTTTCTGGAGTCACGGTGGATGACGGCGTTGCAGCAGCCATCTCCGGTGCGCCGGATGATGGGGTAGCAGAAGGATTCGCCAGCGGCTGAAGTGGGCTAGTCGGGAGTTTGGCCGATGCGGTGGGTGGAGCCGTTGCTGCTGTTAAAGATCGGGAAGTAGGGGAGTCCCCTGCGCTTTTGAGCAGTTGCGATATGTCCTGGGGAAGCGGAATCTGCCAGAAAAAGTAAAAGCCGATGGCGCAGACAATGGCCACCGTACCCAGGTAGAGAGTGAAGTAAGCGAGCCAGTTCAAAAAACCGGAGTGGGCCGCTGCGGTATCTTGGTCGGAGCCCGGAGTAGACGGAGGAGCCGGTGGGGAGGGATCGGTGGTATAGCGAGCCTGTTTCATGGCAGCGGCGGGATCTTCGTTTCGGACCCTTGGGAGGGTTGGGGCTGGCAAAATATCCTGATTCAAGTAAAATATAATGCTCTTTCCTGCATGTTCCAAGCAATTCCTCTCGGAGAGGTACCGAAGCGGTCATAACGGCGCCGACTCGAAATCGGATGGGGGCCTAACCGCCCCACAAGGGTTCGAATCCCTTCCTCTCCGCCAAATCAACTAGTTACCCGGCGCTGCCGGGCTTCTGCAAAATCAATCACCTCAGACTGTAGTGAAAGTGTAGAAGGGATACGATCCGCAGCGGCCCGGAGGTGTTCCACGTTGAGATGCGAGTAGCGTTCCACCATAGCGAGCGTTGACCACGATGGCGATGATCGCTGCAAGATTGATAACCGCTTGTTTTTAGACAGCGACCGGCGCTTTGATGGCTGGATGGCGTTGGTAATCAAGGATCTCGAAATCCTCGTACCGATAATCAAAAAGGGTGTCGGGGCGATGATGGAGGATCAATCGTGGCGGTGGATACGGCTCACGGCTCAATTGTAATTTAACCTGTTCCAAGTGGTTCAGATACAGATGGCAATCGCCGCCCGTCCAGATGAATTCGCCGACGTTCAGGTTTGTTTGCTGCGCGACCAAATGAGTCAATAGCGCATAGCTGGCGATGTTGAACGGAACCCCTAGAAAAAGATCGGCGCTGCGCTGGTAAAGTTGACAGGATAGCTCACCGTTAGCGACATAAAACTGAAAAAGCAGGTGGCAGGGTGGCAAGCGCATGTGCTCCAACTCCCCAACATTCCAGGCTGAAACAATGATCCGTCGTGAGTCTGGGTCGCGCCGCAGCAGGTCAATGGCGTGGGTCAACTGATCGATGCAACGCCCGTCGGCAGCGGCCCAGGCTCGCCATTGCTGGCCGTAGACTGGCCCCAGATCGCCGTTCTCATCCGCCCATTCATCCCAAATCGTCACGCCGTGTTCGTGCAGATAACGCAAATTCGTATCACCACGCAAGAACCACAGCAGTTCGTAAATAATCGAGCGGAGATGCAACTGCTTGGTTGTGACCAGTGGAAAGCCAACTCGTAAGTCGAAACGCAATTGCGCGCCGAATGTGCTGAGGGTGCCAACCCCAGTGCGATCCGTTTTGCGGGTGCCCTCGGTTAATACCCGCCGCAACAACTCAAGATACGGTTTCATTTGGCTCTTCCATGCGCTGACGAAAAGGCTGGAATTTTATGCTGCAATGCAATATAGTATTTCCAATTCCACGATACATGAATAAGTTACCGAGCTTAGGATTCAGAATGATTGCCAAGACGACTTCCTCGATTCAAGTGATTGCCCGGGTCGCCCGGGTGTTGGACGCCATGGCCGATCAGGATGAGCCGGTCAGCCTCAAAACCTTGTCCAGCACCACCGGGCTGCACCCTTCGACAGCATTTCGGATCCTGGCTTCACTGATCGAACACGGTTTTGTAGAGCGGAGCATGGCCGGTCACTATCGGCTAGGCATTCGACTGTTGCAGTTGGGCAACCGGGTGCAACACCGGGGCGACCGTCGGCCGATGGCTTGTCCCGTTCTGCCCGAAGAACTGAACGCTATTGTCCACGCACCACGGACCTTACCTACGCAGGGAGATCGGGAAATCGGGAGATAAGGAGATCACGAACGTTCCCGGTGTGCGCCACTTCACTATTTCCTGGCGTTCTCCCCGTCTTGCATCTTCCTCGGCAATTCGACAATAAAGATGGCCCCTTGGCCGATTTCACTTTCCACCCAGATACGCCCACCATGGTGTTCGACGATCTTTTGGCTGATCGGCAGACCCAGTCCGGTGCCTTTCGGCTTGCCAGCGTGGCTGTCGCTGACCTGATGGAATTTTTCAAAGATCAGTTTGTGCTGATCAATGGCGATGCCCGGGCCATTATCGATTACCTCAATGCGCCAGCGATTCAGACTGGGTCGCAGACGAATGATCACTTCACCCTCCTGTTCCGGGCAGAATTTCACTGCGTTGGATAACAGGTTGATGACCACTTGAATCAACCGGTCCCGGTCGCCGGCGATTAGCACCCGTTCATCGCCGAGATCTTCACGCAGCGCCACGGCTTTGTCGTGAAACAACTGGCTGGTGGAGTTGATCGCATCCTGAATCAATGCGCCGAGGTCCAGATCATCGATATGCCAATCGATCCGCCCGGAATCGATCTTGGCCATATCCAGCACCTGATTAATGAGCCGGGTGAGCCGTTCGCTTTCCTTGACAATAATGCTCAGAAATTTACTGCGCTGCGCCACCTCCATATCCGGGTTGGCCAACAGGATCTCCGAAAAGGCGCGGATTGACGTTAGCGGGGTGCGCAATTCATGGGTTACGGTAGAAATAAACTCGTCCTTCAGTCGATCCAGTTCCTGCAACCGATTGTTAGCCTCGCGCAATTCAGCCGATGCAAATTCCAGTTCGCGGGACTTCTGCTCCAGCCGACGGCTGTATTCCAGTACCTGGGTACTCTCATCAAGGATGGTCATGACCTCTTCGATGCTCAGCACTTCACCCATCACAATTGAGGAGATCATCACTCGCGCTGAGGCCGCGCCAATCGCCCCGGCCAACAATCGCTCGGTATAGTGAATAAGCCGGGAATCGGCCTGGAGTGGATACCCACCGTGATCAGCGGCATAGCGGTCGAAGGCTTCACTGGCGCGCTGCGGGCCGAGGAAGCGGGCCAGCAGATCGTATAGATCCGCTGTTTCCACGACCCCCCGCCAGAGCAGCGAATCGCCGTCATGACGCTCCCGTTTGAGGATATCGACGAACTGGCTGCCCTGTACTTGCTCGATGGGATCAGGCCGGCCCGGCAGCGAGCCGTACACCAGCCCGCCGATATTGACCAGCATGCTCCAGAACACTGAATGCATGTAGGGGTCCAGACCCTCCAGACCAAACAATGCGTAAGGCTTCAACAATTCCAGGCCAAAGGGTCCTAGTTCGACGAAACCGGCGCTGATCCAGCCGGAGCGCGCCATAGCCGGCAGAAACAGGGTGTAGGCCCAGACCACAAAACCGCAGCTCAGGCCGATTAGTGCGCCTCGCCGATTGGCGCGTTTCCAGAACAGGCCAATCAGGATCGGCGGCGCAAACTGGGCAGCGGCGGCGAAAGACACCAGTCCACTGGCGACCAGTGCGTAAGATTCGCCAACAAAACGGAAGTACAGATACCCCAGCAGGATGAGAATGATGATGCCTGCCCGCCGGATGCCGATCAACAAACCGGACAGGTCAGAGCGCCCGGCCAGCCAGCGCGGGTTAGCGCGCAGCAGAATGGGCATGACCAGATCATTGCAGACCATTGTCGACAGGGTGACGGTTTCAAACATGATCATGCTGGTTGCGGCAGACAACCCGCCCAGGAAAGCCAGCATCGCCAGCAGCGGCATCTGCTCAGCTATGGGCAGCGTTAATACGAAGGTGTCGGCGTCTACGCTGCCATCGCTAAATAACAGTCGCCCGCCCAAGGCGATGGGCAGTACAAACAGATTAATCGCGAACAGGTACAAAGGAAATAGCCAAATTGCCTTGCGAATGTGTGTTTCGTTGACGTTTTCCACCACTAGCACTTGAAATTGCCGGGGCAGAAACAGAAAAGCCATCATCGACAGAAAGGTGAGCGACAACCAACCGCCGTAACCGCCCGGCACGACCTCAAAACGCAGTAGCGGCGCCAGGTTTGGGTCCATCGCCGCCTTTTGGAACAACTCGCCGGGACCGTCAAAAATGAAGAATGTCACCACCACACCGACCAGTACGAAGGCCACCAGTTTAAACAACGATTCGAAGGCCGCCGCCGCCACCATGCCTTCGTGGCGCTCGGTGTTATCAATATGGCGGGTACCAAATAGAATGGTAAAAACGATCAGTACCAGAGCGACATAGAAAGTGGTATCCATCCAGATGGGATGCTGTGTAGAAATAGCGAGCCGACTGACCTCTGGATACTGGCGCAGCAGGCTGAAACTGACGGCGATGGCTTTCAACTGGATGGAGATGTACGGCAGGATGCCGAGCATGACGATCAACGTCACCATCCCGGCCAGCAGACCACTTTTACCGTAGCGGGAACCGATGAAGTCGGCAATGGAGGTGATGCGATGCACCTTGGTAATGCGCACAATGCGCCGCAGCACAAACCAGAACAGCATGGCCATCAAGGTCGGACCAAGGTACACGGCCAGGAAATCCACCCCGCTGACCGCTGCCAAACCCACACTGCCGTAGAACGTCCAGGCGGTGCAATAGATCGCCAGCGACAGAGTATAGATGTAGGGGTTAGCGATAATCGAGCGGCCCGCATCCGCGCGCTGGTCGCCGTAATAGGCAATACCGAACAGGATTCCCATGTACGCCAGGGCGCAGGCGATGATAACGCCGTCACCGAGCGGCATTTGAGGATTGCTCCACGGGAGGGTTATCCGAATCGCCAGGCCGGGAAATGTTTTCCGGCTCTAGTCCCGTCGGCTTGGGCAGTTCTTCAGAGCCGTGAACTTCCGAGCGTTCCACGACAGCGATCAATACCAGGATGATCACCAGCCACACAAGATAGAGATAGAAATAGAGCAGGGGTATACCCAACGGCGCCCACGGTCGGTCGAACAAATCCAGCACTGGATAATTGATGGCTAGCACCGCGCCGATAAAAAAAATAATGATGTATTCCCGCGATTGTTGCCGCATGAGCGTCGCCTTCCTAAAAATTCGCCTGCGTTTTGCGAATCTCCACCATTTTGTCCGAAGCTTCCAGTGCCTGACCGAGCGTATTGACGCCTTGCGCTTCCATTAAATCCAGCAACTTGAGGAACACTTGTGCGGTGACCAGCGAGTCGCCCAACGCGGTGTGGCGGTTATGCACATCCACACCCAGCCGGTCAGCGATGGCGTCCAGATTATGGTCGTCGGTGTAGTCATGCAGATAACCGGACAGCAGCAGAGTGTCCAGCACCGGGTTGCCGAAGTGAACACCGACCTTTTGTTCCTTGAGTTTGAGAAATTTCATGTCAAACGCCGCGTTGTGCGCGACCAGTACGGTGCGGTCACCGCCAACGAATTTGTGAAACTGGGGCAACGCCACGTCAATGCCGGCCTGATCCTTGACCATCTCTTCGGTAATACCGTGGAAACGAATAGAGGCTTTGGGAATGGGCCGACCCGGATTGACGAGCTGATCAAAGCTTTCCCCAACGAGCACCCGGCGGTTGACGACGCGCACCCCGGCGATCTGGATGATTTCATCGCCTTTGGAGGGCGACAAGCCAGTCGTTTCAGTATCGAACACGACATAGGTGAGGGCGGTCAGTGGGTAGTTGAGCAGGCCGCCCCATTCCGCACGGTGTTCCGCCAGGGAAAAGTCGTAGAACTCCGGCCGCTCCGGTAAATCCTTGGGAGGTTCGCGCCACTGACGGGTCGATGCGGGTAACGGTAGCCGCAGCAGGGCATGACCAGGCCGCCGGTGGAATTGACTCCAGATATCGCTGTTATGCCGCCGCAGCACTTCGCCCACCGTGGTGGCGCCGACCAAGTCCTGAACGTGTTCGCTCAGCCAGTGTTCCAGTTGATCCGTCGGCAGTGGCTTGCCTGGCCAGATGATGTCCAAATAAACCTGCCGGTTGCCGAGGAGGCATTCAATTTCGAACGTATCACTGATGCCATGCGCTTGCAGATGTTCGAGGGTGCGTTCGAGCAGCAGCATGATTGAGTGGTTGTCCACGTTCAACCAGAGTGGCGTACCTATGATCTTCATCTGGAGATGGGTGCATTTTTCCAGATGGTGGATGACGCTGCCGATCAAATCCGCTGAGTAAACGTCGTTCATCGGCCAGCGGCTGGCGTACAGATTACGCAGGTCAAGGGCCAGTTCCTGCAAGCGTTGGCTGAGCTGTTCGCTTTCTTCGAAGATGATGCGCTGAAAGGCTTCGCGCTGTGCCTGCTCCATATCAGCGAAGTGGATGACCATCTCGGCTGCTGCTCGCAGATTGGCCAGGGGCCGGCGCAGATCCTCAGTGCGGGTCCTGATCAGGGAACGATCAACCTGTTCAGTTACATCGCGGAAGGTGATGACAAAAGCGGATATCGGGTCGGTGGCGCCTGGCAGCAGACTCATCCGACAGTGGAACAGGGTTTCATCGTCGACGGTGGCGCAAACGAACTCGGCGTCACTGGCCGGCTTGCTTTCGCCCAGGCTTTGCTGGCGGTAATGCAATAGTTGCAGAGTGCTTTCGATCGGGGCGCGGGTCCATAAATCGTATAGTGAACGGCCCAGACCCAATGTTTCGCGGTTAGGCAACAGTTTCGCCGCCGCCGGGTTATAGAGCAGGATGCGCGCTTCGCTATCGCAAACCAGGACGCCTTCCGACAGCTCGCGCAGCACAGTTTCCAGTCGGGCTTTCTGCTCTTCGATTTCCTGGGTGCCAGTGGCGGTGGCGGCGGCAACATCGCGCCGAGCCTTGTGCAAAGCCTCGCCCAGTTCCAGCAGCATGGGGGGGAATTCGCCCAGCCAGTGTTGTTTGGGCATTTCCAGCGTATAGCCAGGATTGCTGCGGGTGATGATGCGCGCCCCGCGCGCCAGAGCACCGAGTGGAATGAAACAATGCCAGTCGAGCAGCGACCAGACGGCGGTTAGACCCCCGATGATGGCGAACACCGCCAGCATCAGCCACAGTAGCGTCAGGTCGCGCTGTTCAGGGTCGGGCACCACCTGAAAAATCTGCCAACCGATCCAGATCAGGGAAATGAGCGTCAGGATGGCCGGAATCAGCCAGAGCAGCCAGAGCCGGGTCCGGTAACGCATGACGGCTTAACCCGCCTCGGCCAGCAGTTCGCGAACCCGCTCGACGACTTCCTGCGTGGAGAAAGGTTTGGTGATGTAATCGTCAGCTCCAAGCGCCAAGCCCTTTTCGCGTTCGACCTCGCGTCCCTTGGCGGTTAGCATGATGATGCGGATCGCTTTCCAGTCAGGATTAGCGCGAATCGCCTGACAGACTTCGTAGCCATTCTTGCGTGGCATCATCACATCCAGCAGTATCAAATCGGGCTGTTCGGCGGCGATGGCGGCCAGCCCTGCTTCGCCATCCGAGGCGGTTCGCACCTGGAAACCCGCCTGCTTCATCAAAAACTCCAAGGACAGGACGATATTCGGCTCATCGTCCACCACCAGAATCTTATTGGCCATATCCACTCCCCGGGTCGGCAGGTTTGCTCATCTGGGCATTGTTATGCTGATTTTTCATCATCATTGCGTGCGGTACCCGACTCACGGGATGCTGGCGGCGACTCGGCTTTCCGGTCGTTCGCCTCTTTATTGGCAGTCACTGCCGAACTGCCGCCGCTAGCCTTGGCGACCGCTTCCCAGAATTTCTGCACCATTTCCATCGAATGGAACTGGGTGGGTAACAGCGGCTTGATCAAACCGAGGGCGTCGAAGTTGACGACGCCGCGCTTCATATTGTCGCGGACAGTCTGCAAAATATCGTCGTGCAGGGGCTGTACGTTTGGCAGACCCAGAAACTCGCGCATTTCCTGGGCAGTGGCTTCAACGCTGACATTGACTTTCATCAAGAGACTTCCTCGTGCTGCGGCATTGCAGGGGATTGGGCCATGGAATTCAAGGCCGCTTCGTGAGCTAAGAATAGCAGGAACAGCGCTGACCTTCCGCATTGGATGAGGTCAGAATATTTCCATGTCGGCAAACTCTAGGCCGGAGCGTGGCGGGCGTGGCGGCGTTTGAGATGAACCAGCAGCAGAGAGATGGCGGCGGGGGTCAGCCCCGGAAGGCGGCCCGCCTGACCCAACGTGCGGGGTCGGCAGCGATTCAGTTTCTCTCGTACCTCCCGCGACAGGCCATGCACCCCGGAGTAGTCGAAATCCGCCGGCAGCATCAGCTCTTCATGGCGGCGCTGCCGTTCAATGTCCCGGCGTTGCCGTTCGATATAGCCGGCGTACTTGACCTGAATCTCGACCTGTTCAGCGACCTGTGCATCGTCGACGCCGGGGCCGCAGCCGGGTAGGCTCATCAGTTCGGCATAGTTCACTTCGGGCCGGCGCAGCAATTCGGCGGCGCAAATTTCCCGGGCCAGAGGGAGGTGCAGCACCCGTTGCGTATCCGCCTCACTGATCTGGCTTGGCCGAATCCACAGTTCGCGCAACCGCTGACTTTCCCGCTCAATGGTTTCCCGTTTGGTTTCAAACGCTCGCCAGCGTTCATCATTGACCAGTCTCAGCCGACGACCAATGTCCGTCAAACGCAAGTCGGCATTGTCTTCGCGCAGCAGCAACCGGTGTTCGGCGCGGCTGGTGAACATCCGATACGGTTCCGTTACGCCACGGGTGACCAGATCATCGACCATAACGCCGAGGTAGGCTTCATCGCGATTGGGCCGCCAGGGCGCTTCCCCCTGGACGAACAATCCCGCGTTGATTCCGGAGAGCAGGCCTTGCGCCGCCGCTTCTTCATAACCGGTTGTGCCGTTGATCTGTCCGGCGAAGAACAGGCCCTGGATTGACCGGGTTTGCAGGGTGTCATCGAGATCGCGGGGATCGAAGAAGTCGTATTCAATGGCATAGCCGGGCCGCGTAATGTGTGCGTTCTCCAAGCCCTTCATCGATCGCACCAGCGCCAGTTGGATATCGAACGGCAGACTGGTGGAAATGCCATTGGGATAGAACTCGTGGGTTTGTAAACCCTCCGGTTCCAGGAAAATCTGATGAGAATTTTTGTCGGCGAAGCGGTGAATCTTGTCTTCGATGGAAGGGCAGTAGCGCGGCCCGACGCCCTCGATAACCCCGGTGTACATGGGTGAGCGATCCAGTCCACCACGAATGAGGTCATGAGTCCGCTCGTTGGTGTGGGTGATCCAACAGGAAATTTGCGGCGGATGCTGATCCATCGAGCCGAGGTAGGAAAACACCGGGCAGGGGTCATCGCCCGGTTGTTCCGTTATCTGTGAGAAGTCGATGCTGCGGCCATCCAGACGCGGTGGGGTGCCTGTTTTGAGTCGGCCTATCTGGAACGGCAATTCCCGCAACCGGGCCGCCAAGGCGTTAGCCGGCGGATCACCAGCGCGGCCACCTTCGTAATTGGACAGCCCGACGTGAATCCGTCCGGCCAGAAAAGTGCCGGCGGTCAGGATGACGGCGCGGGCCGCGAAGCACACCCCGGTTTGCGTCACGACCCCGGCCACCCGTTCGCCCTTGATGACCAAATCCGCAGCAGCTTGCTGAAAAACCCGCAAGTTCGGCTGATGTTCGATGAACGTTCGCACCGCCGCTCTATACAACGCCCGGTCGGCCTGACAGCGGGTTGCGCGCACCGCCGGCCCTTTACGGTTGTTGAGAATGCGGAATTGGATGCCCGCCAAATCGGCAGCCTGAGCCATGACACCACCGAGCGCGTCGATTTCCTTGACCAGATGACCTTTACCGATGCCGCCAATGGCCGGGTTGCAGCTCATCGCGCCCACCGTCTCAATGGTATGGGTCAGCAGCAGGGTATTGAGCCCCATTCTCGCCGCCGCCATGCAGGCTTCCGTGCCGGCATGGCCGCCGCCAATCACGATTACATCAAAGGGTTCGGGGTAGTTCATCGGGATTCTCCGCGAGAGACCCCGATCTTCAGGCCGGGGAGGAAGAGCGGACGGCCCGGCAGTCCCCCTTGCGGGGACTGGTGAAGCGCCGGGCCTGTGTGGTCGATCCACCGCGACTTGATCAGAATTACAGATTGTTGTATATTCTGTAAATGCCCTATCGTGCCTACCGTTACCGCTTTTATCCAACGCCGGATCAGGTGGTGAACCTGAACCAGACGTTCGGCTGTGTGCGGTATATCTACAATCGTTCCCTGCGTTATCGGCAGGATGCGTGGTTTGAGCGGCAAGAGAATCTCTCCTATCTGCAAAATTCGGCGCTATTAACCGAGTGGAAGAAAGAACCCGAACGGCCTTGGTTAAATGACGTGTCCAGCGTTACGTTGCAGCAGTCGCTGCGCCATTTGCAGACCGCATACCGCAACTTCTTCCAGGGGCGAGCGAAATACCCCGTCTTCAAAAAGAAAGACCGCCACCAGTCCGCCGAATACACCACCTCGGCTTTTAAGTGGGATGGCGCATTACTCAAGCTGGCGAAACAATCAGAACCACTCAATATTCGTTGGTCACGGCGCTTTGAAGGCCAGCCGACGACGGTGACCGTCTCTCGTGATCCGGCAGGTCGATATTTTGTTTCAATCTTGGTTCGCTCATGTCGGCAAATGGATGAAACCCCAAGAAGTAGGTGCAGCAAGACTCCTGGAATTCTGGCAGAATCCCAGAAGTACAGCACGTAGGACGATGTAGCTATGATCCGTTTTCCAATCACCG
>JBAQIQ010000368.1:0-3806 GCA_049288935.1 Candidatus Competibacteraceae bacterium
CGGTGATTGGAAAACGGATCATAGCTACATCGTCCTACGTGCTGTACTTCTGGGATTCTGCCAGAATTCCAGGAGTCTTGCTGCACCTACTTCTTGGGGTTTCATCCATTTGCCGACATGAGCGAACAAACTACCCCATAGGGAGCATTTTTTGTAACCGCGAGAGCGATAGCTCTTTGGAAAAATGACTTGGTAAGAATTGTATTCAGATTCCGCCTTATAGTGATCTGATTTAGCGCGTTGTGCTTCATCTGCAATAGCTTTGAACGGCTTTCGCTTCGGAAATTCTATGCCATTCAGTTCCACCACCAAAGAAAAAAATGGAACTGTGTTGAATAAAATAGGTCCGTGTAACCATAGATGAAGTTTATTGCTATTTTTAGGGCTCAAAGCGTGTACCCTCCCACCCCCAGCCAGTCCGAGGTGTTCTGTATTGGTTCCTCTGTAACTCGCTTCACTCCAAAATACCTCTTCTTCGGTTCGCTCGAAATTTTCTATTTGATCGGGAGAATTTTTTGGTCCAGTGTAAAAACCTCCCGACATTGACTGCGGCCCCAGTCCGCCCAAGTGAACATCGCAAAAATTGATATGTTTACCACTGCGTGTGACATAGTAGAGACCTATGCGTGTATAGGCATACCATTCATGCTTTTTATCAAGATTTTTGAACATTGGATTGGTTGGCATTATCATGGCTCCAATTGTGTTAATCGCTATTCAAATGGCGCTTTTCGACAACTTTGCGCGACGGAGATAGGCCGGGATCGCCGATACAGTTAGTCCCCCCTGTGGTGATGTTGAGCCAGCAGCCACTCTGTGGATCTACCAGATAGCGCCCTGGGCCGATTCGGGTGCTAAGTCGAGATTCCAGCGATACGAGCTCCTTCGAACTCAAAATCCGCCCATTGATCTCAACATCCGATGAAGAGTTTGCACTGGCAACATTCAAACTCGCTAACAAGAAGCCAGCAAATCCGATGAAGCTGAAATATCGTGTGATCATTGCTCATTTTCTCATGTGAAAATAAAAATTTAAGTTAAGGATTGCCCTCGATTCGGGCGTCGCCGGAACCGAACATGGCATTCAACTTACGCGCCTTGAATTTCAATCCGATTTCTCTATCCCGGAATTTTTTCAATTGTTTCGGGAACTAGACCTTCCATGGTTGTTCTGTGCGGCCGGCCATCCTGCTGGCTCGATCACGACCCGCATCATTCGCGGGTTATGGCAGCCAAATTCATCGTGAGCAGGATGCCGATTTTTGGCTGTCGCTCATACCCTTTGCATGAGCGAAGCAGCATACTGCCGACGTTTGACGAACGTGATCGCGATCACTGCTAGACAAGCCAATGCATTGCCGAGAAAGATCAAAGACATAATCGAATCTTCAAGGCAGACGATAGCGTAGGCAATCGTGGTCAGATGCGACACCAGAAATAGCGTCCAAGTCGCATAAGAGATGCCGGTCGCGCCATTGACATCCTTAGCTGCAGTCAACATTTGCGGAATATAAGCCAAGATACGCAGAGAATTCACGAGCGTGAATATCCCGAATACGACTGAACGAAGCCAATCGCTATTATCAGCCAAATAAATCTTGGCGCTTATCCAGACCACTATCGCGAAAATCGAGAAAATCAAGGTACCGTTAACCCAACCGGTCACGCCGCTACGTTCGGGTTCGTGGGCATATAAATGTTGCTTTAAAGCGATCATGTTGCATTCTCCTAAAACTTGTTGATCTGATCAAATGACTGGAGTCCGAGCGATTGGCTGTTCCAGAACACCGAAGTTTTTAATATCACCCAGCTTTTTCCTGTCTGGTCATTCAAAACTTGACCGGTTAAAGCGGGATAATTAAGCTTCGTTGGAAAAAAAATTACCTGTCCTGAGTTTCAATATGATTTCGTCACGCGGCATTTTTGTTTCATTTGTTTCAAAAGCTGGATCGAAATGGGAATTAGACTTTTCCTTGGGCAGATGAACGCAAATAGCCGTGAAAGAAAATGGCAAGGAGAGCTACCTAGATGCCATCTTCCTCCTCGCTAATTTTTCGGCAGTTTCCTGTGAAAAGCCAAACTCAGAGATAAAATAATCAACCCATTTTTTATAATCGTTTCCGAATCCAACAAATGAGGAGAAGAATTCACATAACTTCGGAAAACGATAAAAATCGGCGACTGGGTTGTATTCCACATCGGCAAGTTTTTCGCTCAGAGCCTTCGAGAAAATAGGGTGGTCATCACAGAATTTTTTCACTAAACTGTAAGCTGATTTGGAACTGGCAAAAAGCCCAAAACGACTGGCTTCATTAGCCGACATTGCGCTATAGCCTTTGTGTCCCGCACGTAAACCGCTTTTGATACGATTGGTGCGATCAGAGATATAAATATTAGTGCACATCACTGCAATAAATTCCTCGTTATTACTGTACTGTTGCATATTGATCGACAATCGTGGCGTTTTATCCAACTTGCCAGTTGCAAGTCTAAAGATATGCACCAGCTCGTGAAAGAGTACTTCATCCCAAATGCGCCCCTTGTTTTCAATATCTGGTAGTTCGCTGCATGTGCCAGCTTTGGAATAGGTGAAGGGGGTGTAGGTGATAAAACCAGCTAACCTAGGAATACCCGGTCCATTCTCACTTCCAGCCTCAGCATTGCATTTAGCATTCGGGTGCGGACGTATTTCAATCGGAAAATTAGGGCGGCGAATACAATTGAGCAGGATGCGTCCGCTTGTCGTGAGATAAATCCAATTCAAGTGTTGGTGAACTTGATGTCTATATTGATCTCTTGCCGCGCTAGAAAGGCCAGCAGGATTGATCGTAATATTATAAAAACGTAGATTTATCATGGCTATACCTCAAATTGCCGTATTGGAATAACGCATAAACCGACAGGTAGTTTTTTCATAGAGCATGCCAGCCTCTATACGGAATCCAAATTAATCTTCTTGGATTTCTATACAATTTCAGCGCACGGCATTTTTGTTTCAATTGTTTCAACAGCCGGTTCCGAATGCGGTTCATCCGTGAGGGGGTCGGCGAGGGATTGGAAGCCGGACTGCGGACGAGACGGCGTCGGCGAGACGGGGGGAGGGGGTGCGGAACTGGCGTGTTTTGCGGCGGATGCTAACGGGTAGTCGTCGGCAGATCGGCATCGGCTGAACCGCTCTGGTTCAAGATCTGATTCACCACTTGGAGCACTTCATGAGGGATGAACGGTTTTTCCAGCAGGGGGCGTCCGGTCTGGGCCAGGAACGCGCTGGCCCCCATCCCCAGGGTGTCGCCGCTGATGAAGACCACGCGCTCAACCAGATGAGGATGGGTGTGTTGCAGACGCCGATACAAACCCGGCCCATCCAGGTCGGGCATCTTCAGGTCGCTGAGAATGGCGTCATAGGATCGTTGGGCCAGTCGGCGCAGCGCCTGATGGCCGCTGGCGGCGAGATCAACGCGATGGCCGGCGGAGGTCAGCAGTTCGCGCAGCATGTCGGCGATGTCGCGTTCATCGTCAACGATCAGGATGGTTTGGGGCTGGACCCCGGATGGTTCGAGGGGCGGATCGGGCAACGGCGTGGAGGAGGCGAGCGTGAGCGGCAGGGTGACGACGAAGCGAGCGCCGCCAGCGCGAGGCGATTCCAGGGCGATCTGCCCGCCATGAGCCGCAACCACGCCGTAGCTGAAGGACAGGCCGACGCCCGTTCCCACGCCGACCGGCTTGCTGGTGTAAAACGGCTCGAAGATCCGGGAACGAGCCGCTTCCGGCACCCCCGGCCCGTTGTCGGTGAAGGTGATGCGCAC
>JBAQIQ010000369.1:0-2622 GCA_049288935.1 Candidatus Competibacteraceae bacterium
GTGGCGTAGATGCCGTCGGCGATCAGGTCGTGAGCGTCCCGCGCCAGCCGCACGGGTCCGGCCATGCCGGGAATCCAGCGCAGCGCCCGAAAAGACAGGTCGGCGATGGCGCGATGCATGTTCTGTACCTGCCGGGTGGTTTCCTGAAAGCCGGTTTTCAGCGCGAGGCCATAACCGCTGACGGGAGTTTCGGTGCCGGCGTGGTCTGGCGAAGCGGGCTGCGTCATGGCGTGTCCTGTTCGGTTGGGGAGAATGTATTCAAAAACAACAGCGCTAACAAAGATTCCGATAGACCCAACAATTTTTGCCGTCATCGCGCTGTCGTGGTTTTTCGAGGGAGCGTCATGCCCTTGGGTGGCGGTCCTCGGTTTCCTCGCGGTTTGCCGATGCTGGAAACCGATTGGCGCCCTCAACGGAAGTCACGGTTCCGTCAGTAGAGGACAGCGTGGATTGGGAACCGTTGCGTTGCCCGAACATTCGGTGCGAACTCCAGGGGAGATCAATGTTGATTGGGACGGCCAGCACGGAGTCGCGGTAACCGGGGTGAACTCCGAGCGCGCTGCCGGGCCTGGGAGAACGCGGCGGTATCGCACCATGAACAGTATCATTTATGTTGCTAAAATCGGGAAAAATTTGATAAAACATAAGAAATTTTATTTAATAATGCCGATTGCAATAAGCTATTTATTGTTCGATTCATTGTTCGATTTATCATGTGTTCGTTTTTTGATGGAAGAATTAAAAGCATTTATGATCGAGTCGGGAACTGTTTGATCATTGCGTCAGCGGACATCGCAAAAGCGGATGATCGGTGGCGAGCATCCGGCATTTCCCAATCTCCCCGATCGAGCAAGCCGACATCGAGGGAACCCGTCAGGCCTGCTCGACAAGCTGGAGCCGATCACGCCTTGGCCGAGATCGGCCGATGCGCGCGACGACCGTGCGATAAACCCCCAACACGACCGCCCTACAAAGGAGACCGTCATGATCCCTAAACCGCCCATCGCCATCGCTGTCCGCCTGTCGTGGCTCGCCTGCTTTCTGCTGATCGCCGCCTTGGGCTGGGCGCCACCGCCCGGTGTCGCCGCCGAATCCAAGCCGGTGCTGGTCGGCTACGACTACGCTGTCGCCAGTGGCGCCGCTTCGAATGCTATCAAGTACGGCCTGGAAATGGCCATCGACGAGATCAACGCCGGGGGCGGCGTGCTCGGCGGGCGCAAAATCCAGATGGTGATCACGGATAACCACGCCAACCCGTCGCGCGGCAAAGCCAACATGCGCGCTTTTGGCGAGATGCCCGACATGGTGGCCGTCATGGGTGGCGGATACAGCACCGTCCTGCTCGAATCGCTGGACACCGCGCACGACGCCAAGCTCAATCTGCTCCTGCCCTGGACCTCGGCCGACGCCCTCATCGCCAACGGCAAGGAGCCCAACTACGCCTTCCGCATCGGCATCTACGACGACCTATGCGCCCACGCCATGCTCGCTTACGCCAGGGAGCGTAATCTCAAGCGCATCGGCCTGCTCATCACCAACAATGGCTGGGGCCGCAGCAACCTGGCCGCTCTGGAACGGCACCTGAAGGGCATGCCGGATATGAAGGTGGTCGCCACTGAATGGCACAACGTCGGCGCCACCATGATGATCGACAAGTACAACAAATTGCGCGACGCCGGCGCTCAGGTCGTCGTGCTCCTCAGCGGCCGCGAATTCGCGGTGTTGCTGCGCGAGATCGGCGAGCGTCCCGGCGAAACCATCCTGCCGTTCGTCTCCCATGGCGGCGGGGTGGTCGGCTGGGAGCTGTTCAAGGACAACGGCCCAACACTGATGCGCATCGACTTAGCGGTGGTCCAGAGCTTCAGCCTGTTTCGCATCGACCCGGCCAAGGCCGCCGCCATGGTCGCCAAGGTGCGCGAGGCTTACGGCATCGACCTTTACAAAGACTTCGACGGCCCGGTGGGCTTCGCCAACGCCTACGACCTGATGCATATCCTGGCCCGGGCCATCACGCTCGCCGGCAGCACCGATCGCGCCAAGGTGCGCGACGCCCTGGAACAGGTGCGCGACTACGATGGCTTGATGCGCCGCTACGAGCGTCCCTTCGAGCCCGGCCGCCACGAGGCCGCAGGCATGGCGCAAATCGTGCTCACCCGCTTCCGCGCCGACGGGGTGCTGGTGCCGGTCGATACCCGCCCCGACTGATATCCCCCGCTCCGGGTGGAGCGGCCATGACCCTGGTTCTACGCACCGCGCTCGCCGTTGCCGCTATCACCATCGGCCTGCTGGTGGCGGTGGGCGCCGTGTCGTTCGTCGCCATGCGCGACAAGACGACCGAGCTGCTGGTGCGGGCCGAGATCGGTACCACCACCATGGCGGCGGTGCGGGTCGAGGAAAGGCTGCGGCGCTTGAAGGACACGGCCGCCGCCGTGGCCGCCAACCCCATCGTCACCAACGCCCTGCTCGACAGCGCCGGGCGTCAAGCTTACCTGCTGCCGGTGCTGCGCGCCGCCGTGCCGCCCGACGCCGGGAACACCCTCATCGCCCTGACCGATTTCGCCGGCCAGATCGTTGAAAGCTCGGCCAAGCACGTCGAACTCACCGCCGAGGACCCCGCTTGGC
>JBAQIQ010000370.1:0-2570 GCA_049288935.1 Candidatus Competibacteraceae bacterium
CCAGGACGCTGGCCCCCGGCAACAGCACCTGGTACGAGAGCAGCCAGTCGGTGGCGCGCTCGAACAGGACGCCGGGCCGTTCGGTACCCGTCCAGCACAGGCCATAGAGCCAGCGGGCCAAGCGGAAGCCCGCTTCCCGATCGGTAAAGTCGCGATAGCCATAGCGGGTGCGAATCTCCGCCGCATGATCCCAGCGCTGTTCGCCGGTCCGGTAGGCTTCGAGGCCATTCAGATCGGCAATGTTCAGTTGCCGCGCCAGGCAGCGCAGGACCGTATCCGGTACGGCCAGGGGGTCCTCCAGGAAGGTGCCCAGAAAGCGGACGGTGGTGAGCTGCAGGGCCAGTCCGAGGCGGTTGTGATTCCCGCGTCGGGGTGCAATGAGCGCCAGGTCAGCGTCATTCAAATAAAAAAATTGCGTCAGCTCCTCCGCGGTCGGAGGCCCGGCATAACCGCCGTAGTTCTGGCGCTGCTCGGCGGTCAAGAAACGGACCGGCATGGGGACTCCCCGTGCAAACTGAGTTGCATAAATCGTAAGTTTCGCGACACCGGCGGTGAGGCCCAGGCACTGTTGGAAATACAAGGGCTTTGCCGGCCCCGCGGGGGTTGCAAAAGTCGGTCGCGAAACTAAACTATTTTGCGATGATCTTTGCAACACAGCAGTTGACCATGCTCATCGGCTACGCCCGGGTGTCCACCGAGGACCAACATCTCACCCTGCAACAGGCTGCCCTGAAAGGGGCCGGCTGCGAACGCATTTACGAAGAGAAGCTTTCGGGCGCGCAGCGAGCGCGTCCGGAACTCAACCGCCTGCTAGACCAACTCCGGGCCGGGGATGTGGTGGTGGTCTCCCGGCTCGACCGACTGGCCCGCTCGACGCGGGACCTCCTGGAGATCGCCGAGCAGATCAAGGCGGTCCAGGCTGGCCTTCGTTCACTCCACGAGCCTTGGGCGGATACGACGTCGCCGGCGGGCCGCATGGTCCTGACCGTCTTTGCCGGGATCGCGGAGTTTGAACGGGAGTTGATCCACGAACGGACTCGATCGGGGCGCGTGGCCGCCCGGACTCGGGGAGTTCGCTTCGGGCGCCCCGCCAAGCTGACCGGCGATCAACTCCTGCTCGCCAAGCGGCTGATCGGGGAAGACCGTTCAATCCCGGCAGTGGCCAAGCTGCTGAAGGTCCACCGTGCCACGCTTTACCGGGCCTTGGCCGCCCGGCGTCATTCACCTTGAACAGCCGCATGAGGCTGTAGACCAGAGACGAATTGAAGTAGACCTGGATCAGGACGGGGATGGCTTAGCGCTTACCGGTGCTTACCCCGGTTTTCTGTTCCATTGATCCCCAAACCCCGATAAGCGTCAGCGCCACGGGTGTTATCCTCCGCCGCTTGATCAAACGGCTGGAGAAACTCCCGATGATTTTCGTTCGTCATGTGCTGTGGCTGTATGGATTCCTGGCGCTACTGGCCGGGCCGCTGCTGGCTGCGGAATACAACGGTAAGGTGGTGGGCGTGAGCGATGGCGATACGCTTACGCTGCTCGTGCCGGACGGTGCAAGCTTCAAACAGGTCAAGGTGAGGCTGGGAGAAATCGACACGCCGGAATCCAAGCAGCCCTACGGCGAGCGGGCCAAGCAAACCCTCTCCGATCTGGCCTACAACAAACAGGCGCGGGTAGTGGTGCAGGATACGGACAAGTACGGCCGCACGGTCGGGCGGGTGTACGTGGGCGGCGTGGACGTGAACGCGGAAATGATCCGCCAGGGCGCGGCATGGGCCTATCGCCAGTATCTCAAGGATCAATCGTTGCTGAGGCTGGAAGCCGAGGCCAAAGCGGCGAAACGCGGCCTGTGGGCGCTGCCAGAGGCGCAACGGATGCCGCCTTGGGAATGGCGGCATGGCGGGAGCGCAAAGGCTCCGACCGCGCCAATTTCAAGCGCGCCAGCCGCTACCGCTTCCGGTGGGTTCAGTTGCAGCGGCAAGCGGTATTGCCGGGAAATGACAAGCTGCGAGGAGGCGAAGTTTTACCTCACACAGTGCGGGGTAGGCTCGCTGGATGGGAACAAGGATGGCGTCCCGTGTGAGACGCTGTGCCGCTAACGACGGCTTGCCGGTTCGGTCACCCTGGCGATCCCTCCCGGAGCAAGGTTTCCAGACACCGAACCGTCGCCGCATACACTCCCGGCCGTTTGCTCTCACGGGGGCCGGCGACGTTCAGCGCGGTGATGTGGTTTGCATCCAGCCACGCCCGGAACGCCGTTGGCTCAATCCCTTCTTCCAGCGCCACGATCAGGCAGGGCTTGCCAATTTGGCGGGCGAGTTTCACAGTCAGCGCCGTTCCCCCGTCCAACTTGCCCAAGTTTAAAATCAGCGTCCCGTCCGAGTCCTCGATGTTGCGCCGGGTGCGGGTTTGGTAGTTACGCTCCGGGGTTTCCGTCAAGGGGTAGCTGTAGAGGACTGCAATCGAAAACGGTCAGGACTGCAATCATCGCAATTTTAGGACCGAATTAACTGCGACTATCGGCACCGTCAGGACCACATTATTTGCAACTGAGACTGCAATCATCGCTACGG
>JBAQIQ010000371.1:0-12968 GCA_049288935.1 Candidatus Competibacteraceae bacterium
CGCCAGCGCCGCCAGCGCGGCCCCGAGCGCGAAGACGAAGGAGAACACGCGCTGCACGCGCACGCCCATGAATTCGGCCATGGCCCGGTTAGAAGCGCCGGCGCGCACCAGCATGCCAATTCGGGTGTGGTTCACCAGCCAGTAGAGACTGAGCGCGACCAGCAGACCGACGCCGAGCAGCACTAGGCGATAGGCGGGGTAGGGCAGTTGAGCGAGTAGCTGCACCGGTCCGGCGAGCGGGGCAGGCATTGACGCCAGGATCGGCGATGGCCCCCAAATCGCCTTCACCGCATCGTCAGCGATCAGGATAATGCCGAAAGTGGCGACGACCTGGGCAAGATGGTCACGACCGTAGAGCCGGCGCACCACCAGGATTTCGATGACGAAGGCGATCAGCACGGTCGCCGCCATGGCGATTAGCACCGCTCCAACAAAGCTGCCGCTGCTCTCATGGACGCGGGCGGCGATGTAGGCGCCCGCCATATACAGCGAGCCATGGGCGAGGTTCATGGTGTCCATAATGCCGAACACCAGGGTCAGGCCGGCGGCGAGCAGGAACAGCATCAGGCCGTAGCCAAGGCCGTTGAGGAGCTGCTCAATCAGGAAAATGGCGTCCATCAATAGAGGTTCAGGAGGCGGGAAGGAATCAGTTGGGAGAGGTCGCTGTTCGGCCCCCCACCCCAGCCCTCCCCCGCAAGGGGGGAGGGGGTCTTACATCTTGCACTCGCCGACGTAGGCGTCCTGGTGCTTTTCCAGCACCGTGCTAACGAGTTTGTTGGTGAGCTGGCCGTTGGCGTCCTTTCCCACGACGCGCAGATAGTAGTTCTGTACCGGGAAATGGTTGGGACCGTAGCTGAAATCACCGCGCACTGACTGGAAATCTGCCTTCTTCAGCGCCGCCAACACGGCGGCACGGTCGCTGACCTTGCCACCGACCTCGCGCACTGCGGCGTCCATCGCCATGATCACGTCATAGGCTTGGGCGGCGTACACCGTGGGGTAGCGACCGTCGTATTTCTTGCGGAAGGCGGCGACAAACTCGACGTTGGCCGGAACCTCCAGGTCGTGCGCCCAATGCGCGGTGTTATAGATGCCGAGCGTCGGTTCACCCACCGCCGCGATCACGTCCTGGTCGGCGGAGAAGCCGGGGGCAATCAGCGGGATGTCCTTAAGGCCGCTCCCAACGAACTGCTTGATGAAGTTAATGCCCATCGCAGCGGGCAGGAAGAAATACACGGCGTCCGGCTTGGCGGCGCGAATTTGGGCGATCTCGGCGGCATAGTCGATCTGGCCGACCTTGGTGTAGATCTCGTCCTTGATCGCGCCCTGATAGAGGCGCTTGAAACCGCTGAGGTGATCCTTGCCCGCCGGATAATTGGGCGCGATCAGCACGACGTTTTTATAGCCCTTCTCGTTGGCGACTTTGCCGGCAGCCTCGTCATAGGTATCGTTCTGGTAGGAAACGCCGAAGAAATAGGGATTGCACTGCTTGCCGGCGTACTGGCTCGGCCCTGGGTTGCTCGACAGGAACGGCACTTGGGCGGCGAACAGCGCCGGGCCGACGGCGAGCGCGGCGTTGGAGGCAACCGGGCCGGTGAAGAAGTCGATTTTGTCGCGTTGCAGGTAACGGTTCACTAACTGGTTGGCCTGCTCCGGGTTGCCGGCGAAGTCGGTTTGCAGGAATTCCGCTGGTACGCCGCCGAGCTTGCCATTGAGACGTTCAATAGCCAGATTGAGGCCATCACGGGTTTCCGCACCGATCGTGGCGAAAGGACCGGAGATGTCGAGCGCGACGCCAACTTTGACAGGATCAGCGGCGTGGGCGCTCAACGCACCGCACAGGGCCAGGGAAAGGGCGGCATTTTTCAGCTTCAGCATGGAGGCTCCTTGGAATTTGTTAGGGAAAGCGGGGCGGCAGCCGGGGGACCCGTTAGTGCCCCCGGGCGGGGCATTCTCCCACCAACTCCACTTTACCATTTTCATCCACCGCTTCCATCCGCACGGTGAAGCCCCACAGCCGATGCAGATGCTTGAGCACTTCCTGAGTGCTTTCAGGATGCAGAGGACGGCGATGGTAACGGGTATGGCGCAGGGTCAGCGAGCGATCCTTGCGATGGGCGACGTTCCACACCTGAATATTCGGTTCCCGGCTGCCGAGATTGTACTGATCGGCCAGCGCCAGGCGCAGCCGCCGATAGCCCGGATCATCGTGAATGGCAGTGATTTCCAGTTCATCCTGTTGGTCATCATCCAGCACCGCGAACAGTTTGAAATCCCGCATCAGTTTGGGCGACAGGAACTGGGCGATGAAACTCTCATCCTTGAAGTTGCGCATGGCGAAGTCCAGGGTCTTGATCCAGTCCTGGCCGGCGATGTCCGGGAACCAGTAGCGATCTTCCGCCGTCGGAGCCTGGCAGATGCGCTGGATGTCGCCCATCATGGCGAAACCGAGCGCATAAGGATTGATACCGGAATAGTACGGATGATCGAACGGCAATTGATGCACAACGCTGGTGTGAGATTGCAGGAACTCGATCATAAAACCGTCGTTGACATAGCCCTCGTCATATAACCGGTTCATCAGCGTGTAATGGATGAATGTTGCCCAACCTTCATTCATCACCTGGGTCTGGCGCTGCGGGTAGAAATACTGGGCCATCTTGCGCACGATCCGCACCAGTTCGCGCTGCCAGGGTTCCAACAGCGGCGCGCTCTTTTCGATGAAATACAGCAGGTTTTCCTGCGGTTCGGCGGGATAGCGCTGGCTTTCTTCCGCCGCCGCTTCCATCGGCTTGATCGGCACCGTGCGCCACAGGTCGTTAATCTGCGATTGCAAATAGTCTTCCCGCTCGCTCTGACGCTGCTTCTCTTCGCTGAGCGACAGCGGCGCGGGGTGCTTGTAGCGATCCACCCCGTAATTCATCAACGCATGGCAGGAGTCGAGGAACAGTTCCACCGTTTCCTCGCCATGCCGCTCTTCGCATTCGGCGACGTAATTCCGGGCAAACAGCAGGTAATCGATGATCGCGTCGGCGCTGGTCCAGGTGCGGAACAGATAATTGCCCTTGAAGAACGAGTTGTGGCCATAGGCGGCATGGGCGATGACCAGCGCCTGCATCATCGCCGTATTCTCCTCCATGAGATAGGCGATGCAGGGATCGGAGTTGATCACGATCTCATAGGCCAGCCCCATCTGCCCACGCCGATAGTTTTTCTCGGTCAGGACGAACTGCTTGCCGTAGGACCAGTGCTTATAGCCGAGCGGCATCCCCACCGAGGAATAAGCGTCCATCATCTGTTCGGCGGTAATGATCTCGATCTGGTTGGGATAGACATCCAGCCCGAAGTCGTTCACCGCAATCTGGCCAATGACCTCGTTGTAACGCTCGATCATCGGGAACGTCCATTCGGACGAATCAGCAATCAACTTTGACTCGCTCATGACACGCGCCTTTTGAACAGGTCCCGGAACACCGGGTAGATGTCGGCTGGCCCGTCAATCTGCCGCATGGCGAAATGCGGATGCTGGGCTTTCACCTCCTCATACGCCTCCCACAGACTTTGATGACGGTCCGGGGTGATTTCGATATAAGCGTAGTAACGGACGTAGGGCATGATCCGTTGCAATAACAAATCCCGGCAGGTCGGCGAGTCGTGATGCCAGTTGTCGCCGTCCGACGCTTGGGCGATGTACAGGTTCCAACTGGCCGCCGGGTAGCGCTCGCGCAGGATGTCAGCGGTCATTTGCAAGGCGCTGGACACCACCGTGCCGCCAGTTTCCCGTGAGTAGAAGAACTCCTGTTCATCCACTTCCTTGGCGACCGTGTGGTGGCGGATGAATACGACCTCGATTTTTTCATAGTTGCGTTGCAGAAACAGATAAAGCAGGGTGAAGAAGCGCTTGGCCAAATCCTTACGCGCCCGATCCATCGACCCGGACACATCCATGATGCAAAACATCACTGCGCGGGTCGTGGGTTGCGGCTGCTGGACGCGATTGACATAGCGCAGATCGAAAGTGTCAATAAACGGCACGGCGCGCACACGCGCCCGCAGGTGTTCGATTTCCTCAACCAGCACCTGAACACGGGCTTCATCAATCGGCGACTCGTCGAACAGGCGTTGCAACTCTTCTTCCGCCTCATGCAGTCGGCGGCTGTAGGGGGCTGCCATGGCCATTCGCCGCGCCAACGCCCCGCGCAATGAACGCACGACGTCGATATTGGCCGGGTTGCCGGCGCTGGTGAAGCCGGACCGCACTGATTTGAACTCGGTCGCTTTGGCGAGCTGCGTCCGCACCAGGTTGGGCAGTTCCAGATCCTCGAAGAACAGCTCCAGAAATTCTTCCCGCGACAGCTCAAAGACAAAATCATCTTCACCCTCGCCGGTATTGCTGGCCTGACCCCCCCCCGCGCCACTGCCCGCACCGCCTTGAGGCCGGGCGATCCGGTCGCCGGGGGTGAACTCCCGGTTGCCGGGATGAATTGCTTCGCGTTGGCCACCAGGACCATGGCCGAACACCGGTTCGGACAGATCGCGGGCCGGGATGTTGACTTTCTCGCCGTTGTCGATGTCGGTGATGCTGCGGCCATTCATGGCCTCGGCCACGGCTTTTTTGATCTGGCCCTTAAAGCGCCGGATAAAACGCTGGCGGTTGACCGAACTCTTGTTCTTGCCATCCAGCCGGCGGTCGATAAACGTGGCCATCAGCGGTCTCCCTAATCAGGATGCCTTGCGAACCCGCAAGTACCAGTCAGACAACAGCCGCACCTGCTTGGCGGTGTAGCCCTTGTCGACCATCCGGTCTACAAATTGGGCGTGCTTCTTCTGCTCATCAGCGCTGGCCTTGGTGTTAAAGCTGATCACCGGTAGCAAATCCTCGGTGGTGGAGAACATCTTCTTCTCGATCACTGCCCGCAGCTTCTCGTAACTCGTCCAGACCGGGTTCTTGCCGGCGTTCTTGGCCTTGGCCCGCAGCACGAAGTTGACGATTTCGTTGCGGAAATCTTTGGGATTACTGATGCCCGCCGGTTTCTCGATCTTTTCCAACTCCGTGTTCAGCGCCCCTCGATCAAAGGACTCGCCGGTGTCCGGATCGCGATATTCCTGATCCTGAATCCAGAAGTCGGCATAGGTCACATAGCGGTCGAAAATGTTCTGTCCATACTCCGAATAGGACTCCAGATAAGCCTGTTGCAGTTCCTTGCCAATAAATTCGGCGTAGCGCGGCGCCAGGTAGCCCTTCAGATAGGACAGATATTTCTCCTCGACCTCCGCCGCGAACTGTTCACGTTCGATCTGCCGCTCCAGCACATAGAGCAAATGGACCGGGTTAGCGGCGACTTCAGCATGATCGAAGTTGAACACCTGCGACAGAATCTTGAAGGCGAACCGGGTGGAAATGCCGGTCATGCCCTCGTCCACCCCGGCATAGTCGCGGTATTCCTGCATTGACTTGGCTTTGGGGTCGGTGTCCTTGAGATTTTCGCCGTCGTACACCCGCATCTTGGAGAAAATGCTGGAGTTTTCCGGCTCCTTGATCCGGGTCAGCACGGAGAACCGGGCGAGCATTTCCAGTGTGCCGGGCGCGCAGGGCGCTTCGGACAGTGAACTGTGCGTCAACAGTTTCTGGTAAATTTTGACTTCGTCTGACGTTCGCAGGCAGTAAGGCACCTTGACGATGTAAACCCGGTCGAGGAACGCCTCATTGTTCTTGTTGCTTTTGAACGACTGCCATTCCGACTCGTTGGAGTGGGCCAGAATGATGCCTTCAAATGGGATGGCCGACAGCCCCTCGGTGCTGTTGTAGTTGCCTTCCTGAGTTGCGGTCAGCAGCGGATGCAACACCTTGATGGGCGCTTTGAACATTTCGACGAATTCCATCAGCCCACGATTGGCGCGGCACAACGCGCCGGAGAAGCTGTAGGCGTCCGGGTCGTTCTGGGCGAAATGTTCCAGTTTGCGGATATCCACTTTGCCGACCAGTGAGGAGATGTCCTGATTATTTTCGTCGCCCGGCTCGGTTTTGGCGACAGCGGTTTGACTCAGGATCGATGGCCGCAGCTTGACCACCTTGAATTTGGTAATGTCGCCGTTATATTCCTGCAAGCGTTTGGCGGCCCACGGCGACATGATGTAGCGCAGGTAACGGTTCGGAATGCCGTAATCTTCTTCCAGGATCGGGCCGTCCTCATCGGGGTTGAACAGTCCTAATGGCGATTCGAACACCGGTGAATCCTTGATGGCATAGAATGACACCCGTTCCATCAACTGCTTCAGGCGTTCGGCCAGCGACGATTTTCCGCCGCCCACGGGACCGAGCAGGTAGAGAATTTGCTTCCTTTCCTCCAGCCCCTGCGCTGCGTGGCGGAGATAGGAAACAATCTGCTCGATGGCGTCTTCCATCCCGTAGAATTCTTCAAAAGCGGGGTAGAGCTTGAGCACCTTGTTCTGGAAAATCCGTGATAAGCGCGGGTCATTGCGGGTATCGACCAGTTGCGGTTCGCCAATGGCCTTGAGCAGCCGTTCGGCGGCGCTGGCGTAAGTTGTTGGGTCAGCCTTGCACAGTTCCAGGTACTCCTGGAGGGTTAACACCTCTTCGCGGCTCTCTTCGTAGCGCGACAGGTAGCGGTTGAAAATTTTCATGATCATCACCTCTCTTTGGAATCGCGGAAACGTCACCGCTTCCGGCTCGAATTCCCCTGTGGACGTTCTGAAGAAAGCAATGCAATTAATAAACCATTTTTTATTTTTGGAGAAAAATCCGGGTTGGTTTTCCCAGCAGGCGCTGAAATGCTCCGGGGACGGATATTTTTTCGATTAAAAAAGTTAAATCAGCCGTTTAGTCTTTTCTACAACGCCTGAACGACTTCTGAATAGCACTTCAGGAGTGAGCTGACTTCGCAAGGAAGGTTATTTCGCACTCCATTGGTGCAATGCACTCAAGTGGTTCCAGAAACGCATAGACCACAGCCAAGGATGACGGTTCGGCGGATTTTGAGCCGGGTTGGGGATGATCGCCGCTTTAGCCTTGATATGATTCAACACGCAGAGGATAACCAGCAGCACACCATGAAAATCATCAGTGATTGGTTTCGGCGGTTTTTCAACGACCCCCAGGCGGTCATCTTGACCATGGTCCTGGTGCTAGGCACCAGCGTGGTTTTGGTGATGGGCCAGGATTTGGCGCCGGTGTTGGCCAGTGTGGTCATCGCCTATCTTTTGGAAGGCGTCGTACAGCAATTACAGCATTCTGTGCGTTTACCCCGCTGGCTAGCGGTGATCGTGGTGTTTGTGCTGTTTTTGGCGTTTGTGCTGTTTTTTCTGTTCGGCTTGTTACCGTTAGCATCACGGCAATTGACCCAACTGGTGCAACAGTTACCCAGCATGATTGTCAAGGGCCAGCAGTTGTTGCTCAGCCTGCCTGCCTCATACCCGGAATTTATTACCGAGGCGCAGGTGCTGGAGACCATCAACCTGATCCGTGCCGAAATCGCTAATTTGGGGCAACGGGTATTATCCTGGTCGCTCGCCGCCGGCATCGGTTTTATTACGGTGATTGTCTACCTGGTGCTGGCGCCGTTGCTGGTGTTTTTCTTTCTGAAGGACAAGGATTTGATTCTGAACTGGTTGCATGGATTCCTGCCACGGGACCATACCTTGGCGCAACAGGTCTGGCATGAGGTGGATCGCCAGATGGGTAATTATGTGCGCGGCAAGTTCCTGGAGGTTGTGATCGTTTGGGTAGCCACTTATGTCGCTTTCGTTTTCATGGAGTTGCAATTCGCCATGTTGCTGGCCTTGATGGTGGGGTTGTCGGTGATCGTACCCTATATCGGCGCGGTCGTGGTGACCGTTCCTGTGGCCTTGGTAGCATTCTTTCAGTGGGGATGGGGTCCGGATTTTCTTTGGCTGTTGGGCGTTTATCTGGTGATCCAAGGACTGGACGGTAATCTGCTGGTGCCGCTGCTGTTTTCCGAGGTGGTGGATTTGCACCCCATTGCCATCATCACAGCAGTGTTGGTGTTCGGCGGACTGTGGGGTTTTTGGGGAGTATTCTTCGCGATTCCGCTGGCGACGGTAGTGCAGTCCATTCTGAAGGCCTGGCCGCGACAGACTCTGGTGCTGGAATAGAAAGTTTTTTAAAGACTTAATTTCTTGAATATTTTCTCCGGGATATGCTGGATGACCTGCATGATCCAGCGCCAAAACCAGGGCAGGTAGACCTCATCCCGGCCACGTTCAACGGCGGCGACAATGCCTTGAGCGATTCGGTCGGGTTGCGCCCATAGCAAGCCCTTCTTTTCGAACGCGGCAGTCATCGGGGTATCGACAAATCCCGGCTTGACCGTGATGATTTGAACGCCTTTGCTGTTCAGCCGGTTACGCAACCCTTGCAGGAACAGGCTGACCATACCTTTAGCCGCGCCGTAGACATAGTTACTCTGCCGGCCCCGGTCGCCAGCGACTGAACTGATAGCGATCAACGTTCCACGCCCGCATGTTTCAAAGTCATTGGCCAGCAGCGTCGCCAGGCTGATCACGCTCAGCGCGTTGGTGTGAATGACTGCCAGCGTTTTTTCGACCGACTGCTGACAGGCGTTCTGGTCGGGCAATACGCCGTGAGCGATCAGTGCCACATCGACGTTGCCGAGGGTCTGATGGACCCGTTCCAGCAGGGCCGAATGCTGGTCGAGGAGATCGAGATTGCAGCTTTCATACGCAACCGGTTGGCCTGAGCGAATTTCCAGGTCACGGGCGATAGCCGTCAGTCGTTCGGTATTGCGCCCGACCAGGTAGAAGCGGGCGCCGGTGGCGGCGAAACGGCGGGCGGTCGCTTCGGCAATCGCTGAAGTGGCCCCGATGATGAGAATATTGCGCATGTCTTTTTCCTCAAGATTCAGTGTTCCATGACCCGCCGCCAGAAACTGGAGGAGAAGCGAGGATCGATATAACGGCTGAATTCTGCCCATTGGGGGAAATAGCGGCGGAAGCTGTTCCCGCTCATCCGGGCGTCCTTGGCGGGATAGACGGCGCCGCCGGCCTGGCGGGTGACTTCATCCAGCCGTTCCAGCAGGTTCAGTGTGGACCGACCTTGGTTGGGAAAATCCAGCGCCAGGGTCACGCCGGGTCGGGGAAAGGACAGTAATCCGCCAGAAGTCTGATCGCCGAAGCGTTTCAGCACCGCCAGCATGGAGCCTTGACCGCTGGCGGCGATGCGGGCCAGGATTTCCCGCAACGCTTCGCGGGCGGTGTCTGGAGGAATGACGCATTGATACTGGAAAAAACCCTGCCGCCCATACAGCCGGTTCCATTCCCGCAGATTGTCCAGCGGATAGAAAAAGGGCTGATAAGGAATTAGACCCCGCGCCGGGCGTGGCAGGTGGTAATACAGTCGATTAAAGGCGCTGACGCTGAAGCGGTTGACCAGCGAGATCGGCAGTATAAACGGCACGGTCAATCCCCGGCGTTGCGGCGGCGATTTCAATAGACCGGGCGGCGCATGCATCCCCGCCATGTAAATTCCCCGACCCAGCGCCTGGCCAGTGGCGGCGCAATCAATCCACGACACAATGTAGGGATAACGCGCTTCGTATTCGGCATCGAGCGCCAGGAATTCGTCCAGACAGGCGAACCGGCGATTTTCGGCCACGACCCAGGAATTAGCGATGCGTTGCAACTGGATTTCGACCCAGGTGATCAGACCGGTCAATCCCAGACCGCCGACCGTAGCTCGAAACCATTCGCTGTTTTGTTCCGGGGTGCAGAGCAGGCGGCTACCCTCGGAACGCAGCAATTCAAAAGCGCGGACGTGGCAACCGAAACTACCGGCGACATGGTGATTTTTGCCGTGGACATCATTGGCGATCGCGCCGCCGAGCGTGACAAACTGGGTGCCGGGCGTGACGGGTAAAAACCAGCCCTGCGGGACGATCAACGCCAGAATCTCGGCGAGCAGGACGCCGGCTTCCGCCCGCAGGACGCCGCTGGCCGGATCGAAGGTGATGAATCGATCCAGCGCTCGCGTCAGCAGCAACGCGCCGTTATTGTTGAGGCAAACATCACCGTAACTGCGGCCATTGCCGAACGGCAGGCAGGAAAGAGATTGGTCAGGCAGATCCAGTAATTGCCTATTGCGACATGACCGGATTTGGCGCGGACTGGAAGATGGGTAGCGGCCCCAGCCGGCCGGTACAGCAGCGCTCATCGTGGCATCGCACCCAGGAAAATCAGCGCACAGACCAGCAACATATAGCGGCTGTGGGGATCGGTCAGGGCGAAGAGAATCGGGTCGTCGTGCATTTCGCCGCGATGGGTGATCAGCCAGACCCGACTAATCCAGTACAGTAACACAGGGCAAAGCAGCCAGATCACCATCGGTTGGCCGTAGAGTTCCCGGCTGGTTTCGCTGTTGACGTACAACGCCAGCACCAGCACGGCCAGATAACCGGCAGCGGCTCCTAGACTTTGCAAAACGCCGAGATCGTCCACATGATAGCCCCGGCCCCGGGCGCTCAGCTCACCGCGTTCCCGCATCGTCCAGAGTTCGGAATAGCGTTTAACCAGCGCCAGGCTGAGGAACAGGAACATGGAAAACGCCAATAGCCAGAACGAGGGCATGATTTGCACCGCTGCTGCGCCGGCGATAATGCGCAGTGTGTACAACCCGGCCAATACGATGGCGTCGAGCATCAGTGATTGTTTAAGCCGCAGTGAGTAGGCGAGGGTGAAGACGTAATACGTCGCTAGCGTGGTGGTGAATTCGGGCGTGATCAGCACACTCAGGCCGAACGCGGTCATCAGCAAAATGGGTATGGCAGCGACGCCCTGAGCGATAGGCAGCTTGCCGGCGGCGAAGGGGCGGCGACATTTGCGAGGATGGCGACGGTCAGACGCCAAGTCCAGCAGGTCGTTGAGGAGGTAGACGCTGGAGGCGCACAGCCCGAAGCTAAGGAAGGCCAGCAGCGCCAGCAGCAGCTTATCTGGCTGATCCCAGGCGTGACCGGCGGCCAATGGCACGAAAATCAACGCATTTTTAAGCCATTGATATAGACGCAGTTCCTTGACCCAAGGCTGCCACGGTTTTTCAGGCGAGCTGAAGACCCGTTCCACCTCGCAGACGGTGCTGGCTTGCTGAGCAACGGACGCACTGGCGTTGACCACGATAGCGTGGCGGGCGTGTTTCCAGACCGCGAGATCGATTGCGGCGTTGCCGGCATAGTCGAAACCATGCTCGCCGTAACGTTTGACCAGCGTTTCGGCCTTGTGCGGGCCAGCCAGATTGCAGTCACCATCGGTGGCCAGCACGTCATCGAACAGGCCGAGATGGTTGGCAATCGGCTCGGCGAATTGGCGGTGCGAGGCAGTAACCAGCACCAGAGTGCGGCCCTGTTCCTTCTGTTCGCGGAGAAAGGCCAGCAATTCCTGGTTGTAGGGCAGGGTCTCAGTATCCAGCTCTACCCGATTAGCGATTTCCGCCTTGAGGTTTGCTTTACCCTTGGTCAGCCAGCGCGGCCAGCTCAGAACGGACAACGGCGCCTGTTTGAGTTGGGCGAAAGCCGCTTCCATCAGCAGATCGGAATTGAGCAGGGTGCCGTCAAGGTCGATGCAGAGGGGGTATTCGGGGGGCATGGATCATCCTGACAGAGTTCGGTTTGGATAAACCGTTATTCGGGTAGCCAATCTTCGGCAAGAATGTCTAAAATATAGTAAAACATAGGAACATGTCTCAAGGAGAGTAGAGAGTGGCAAATATCTGGTCGTCGGGTAATCGTTCACCTCCGGCTGCGGCCGGGGGGTTGGTGCAGGAAGTCTACCTTGTATTCGACCAAATTTGTCCTACAATGGCCTTCTTGATTTTGAAAAGCCCCATTGGTATTTGAATATTCCGCAATCCACATAGGAGTACTATATTATGAAATTGAATTTATTAGTATTCTCTGGTTTAATTATATATAGCGTTCCTTTGCCGGTTGTGGAATTTTCAACTACATGATTTGTCTAACTCTTAAAGAATAGTGATGATCGAAAAGATCATGCAAGGAGAAGCCGCCATGTCAACTTTAGAAGACATTATTGATGCGCCAGACTATCTTGAATTCAAAAGGGCGGTCGCAGTAAAAATGTTTATCTCTGATTTTAAGACGGAAGATATTTGTCATTTGTTAAACGTGTCTGACTCATTCGTCAGCAAATGGAAGATTATTTATGAAAACGAAGGTGCAAAAGGACTGAAGGTCAACTACAAGGGTGGCAAAGGTTTTTTGACGGAAGACCAGCACTATGAAGTAGTCTTCCATATTAAAAACCAGCCTTATTATAGTGTTGAAGAATTAAGAGATTATATTGAGCGTCACTATGGAGTAGTTTATGTGTCCAAGCAATCTTACTATGACCTTTTAAAAGAAGGTGGACTGAGTTGGCATCAAACGCAAGCGGTGAACCCGAAATATGACTCCGTTCAAGTGGAGTTGAAGCGAGAAGAGATTAAAAAAAAGCTCGATGGACTCGAAAGTGAAATTATTAATGGTGAAGTGATTGTTTTTGCTGAAGATGAAGCCCATACTTTATGGGGTGATACCCTAGGTCATGTCTGGTGCCGGGAGAACGAAAGAACGGAAGTTCCCATAGAAAATGC
Source organism: Candidatus Competibacteraceae bacterium (assembly GCA_049288935.1). Classification (GTDB taxonomy): domain Bacteria; phylum Pseudomonadota; class Gammaproteobacteria; order Competibacterales; family Competibacteraceae; genus UBA2383. The sequence continues at coordinate 12,638 of JBAQIQ010000371.1, forward strand.
GAAAGAGCGACAGACTTATTATGGAGTCATGAATCTTTATAACCAAGAATTTAAGATCAGTCCTTATGAGAGAGGCAATGGGGAAAATACAGTCGACTTTCTTAAATATCTGCAGGCGGGAAACAAAGGAAAAAGATTAGTCATTCTTTGGGACAATGCCAGTTATCATCGCAGCACAGAAGTTCGATCTTATTTAAATAAAGTCAATCAAGGTTTAGAAGAGAAAGAGTGGAAAATCACTTGCCTACCCTTTGCTCCAAATGCCCCTCAGCAAAACCCGGTTGAGGATGCGTGGCTACAAGGAAAAAACTTTCTGCGGAGGCATTTTTTT
>JBAQIQ010000372.1:0-2708 GCA_049288935.1 Candidatus Competibacteraceae bacterium
CGGTGATTGGAAAACGGATCATAGCTACATCGTCCTACGTGCTGTACTTCTGGGATTCTGCCAGAATTCCAGGAGTCTTGCTGCACCTACTTCTTGGGGTTTCATCCATTTGCCGACATGAGCGAAATTTTTAAAAATCATAAGGCGGCTTTTTTGTCCCAAGAATCATCGTGATTTGCTGCTGTTTTGTATAATAATCGAAGCTTCATTTTGTGTTTTATTTAAGATGACGCAACTAAATTTGGCGGTGAATTTATGACAAATTTGCGTAAGACAATCATTTTTATTGGTTTAGTGATGGTTTCGATATCAGGTCAGACCGACTATCTGTCAGGCATGGTCGCATTTGCCCAGGACGACTACTCGCGCGCATTGTTGGAGTGGCGACCGCTGGCCGAGCAGGGGCAGGCGGAAGCGCAGTTCAACCTGGGCGTACTTTACGACCAAGGTCTCGGCGTCGGGCAGGATCATATCCAAGCGGCCAGTTGGTACCAGCGGGCGGCTGCACAAGGTCATGTTCAGGCGCAGCACAATCTTGCTGTGCTGTACGCCAACGGGATAGGCATCGCGCAAGACTATTCAGAGGCGGTGCGTTGGTACCGTCAGGCCGCAGCTCGGGGGTTGCAGGAAGCGCAATTCAACCTGGGCGTCCTCTATGAAAATGGCTTTGGCACCGCCCGCGATCATGCGGAGGCCGCCGATTGGTACCGGCGAGCGGCGGAACAGGGCCACACCGCCGCGCAGAATAATTTGGGTGTACTGTATGCAAACGGCCAGGGCGTGCCGCAAAATCCTGTGGTCGCCTATGCCTGGTACGAAGCCGCCGCGGCGCGAGGCAACGCCAAGGCGCGCATTAACCGGGACCAACTCATTCTTCGCTTGAGCGCCGAGCAATTGGTGGAAAGCCAGCGGTTAGCCGAAGAATACATCCAGCGTTATCGGCCAGCCCCCTCGCCCTAACCTATCGCCACCACAACAAAAAACCCAACGGGGTGTGAGTCAGGGCGACGCTGACGATATAGCCAAACATCGCCAGCGCTGCGACCCAGGCAACCACTCGGATCCGTTTATTCGGCCCATATCGAAGGGCGATGCTACCGAGCATGATGTAGGCGATCAGTCCCAGCACTTTAGCGGTCAGCCAGGCATGGACGAACGGATATTGCTCCAGGATCAGCGCCAGGCCAATGGCGCTGGCCAGCAACACCGTGTCGATCACATGCGGCGTAATACGCACCCAGCGGCGCTGCAACCCAGGGGAATCGATCAGCATCCAGACTCCACGCAGGGCGAACAGGGTGAAACTCAGAATGACCGTGGTCAGATGCAGATGTTTGAGGGCGAGGTACACGGTGGCAATTCCTGGCGATCCGGGTTGAATTGAGCTACAACAACATGGATGTTCTTCAGTCAACTTTCAGCGAGGTGTGCGTATGCCCATGCATGTCTGTAACGGCGCGATGTTGAAATGCATGTTCGCCGTGCCGCCAGGGACCACCACCCTCATTGTGCTCCCGCAAAACCGGGTGATGACCGGCAACCAGCCGGCGGCCAATATCATGGACCATAAACCTATCGTGAACATTCCACCTTTTGGGATGTGCATATCGCCGACTAATCCGGCTTTCATATCGGCGACCGCCGCAGCGATGGGAACGCCAACGCCAGTGCCCTGCGTACCAGCCACGGCCGCGCCCTGGATGCCGGGATCACCGACCGTGCTGGTGGGCAATATGCCCGCTTTGAACAACACCTCGGTGCTGGCGTGCGCATTGGGCACTCCAGGGTGCATCACCATCATGATGCCGGGACAATTCACCGAGCAGATTCCTTGAGTGATCGCACCCGGCGGGTGGGAACCGCAGTCCACGGATCATCCGGCCAGGGGTGTTTTGGATACCGCCCTTTTAATTCCTTTTTCACCTCGGGATAGGTGCGTTCCCAGAAGCCGCGCAAATCCTGGGTGACCTGAATGGGCCGCTGTGCCGGCGACAGTAGCTGCAAGGTCACGGGAATTCGGCCTCCGGCGATGCGCGGCGTGTCGGCCAACCCGAACAGTTCCTGCAATTTGACCGCCAGTACCGGCGATTCGTCTAATGGGTAGCGCAGGCGGATGCGTGAACCGCTCGGCACGAGCAGATGGGTCGGCGCCAGTTCGTTGAGTTGCGCCCGTTGCCGATGATTGAGCAGACCGTACAGCGCCGCCGCCAGATCCAGCCGCGACAAATGCTCGCGGCGGGTCACGCCCGCCAGCCAGGGCCCCAGCCACTCGGCCAGATGTTCGGTCAACCAGGCGTCAGACAGTTCCGGCCAGCCCTCATCCGGGAACCAGCGCCGCAACGATAAAACCCGCGCCTGCCCGTCGCGCAATTCCGGCGTCCACGGCAAACTGTCCAGACCCATGCGCCGCACTCCGGTCAGCATGGCTTGACATAGGGCTTGCGGATCGGCATCCGGCAACGGCCCACCGCTCAACGCCAATGCGCCCAGTCGCTGTTCCCGACGAGCGATCACCGCCGCCTGCCGCTCATCCCAAGTCACTTCGGCAACGGTGCGCACCCGGCCAGCGAGGCGAATCGCCAAATCAGCAGGATCAACCGGCGCGGCCAGCCAGATCCGCCCCTCACTGGCTCCGGCGTCCAGTTGCGCGACCGCTAACCAGTCATAGCCCATCAATGGATCGCCCGTCGCCAGCCGCGCCCCACGCC
>JBAQIQ010000373.1:0-4120 GCA_049288935.1 Candidatus Competibacteraceae bacterium
CGCACCGGGGGTTGGCGTTACGCCGGGCGTCGGGGTGGGTGCGCCGGGCGTGGGAGTCGGTGCGCCGGGTGTGGGAGTTGCTCCTGCCAACCGGGGCGGACCCGTGAACCGGGCTGGGGTACGCTAAGACTTGATGATGGTGTTCAAGACAACTCCTCCCGGCGTGGGAAGGATTTGGGCCGCAGGGCGTAACCGTTTCCGTCCCGACCGATGGGTGCACTGGCTGCTGATCATGCTGGCGTTGTGTTTTACGACTGGGATCGCGCATGGTCAGGAGCCGGTGTATCCGTTGCAACCTCCGGATCGGTCCAGCCCACGCGCCACATTAAAGACCTTCCTCGATTCAGGCGACGCCCTTGGCGCTTTCCTGGTTCGCGAGTATCTGCCCGATCCCTCGCATACCAAATTCCAGCGCCTGATAGTCTTGGGGGCAGCCCCGGTGGAATGCCTGAATTTAAGCGAAATGCCGCTGGCGTCTCGCCTTAAAGCCAGCCGGGCGGCTGCCGTTGCTTTGTACGAGACACTGAGCCGACTCCCGCTTCCGGTGGTTGAGGACATCCCCGACGCCGAGCAGATGAGCCGACTCACCGGCACCAATGCCAACCGCTGGGTGATCCCGCACACCGAAATTGCCCTCGTCCGCGTCCAGCATGGGCTGCATGGCGACGAATTTCTGTTCAGTCCGGAAACCGTGACCAGAGCGGGCGACTTCTACGCACGAGTGAGCGGGTTGGCGTATACCCGTCCCGTCCCCTTGGAAAACTTGAATGACATGCTGGTCAATGGCGGGGGCTGGCTGGTTCCACATACCTGGATTCAATCGTGGCCGGCCTGGTCTCGGAGTCGGCTGGCCGGCCAGGCTGCCTGGAAGTGGATCGGTTTAGTCCTGATCCTGGGGGTCTTCGTGGTGTTGCTGCGGTGGGTGTATCGCCTGTCGCGCTCCGTCAGCAGCGAGCATCCGTTCCTGCAAGCCTTGGCGCAGTCGACCTTGCCTGCATTTTTGCTGATCGCGACGCCTGTCATTGCCTACTTGGCGCTCGTGCAAATCAACCTGATCGGCAGCGTGGCCAGTGCGGTTGGGCTGTTGACGACCGCGATCCTGTTCCTGGCCGGGGCCTGGATTGCGTGGCGGCTCGCGCCCGTGGTCGCCGAAGCCATCATCGCCTCGCCTACAATCCCGCCCGAAAGCGTCGATGCCCATCTCATCCGGATCAGCGCACGTCTGCTGGGGATCCTAGGTGGGGCCGGGTTGCTGGTGGTGGGCGCTGACTGGCTGGGAATACCAGTGTACGGCATCATCGCCGGACTGGGCGTCGGCGGTCTGGCGTTTGCCCTGGCCGCCAAGCCGAGTTTGGAGAACCTAATCGGCGGTCTGAACCTGTTTGCAGACAAGCCAATGAAAGTTGGCGATGTCTGCAAGTACGGCACCGAGGTGGGAACGGTCGAAGCCATTGGCATTCGTTCGACGCGCATTCGGGGTCGGGACCGCACCCTGACGACGATTCCCAACGGGCTGCTTGCGACCATCCCGGTGGTAAATTTCACCCAACGTGACCAGATCCTGATCCAGTCTGTGATCGGTGTGCGCTACGAGACTCGTCCGGAGCAACTGCGCTATCTTCTGGCTAAAATCCGGGAGATGTTGCTGGGTCATCCGCGCATTCAATCGGAATCAGCACGGGCGCGGCTCATTGGTTTCGGGGCCAGCTCACTGGATATTGAAGTATTTGCCTATGTCCTGACCCGGGATTGGGTAGAATTCCTCGGGATTCGGGAAGACCTCTTGCTGCGGATCATGGACATCGTCGAGCAATGCGGAACCGGCTTCGCCTTTCCGTCGCAGACGCTGTATTTCGCCCGCGACGGCGGATTGGATGCCCATCGCACAGAATCTGCTGAAACCCAAGTGCACCAGTGGCGGGAGGAAGGGAAACTGCCATTCCCCAACTTCTCGCCGGAGCATATCCAACAGATGCGTGGAACGGTCGCTTATCCGCCACCGGGTTCGCCGGAGGCGGCGACCACCGGTTCAGACTCGGAAATCCCGGGAAGCCCTCCTCTTTGTCGTTAACTTCGACCCCAGTAGGCCACTGATGCTGCATAAAACGTCCATCCATGCGGTGCTACTCACCGCCCTACTCCTGCTCGTTCAAGGCTGCGCCACGCCGCGGCTGGCGGCTGTGCCGGTCCAGGACACTACTCGGGCGGAAATTCCCGGCATCCCGAGCGCCCGCTATTGGGTCCAGACCGACCTCGAACCGTTCGTCCGGGACGCCATCGCTTCGGCTCAACGCGAGAAAGCGTATCTGGCCCGCACCGGCCACCGAGGGCCGTTGCCGCCGATCAATTTCCTGGCGGTTTCCGGTGGTGGCGACGACGGCGCGTTCGGCGCCGGCCTGCTGGTCGGCTGGACGGAGACTGGAACCCGCCCCGAATTCAAAGGGGTCACCGGGGTCAGCACTGGCGCGTTGATCGCGCCGTTCGCCTTCCTGGGACCGGATGAGGACAAGACGCTGCGCGAGATGTACACCACCATCGGCCCGGCGAACATCCTCCAGCCGCGCGGCTTGCTGGCGGCGATCACCAGCGACGGCCTGGCCGACAACGGCCCGCTGTTCGAGCTGATTTCCCGCCAAGTCAATGCCGAGTTCCTGGCGCGGATCGCCCGGGAATATCAGGAAAAGGGGCGTTTGCTGTTGGTCGGCACCACCAATCTGGACGCCCGCCGGGGGGTGATCTGGAATATGGGCGAGATCGCCATAGCCGCCCGCAATAATCCCAAGGCCCTGGACCTGTTCCGCAAGATCATGCTGGCCTCGGCGGCGATTCCCGGCGCGTTTCCCCCGACCATGATCGACGTGGAAGTAAACGGTAAACCCTATCAGGAGATGCATGTGGACGGCGGCACCCAAGCCCAGGTGTTTCTTTACCCGCCGCGCATGTTTGACCTCATTCGCCAAGAGGGCGCGAAAGTCCCTCCCCGGGCGCGGAGCGTCTACATCATCCGCAACGCCCGGCTCGACCCGGACTGGGCCTCGGTGGAACGCAGCACTCTCACCATTGTCGGTCGCGCCATCTCCTCGCTGATCCAATCCCAGGGACTGGGGGATCTGTACCGGATTTACCTGACTGCGCAGCAGGATAATCTGGATTACAACCTGGCGTACATCGGCGTGGATTTCAATGCCGAACATAAGGAGGACTTCGATACCGCGTACATGCGCGCTCTGTTCGACTACGGCTATCAGTTGGGGCGGAAGGGCTATCCCTGGCAGAAGGGTCCGCCGGGAGTGAAGGTGGCCAAAACCCCGTAGGCTTCACCCAACGCCCGAGAAAGCCGAGTTGACGACATGCCCATGTGACCACGCGCCGCGCACCCGGTTTGCGACCGGCCGGTAGACGTCGATGATCGACATGGAAGAGGCTCCTGATCAGGCGGTGGCGGGCGGCACGTCGCCTGCCGCCGCCTGCAACGTCTGGTAGCGTGCGATGGCCTCACGCGCGTTGAACAGCATCCGCTCGCGGCCCAGTCGCTCGGCCAGCCCGGCCTGTCGCACGACCTCAAGGACCCCAGGGTTCAGCCCCACCAGCCATCGCATGGCGCCGAGTTCGGTCGCACGCTTCTCGCCCTCCATCAACATTTGCAGCGCCGAGTATTCGATGTCGGGCACCCGGCTCAGGTCCAGCGCCAGTACGCGCGGCTGGTACTGCGCGACCAGCGCGTGGATCTGATCGGCCACATACTGCGCGTTGACGAAGAAAAGGCGCCCCTCCGGCCGCACGATCAGCAGACCCTCGATGGTCTCGTCGTCGGGGTGTTCGGGCGACAGCGGTCGCAGCACGTCGGCCTCGCGCTTGCGGCCGATGACCGACACGCGCGGGTGGGCAGTCTGGCTCGCCAGACCAATCATCGACACGATAATCGCCACCACGATGCCGTTGAGCGTGCCGAACACCAGCACACCGGCACAGGCGATCAGCGCCCAGCGAAATTCCATCCTGCGCACCTGGCGAATGGCCAGGAATTCCGCCGGCTGGATCAGCCCGACCGAGTAGACGATGACGACCGCCGCCAGCGTCGCGTGCGGCATCAGGCCCAGCAGCGGCGCCAGCAGCAGCA
>JBAQIQ010000374.1:0-2524 GCA_049288935.1 Candidatus Competibacteraceae bacterium
GACCCATGCAGCGCGCGCATCGACCCCCAGAGGTTCGGCTGAGTCGTTTCGAGGAAGTGGCAGACGCGGGCCGGAAAGAGCGCACGGTCCACATCCCACTCGGCGTTGGTGCCGGGCTGCCAGCCTCGGTCCAGCAGCATCGCTTCGACGTAGGACTCGAAGGCGCGCTCGTTGGTTTGCGACATGGGTGTCAGGCTTCCATCAAATAAGCGGACGGCATAGCCAACGCAGAAAATGACGTTTTCTCAGTATGTTGCAAGACAGCCACAAACATTGGCGGCCGTCCGCCAGGCATGGCGTCAAATAGCCGTCAAATAAGCGATTGGCCGCTTCGCCGCTCGTCGGAGATTGCGGGCTTCGCCGACCGGTCTCAGCGGCGGACTGATGACCCGCCATTTAACGTTCGCCACTCAGCGAGGGCGATGCTCGGTCAAAATCATCTTCCGGGCTTCCTGGCCGGTGCCATCGAAGAACTCGATCTCCTCGATACACGAAAACTCGTAGGCGGCTCCGAGTCGTAAGCCTTCAAGTGTTGGTCCGCCCTCCTGCACCCCACCCGCCACCTTGCCTTCGTCCGTCGCCAGCCGCCAGGTGCGCCGAGTGACATCTGCTTCTTCCAGAATGCCGGTCAACGCGATCGACTCCGAACCCAGATTGGACACACCCGACAATAGCTCGACAATGGGCAGCGACTGCGCCTGGCTGATCGACCGGGATCGCGGAGCTGAGAAGCCCGGCTGTGCCCAGCCGTATCGCATGCCGGATCGGTGGTCCACCAAAAATCGTAACAAGCGCAGGAAAGCGCCCGCAAAATGCCCGCGATGCGCGCGCACGCGCTCCAGAACCACTTCCGGCTGATCGATGTCGTCGAACATCGCATCGACCCGCTCCAGCGCGCGCGCCAGCTCGTTGTGTCCCAGCAAGTCGCTGGCCCTGGAGGCAGCCAAAACGATCCGGAAAGAGCCAGACGCGGCGGGTACCACCACGTCCATCAAGTGCGCATCCGTGCGGTCGATGCTGCGCCGGGTGGCGGCCGGTAGATCCCGCAGGGCAGCGCCATACGCATGCCTTAACAGAGTCTGCACATTGTTCAGCAGGCCCACCAGCGTGGGCACCCGAATGCGGTACTCCGAATCCGATTCCGGAGGGTCAACCGCGATGTCGAGCACGAGCGTGTTTCGGTCGTGCGCCTCGCGCAAAGCCAGATCCTCGACCGGAGGATCGTGCAGCACAAATCCTTCGTCTGGAAGATAGCCTTGAATGTCTGCCTCGTGATCGACAGCCGTAACGTGCAGAGGCGCGCTCAATGCCTCGGACACGGTGGCGAGGAAATACCTCGCTTCATCCTGCTCTGTCAGCAGTGCACGCAAATCCAGATGGCCGATGCGAAACTCGCGCAGGCGACACGGAGATACGCCGCATATCAGGAAGCGATCATGCGCTCCGTCGGGTTCGATCAGAACGCCGACGTAGTGCCCCCCGATTGCGTCTCGCGCCTCGATGATCTGAGGCCCATCGTAGAAGTACAAGGTTCGTAGATGCCGGATCGTGGTCATGACATTTCAACCTCGCACTGAGCCAGGATGTCGAATTCCGCTGACGGCCACCAAGTGTGATGCGAGGGCGTCCCCGTTTGCTGCAGATGGCCGGCACCCGGAAGCAGCCGCACCCGGCAAATCCGCTTACCCCTGAGTCTTGGAAGCTTCGCTGCCCGGCGCGAGTCCGCACGGTCGGTATGCACCGAAAGACCATGGGCTTGACACTCGGGAACACTGAAGGTCGCGGCCGGTCGCAACGCACGTTGCGACTGAAAGTCAGTCTCCGTCGGCGGATCGGAGGCAACCAGCCGATATACATCGCGCTGTTCTGCGATCTCTTCTGCAGCTTCAGGTGGGCAGTCTGCGGGCAATGTCTCTCTGAAAATCATTCCGATACACTACGCTATATGATTTTTCGCGCGCAAGTCGATCTTGCCGGTCACGGCCGCGGTGATGAGCGCGGTGCGGTATTCCTGGAGGCGGTCGATGGCGGTTTCGACCTTGGCGATCATGGCGTCAATCTTCGCCGTCTCGCGGTCCAGGAAGTCTGCGACCATTTCCTGCTCGTCTGGTGGAGGTTCGATGAGCCACAGATCAGCGGCAGTCGTGATGTTGAAATGCTGCTGAATCGCGCCACCAGCGCCACCCGTAAATTGTGCCTGTGCCGGCAATGAGTTCAGGAAATAGCTAATAAACGCCGAGTGCCCCGTCTTGGGCTTTCTAATGATGATCAAGTCGATACAGTTGGCGCCGTCAAAACGATCATCGACCACCGCCGTGGTGCCCGGTTGACCAGATCGCACAGCAACTAGGTCTCCTTTGTTCAGCATCGACTTCGACAGGGCACGGTGAGATTCGGCTGAAATGTAAACGAGATCACGGTCCAGAAGGGCGTTCGGTCGGACGTTCAGGGATCGCAGGCAAGGTATGCCTTCGTCTTCGTAGTACTTCGACGGCTCGACGACGATGCCGACGGTGATTTGCGG
>JBAQIQ010000375.1:0-3597 GCA_049288935.1 Candidatus Competibacteraceae bacterium
GAATAGCGAAACTGCCCCCATGCTCATCATGACCCACAGAAAAGCATTTTCATCCTGAAGACCGGGCAACCCGGCGATATTCATACCGAAAATACCAGCAATCAAACTCGGCGGCAGTAGCAAGGCGGTGAACAGGGAGAGAACATAAAGATTACTGCCCGTCTCCTCTGCAACCCGGGCAGCAAGCTCTTCTTGCAAGAGTTTGGCGCGCTCCAACGTCTCAAGCATGTCATCGACCAATTCGCGAAATTCTTCGGCCACCTCCTGCAGTATCAACCGGTCGGATTCCTCGCACCAAGCCGGCGACCTTCGGCACAAGCGCAGCAACATCCGATGCTCTGGCGCAAAGTGATGGTGCAAACGCACGGTTTGCCGGCGAATCATGCCTAGCTGAATATGCTGTCCACGAGTTTGTCCCGCTAATACCTGGTCTTCGATAGCGTCAAGCTGGCTGCGTATCTGCGCTATGGTCGCAGTCAGCTTGGCTATCTGAGATTCGAATAGATAAAGCATCAACTTGACGGTGCTGTCGAAATACCGACCCTGGCAAATTTCCACATGTAGCTGATCGGCGGCGCTTGAAGGCTGCTGGCGGGTGCTGATCAAACATCCCCGATCCAGATAAAACCGTAAAGTCGCTATTTCGTCGGGATCAAATCCAAAGTCGTAACGAATGTCGCTGAGAACGCCAACATAGCTTTCCCCTACCCGCTCGATGCGTTTGCGCTCGTCAGTTTCCAGCAAGAATTGGCGTAGAGGTTCCGGCAGGCGCTCACAACGATGAATCCAGTGTTTGGCTTGACCGATCCGGGCGTTAAAGTGCAGCCAGACAATAGAATCCGGCTGGGCAAGAACCTGATCGAGATCACTTTCCGTCATCAACTTTTGAATGCGTTGATCCGGGAGCATGGCGAATCCCCAGATCAAACCATGCAGAGTCATCTGATCTTTGGGAAGCATGACTGGAGTTTCGGGCGAAACCATTGAAGACCCTATTTTTCTATAATGTTACACAAATATACTATACTACTCTTAAGACTCATGAAAGATTGAAGCATGAATTTATTTATTTTTTATTAAGTATTCAAAAAGATGATTGAACCTTTGGTCCTCAGGGACTCCAGATCAATGCGCTATATTGCCAGCATATCAAACAAAATTATTAAAAATATTACATCTAATGTAATATTTTTGTAATCTCACCGGGGCATAATGAAATCTTTAAAAAGCAACCCGTGGGGAAAAAACCTTGAACAAGTCTTTCATTTCATCCGTGGTAATGGCCTTGTCGATCAGCGCCGCCAATATCACCCCCGCCTTGGCGCAAGACATCCGGCTGACCGGTTCCGGCGCCAGTTTCCCCTTCCCGCTTTACTCCTCATGGTTCAAGGACTTCAGCAAGCAGTCGCAAGGGGTCACCGTCGATTACCAGGCCAAGGGCAGCGGCGCGGGTATTCAAGACTTCATCAACAACACCGTCGATTTCGCCGCCAGCGACGCGGCCATGTCGGATGAGGACATCGCCAAAGTCAAACAGGGGGCGGTGCTGCTACCGATGACCGCCGGCGAGATCGTGCTGTCCTACAACCTCGAAGGCGTCAAGGAGCTGAAACTGCCCCGCGAGGTCTACATCGCCATTTTTTCGGGCAAGATCGCCAAGTGGAGCGATCCCAAGATCGGCGCGGCCAACCCCGGCGTCAAGCTTCCCGATCAGAACATCACGGTCGTGGCCCGCTCCGATTCCAGCGGCACCACCTACGTCTTCACCGGCCATCTGAGCGCGGTCAGCGAAGAGTTCAAGAAAACCGTCGGCCACGGCACCACCGTGCAATGGCCGACCAGCTTCGTGAAAGCGCCGAAAAACGACGGCGTCACCGCCACCATCAAGCAAACGCCCGGCGCCATCGGCTACATCGAGTACACCTACGCCATCGCCACCAAGCAACCCATGGCCGCGTTGCAAAACAAGGCCGGCAAATTCGTCTCGGCTGGCGGCGAGGCCGGTAAAGCCGCGCTGGCCAGCGCGGAGTTTCCCGCCAAAACCCTGCCCGGCTCCAGCGCGCCCGACATGCGCGTTTGGCTGTTCGATCCGGCCGGAGAGCAGTCCTACCCCATCACCACCTTCACCTGGATGCTGTTCTACCAGGATCAGGATGACGCCAAGGCCAAGGTGCTGCGCGACCTGGTCGAGTACGGTCTGACCAAGGGCCAAGCGATGGCCCCGAAAATGGGTTACATCCCCTTGCCCGAAAACGTCATCGAGAAGGTCAGAAAAGCGACCGCGATGATCCAGTAGCACCACTGCGAATCCGCGGATCTTCGCTTCTTGCCTGCTTTCACCCCCACCCCTCTCCCCAAGGAGAGGGGATTTTTTGTACAGGCTTTTAACCCAAACCTCGCCCGGTGACTCATGGCATCGCATCACTTCGACAACGTTGACCGATCCGGCTCCGTGTCCGGCCCACCCTCCGCAGGCGATTACGCCGTCGACCGGGGATTCCGTGGCATCGCCTGGTTCAGCGCCGCGCTCATTCTGGCGCTGGCGATTTACATCGTCATCGAGATCGGCGGCAAGGCGCTGCCGGCCATCGCCGAATACGGCCTCGGCTTCCTGACGTCGACCGCCTGGAACGTCCAGACCGGGCAGTTCGGCATCCTCCCGCAAATCTGGGGCACGCTCTACAGTTCGCTGTTGGCCTTGCTGCTCGGCGGCCTCTTCGGTATCGCCATCGCCATCTTTCTGACGCAGGACTTCCTGCCCAGCCGGCTGGCGGCGGTTTTTCGCACCATCATCGAGTTGCTGGCCGCCATCCCCTCGGTCGTTTTCGGCCTCTGGGGCATCTACGTGCTGATCCCGCTCTTGCGCCCGGTGGCGAACTGGCTGCACGCGAATCTCGGCGGCATTCCCTTTTTCGGCACCTCGCTGAGCGGTCCGGGACTCGCGCCCGCCGCGCTGGTGCTGGCCATCATGATCCTGCCCACGGTGGCGTCCATCTCGGTGGACGCACTGCGCCAGATTCCCTACAAGGTCAAGGAAGCCGCTTACGGCATGGGCACCACGCGCTGGGAAGCCATCCTCAAGGTCATGTTGCCGACCGCCTCGTCGGGCATCCTGGCCGCGCTGGTGCTCGGCTTCGGCCGCGCCCTCGGCGAAACCATGGCGCTGGCCATGCTGATCGGCAACTCCAACCAGATCAGCCTGTCCCTGTTCGCCCCCGCCAACACCTTGGCCGCGCTGCTGGCCTCCAGCTTCCCCGAAGCCGGACCCGTCGAGATCCGCGCCCTGATGTACGCCGCTCTGGCCCTGTTGGCCATCACCCTGATCGTCAACGCCGTCGGCTTGGCGGTCATGAAATTCGCCACCCGCAAATTCGAGGCCGAACGATGAGTGCTACCGATCTGGCGGTCGAATCCGCCATCCGCGATCTCGAAATGACCCCGTCGCCCAAGCCCAACCTGCACCGCGCGCCCCTGGAAATTCGGGCGCTGAAAAGCGGCATCTTGACCGGGCTGACCTGGATCGCGGCCTTGCTCGCCAGCGTGCCGCTGTTCTCCGTCATCTACGAACTGGTGGTCGCGGGCGGCTCCCGCCTGAAC
>JBAQIQ010000376.1:0-1562 GCA_049288935.1 Candidatus Competibacteraceae bacterium
CACAGAGGCGGAGCGGCGCTGGCTGGACGCCAAGCACACGGTGCGCGTCCAGGTCGGGGATTGGCCGCCCTACACGTTCGCCCAGCCGGTTCCGTCGGGCGTCTCGGTCGATTACCTCGACGCCATCGCCAAGCGTTTCGGCATCGCGGTCAAACACGTGCCCGGTCGCTTCGGTTGGTCGGAAGCGATGCGGGATGTCAAGGGAGAGCGCCGCCATTTCGATCTGCTGCTGACCATGCACCGCACGCCCGAGCGGGAAAAGGATTTCGCCATGACCCAGAATTATCTGCGGATGCCCTGGGCGATCTACGCGCGCAAAGACAGCCCCTTCATCGGGGGGCTCGACAGCCTGAAGGGCAAGACCGTCGCCTCGGAAAAAGGCTATTTCATGACGGGCAAGCTCAAGGCGGACTACCCGGATATCAAGATCGCGGAAGTGGGCCGGCCTGAGGACGCGCTGAGCGCCGTGTCCACCGGACAGGCCGACGCCTACGTGGGCAATTTGGTCAACGCCGGTTTTCTGATCCGGGAACTGGGCCTGGCCAATCTGACGGTGGCGGCGCCCACGCCTTACGGCGACCACACCCAGGCGATGGCGATCCGCAAAGACTGGCCGGAGCTGGCCAGCCTGATCGACAAGGGCCTGGCCGCGATGACGCCCGACGAGCGCGACGCGATCAACGCCAAGTGGCACCCGCAGAATACCCTGTCTCGCATCGACTACACCCTGCTGTGGCAGGTCGTGACGGTGGCGACGCTGATCCTGTTCGCGTTCCTCTACTGGAACCGCAAGCTGTCGCGAGAGATCGCCCGTCGCCAGCGCATCGAAGCGGAGCTAAAGGCGTCCGAGGCCGAACTGCGGCGCTCCAGGGACGCCGCCGAGTCCGCCAACCGCGCCAAGAGCATGTTTCTGGCCAGCATGTCGCACGAGCTGCGCACGCCGCTCAACGCCGTGCTCGGCTTTTCCGAGATGCTGGCCCGCGACCGGAACGCCACCGAGGACCAAAAGCAGAAGCTCGGCATCATCAACCGCAGCGGCGGGCATTTGCTGGCGATGATCAACGACATCCTCGATCTGTCCAAGATCGAGGCGGGCAAGACTGAACTGGCGAGCGAGCCGTTCGAGCTGCCGCGCCTGCTGGAAGATGTCGGCGCCATGATCCACGTCCGCGCCGAAAGCCGGGGCATCTCGCTCACGGTGGACATCGCGCCGGACACGGCCCGTTTCGTCGAGGCCGACGCGGGCAAACTGCGCCAGATCTTGATCAACCTGCTGGGGAACTCTGTGAAATTCACCCGGGAGGGCGGCGTGACCCTGCGCGCCCGAACCCGTGCGGAAGAGGGGCGAACGTGGCTGGACCTGGAGGTGGCAGACACCGGCTCCGGCATCCCGCCCGAATCGCTGGAGACCATCTTCCAGCCCTTCGTCCAGGCGCACGCCGCCGCCGATAGCAAGGGCACCGGCCTGGGCTTGGCCATCACCCGCTCTTTCGTCCAGATGATGGGGGGGCGCATCGCGGTGGAGAGCGAGCCTGGCCAGGGCAGCGTGTTTCGGGTCGGGG
>JBAQIQ010000377.1:0-5887 GCA_049288935.1 Candidatus Competibacteraceae bacterium
CGGGTTTCAGACCCTTGACGCCGGGGCCGCATTCGACGACGACGCAACCGCCTTCGTGGCCAAGGACGCAGGGAAATGCGCCTTCCGGGTCGTCGCCAGAGAGGGTGAAAGCGTCGGTGTGGCAGACGCCGGTAGCGACGACTTGCAATAGAACCTCGCCTTCCCTGGGACCTTCAACATCGATTTCCTCAATGACCAGGGGTTTTTGCGGTTCCCAGGCGACGGCAGCGCGAGCTTTCATGGGGGAGTCCTCGGTGGGTTGGGTGCTTGCAGGCTGAGGGACTGGATTTTACACAGAGAGATTAGGCGTTGATCACGCCGCTTTCACCATGAAATCCACATGGATGGCGTCGTAGGGAAACACGATTTTTCCATCTGCGGTTTTAGCCAGCAGTCCGGCATTCAGGAGTGCGTGAATGTCGCCATGCACGGCTTTGACATCGCGCTGAACCCGCCGTGCTGCTTCGCGAATCGTTACTGGCCCCGCGCCGGTCAAGGCTTCAATCAGTTGCCAACGTTTGACAGTCAGGACTTTCCAGAGCAATTCCAGAGTCTCGAAACTGATTCGTGGAGCCGAAGGCGTCAATGTTTCCATCGCAGCGGCAACATCGGTCAGTGTATCGGCTAGACTGCGTACTTCAAGCGTTACCGTGTTCATTCATCCACCTCGTGATTTCGTCGAAGAAATCTGCCATGAGTTGGCGCGGGCTGGAAAACGCATAAGCTTCCTCGTCATCGCCTATGTGCCGGTGATCACCCTTACCGGTCTCATTGCCGTAGCGCAGGACGCATACGCCGTCTACTACAAAGGCCAGCCGATATTTGAAGACATGCTGGCTTCCAGAAACAGGCTTTGGCACATGCCAAACTACGATGTCGGCGAAGACGTTTTCGGCAATATCGACTCGGCGGCGGATCAATTCTTGCGCTTTCATAGTGACCATGATGCCACGCCCCGGTATGTTGTCAATCTCTCCAACACATGACGGACTGTACTGATTTCAATGTTACAATCGCCCGCTCAGGCTTTGCCCATTCATCATTAGAAACCGCTACTTTATGAACTTGCCCCCCGACGATCAGCAACTCCTTGAAGAACTCTGCCAGCAGCACGGCGTCAGCGCGCCCAAAGTGTTGCAACTGTTGAAAACGGTGCGGGAGTACGAATTCAAAGAGCGCCGTAGCGGCGTCTATGCCGCGTTGCGGGATGTTCTCAACACCCGCTATCCTGAATCTGACCCTCAAGAGCGATAACCCATGGACGAACAGGAACTGATCCAGAATCCCGAAACCCTGTTGGCGCTGATGCAACAGGCGGTTCAGCATCTTATCGAACAGCGCCCGGACACAGCCGCACAGGAGGCGCAACTACGAGCGGTCGCCAAAGCAATTGAACAACTGGAAAAACAACAGGTGCCGGTTCCCGACAGCCTGCGGCAGATGAAAATGACCTTGGTAGGCGACATTGGCCAACATGCTCAGTTCAATCGCCAGCTTATGGTATTGGGCGAGGGATTGACCGAGGTGTTGGAAATGATTGAAAGTACAATCGATAAGCCGCGTTCGGAAGGAAAATCGCAGAAGGAAGCAACGCCACGCCAGCGCCGCTCACGAAATAGCGACCAAGTAGTGACCCCTCAGTCGTTTCTCAGAAAATATATTATCCAAGCGCTTACAGAGTTTGGCGGCTCTGCACGGCGTTCTGATGTTCTGGAGCGAATCGGAGAAATGCTCGAAGGTCAGCTAACGCCAAGAGACATGGAAACAAGAGGCAGTAATCGCGATATTATCTGGAGAAATAACGCTTGTTGGGAACGCCAAGCGATGGTCGACGAAGGTATCTTGCGTAACGATTCCAAATTCGGCTATTGGGAACTTAACCAGGATCACACTTCTGACGTTCAGCAAACGCCCGCTTACAAAAGCATCTAACTCCAAGAACCCGCCATGAGATTCAAGCGACTGGCCATTGAAGGCTACAAATCCTTCCGCTACTCCACTGAAATCCTCTTTCCCGCCAGCCAGGACAGCAAAAGCATCTTCCTCATTGGCGGCATGAATGGCGCAGGCAAAACCTCCTTCATGGAAGCCATCAACCTCTGCCTGTACGGCGCCAAGCCCGATTTGATTTTCAACGCCATCAACCGCCAGGAAAAAGCCGATGGCAATTACAGCACTAACTTTGAGCTGACGCTGGACACCGACGATGGTGCAGAAATCATCGTCAAACGCTCCTGGTCCGCCGGCGCGACGCTCAACCCCAAACCCAAAGACCTCGAAGAACGGCTCATCGTCATTCGCGACGGCAAGCGCGTCTCCGTCCAGAGCAAACAAATGTGGCAGGACTTCATCCGCGCCCTGATCCCGCCCAGTATTACCCAGTTCTTCTTTTTCGATGGCGAGAAAATCCAGGAAATCGCTGCTGAAGATCACTCCGAAGTCCGCCTGCAAAAATCGCTGGAAGCCGCACTCGGCATTGAGTTCATTCAACGCCTGACTGACGATCTCACCTACATCAAAAATCAGGAGCGCCAAGGCTATGTCGAGATTTCCGACGCTGATCTGGAATTCAAGCAGAGCGAGTTAAAAAAGGAACGCAGCAAACTGGAACGCCGGAAGAAAGAACGCCTGGAAGCGCAGGAAGACCTGGATGCCTTCCGCCAGCAATACGACGAAGCGAAAAAGCGCTTTCAGGCCGCCTTCAACACCGAACCCGAAGTCCGTGAAACTGTCCGGGAGAACGAGAAAAAACGCATCCAGGCTGCGAACCGTCTTGGCCAGGTGGACAACGAGATCAAGACGCTCTCTGAAAAAGCCCTGCCTTTAGCGGTCGCCAGTAAACTGTTCAGCGGACTCAAACAACGCATTGAAGCCGAACGCGGCACCCGGCAACAAGACGCCATCCGCGACAACGCTGCCGCCCTGACCCAAACGCTGATTCAGGCGGTGGAAGAACCGCAACCGCTCTACCACGTCCCCCTGAACGCCGAGCAACGGACGGAACTGGAACAGCGCATTCTCAAACGACTGCGCCAAGGCATGGGCCTGAACGAAATCCACACGGTTCTCAACCTGTCCGAACGGGATGCCGCCCGGATTTTGCACCGCCTCGAAGAAATCGAAAGCAGCGACTTGTTCCGCCTCACTGCCCTGCTCGACGAAAAACACACCCTGGACGCCGAAATTCAGCAACTCGATCTCGCCCTGCAACCCAGCGCCAGCAACGCCAGCGAGCGGGAATTGTTTGAGCAACTGCAAAGCGAGATGGAAGGTTATTCCACCCAGATCGGGCGCAAATCCGAACAACTCCGGGTATTGAACGATGACCTGCTGGCGCTGGAAAAACGCCTGCGCGAGATTGAAACGGAAATCTCTGGCCTCTACGAACGCCACCATGTTTCACGGGAAAAGGCGGACTTTATCACCGAATGCGACACTATCGCCGGCCTGCTCGGCCAGTTCATCATTCGCCTGCGGGAAAACAAAGTCCACCTCTTGCAGGAAAAAACCTTCGAGATGTACCGCCAACTCTCCAGCAAAAGCGGCTTGATCAAAGACCTGCTGATTGACCCGAAAACCTACGAAGTCTCGTTGCACGACCGCCACGGTTCCGCCATTCGCAAATCCGGTTTATCTGCTGGCGAAAAGGAAATCTTCGCCATTGCCTTGCTGTGGGGATTAGCGCAAACCAGCCAATTGCGACTACCGATTATTATCGACACCCCGCTCTCCCGCCTTGACAGCAGCCACCGCCAACACATTGTCCACTGCTACTTCCCCAACGCCGGCGAACAGGTAGTCATTCTCTCCACCGACACCGAAGTCGATGAGGCTTACTACGCGCAACTCAAGCCCTATTTATCCGGCGCTGGGAGGCTGCAATTTGACCAGCGCCAGGAACTGACCACGTTTCAACCCGGCTATTTCTGGGAGTCTTGAGCCATGGCTGACCGTCTCAATCCTTCCATGGCCGCCGACGAAGTGTTGAACACCCTGCGTTTCGAAACCAAGCTCGACAAAGCGGTGTTGGCGCGTCTCGCTTGCTGTCTATCCCTGGCGCTGGATGGCCAGGAAGTCGCGCCCAGCATCAATTTCAGCGGCGGCGAAATCCGGCGATCAAGCTTGCTGGGAACGGATGGACCGCTGATTCATGCCCTGATCGCCCATGTTTATGAACGGCCAGACATTACCGATGATGAGTTCTATTCAAACCGCTCCATCATCAAAAACCACATCGATCGAGGTTGCACTCATCTGGAACAGTGGTTCAACGAGGGCGAGCGCGACGTCAGCCGACTGATCGAGCGCCTGCTGGACGTGGTTGAATTCACCGGACGGCGCGAACTCATGGGCTACGGGCTAGACCTGCTGGTAGGCCGCACCGTACTGGACCAGCGGAACGTCATCGCGGAACTCAACAACACGGCCCGACACGCCAATTCCCATCTGGCGATCATGGGCAAGCCGGGAGTCGGCAAAACGCAGTTCCTGCTGAAAATCCTGACCGACATCCGTATTCAGTCCAACTTCCAGACCCACTTCATTTATTTCGACTACAAAGGCGACGTGGTCGGCAATGCCCGCTTTCTCGACCTCGCCAAAGCGCAGCCCTATCGATTATTGCAAAGCGGCCAGAACCTACCGATCAACCCGTTCATCCTGCCCGTCTACGACGACCAGACCATCAACGTCTCCGCCCGTGAAAAAGCCGAAAGTTTCGCCTCGATTAACGCCAAGCTTGGCGTAGTGCAGAAAGGCGCATTGACCGAAGCCATCCGCGCCGGCTACGCTCAACGCGCCGGAACCGACGCCCCCTACCCGGATTTCCAGGACATCCTGTCCATCGCCGACCAGATGTATGAAGACCAGGGCCGGAATGACGACAGCCTGATCGAAATTCTGCGCGACCTCGCCACGTTTAACCTGTTCTGGAAACATGGCGACGGAACCGCACCCATGGAACGCCTGACCCAGCGGACATTGCTGATCGACGTTCACGCTATGCCGGTCCTCAAGGAACTGGCGGCGTATCTGGTCATCGAGCGGCTGTACAAGGAAATGGCGTTGCTGCCGGACAGTCCCGTAGAAAATGACCGGCGCACCATCCGCACCATCCTGGTCATCGACGAAGCGCACAACTATCTGAATCAGCGCAACCTCTTTCTCCAGCGCATCATCCGCGAAGGCCGTTCCAAAGGCATCGTCGTGTTCTTCGCCTCACAATCGCCCAATGACTACCAGCAGAAATTCTTCAATTTCCAGGAACTGCTGGAATTCACCTACCTGTTCCAATGTGACGGCGTCTCCGCCAGCGCCCTGCAGGACATCCTGGGCTGTAGCAGTAAAACAGCCAAGGATTTACAAGTGGAAGTCGCCCGGCTGGAACCGGGGCAGGTGATTAGTCGCAGTCCGAATCAGACTGAAGAGTTTATGAAGTTCGCGGCAGAGGCTTTTTACAAGAGCTACGAATGACCCACCATCTGGAGTGAACTACCATGCGTTTCCCCTATGGTTTGGCCGATTTTGCAAAGATTCAGGAAGAAGGCTATTTCTACGTGGACCGCACTGACTGGATTCGCTTGATCGAGCAACCCATGTAGTGAAACAGCGGTGTCCCCCGGCAGGAGAAGCGGCGGGTGTGGTCGGGCATGTAGCCGGCCCACACCGTCGCGGCGATGGACTGGCAGAGATTGGTTTTGCTGGAATGGCAATATTCACAGTCGCCGCATTCCGGGATGTAAAGCGGGATGACATGATCGCCGGGTTTCAGACCCTTGACGCCGGGGCCGCATTCGACGACGACGCAACCGCCTTCGTGGCCAAGGACGCAGGGAAATGCGCCTTCCGGGTCGTCGCCAGAGAGGGTGAAAGCGTCGGTGTGGCAGAC
>JBAQIQ010000378.1:0-11258 GCA_049288935.1 Candidatus Competibacteraceae bacterium
TCTCCAACGCCTGAATACTGCTGACGTCGATTTCTGGTCGCGCCTGGAAGCGCTCACCGCCTGGGAAGGCGTCGCCGATGAAACCATTAGCGCCATTGTGCGCGAAATTCTCGCCGAGGTGCGTCAACGCGGCGATGACGCCCTGCTGGAATATACCTACCGGTTCGACCGGCTTGACGCCGTCTGCGCCGCCGATCTGGAAATCCCCGCCGACCGCCTGCAAGAAGCCTTAGCCGCCCTGCCCTCCGCCCAGCATATCGCGCTCATCACCGCCGCCGCCCGGGTGCGCGCCTATGCCGAGCGGCAGCAGCAGGCCTCCTGGACCTTCACGGAAGCCGATGGCACGGTTCTCGGCCAGCAGGTGACGCCTCTGGATCGGGTTGGGCTGTATGTGCCGGGCGGCAAGGCGGCTTATCCCTCGTCGGTGCTGATGAACGCGATTCCCGCCAAGGTCGCCGGGGTGCCGGAAATCATCATGGTCGCGCCCGCCCCGGATGGCCAACTGAATGAGCTGGTGCTGGCGGCCGCTGCCGTCGCCGGCGTGAATCGGGTGTTCAGCATAGGTGGGGCGCAAGCCATCGCCGCGCTGGCTTATGGCACGGCCACCGTTCCCTCGGTGGACAAGATCGTCGGGCCGGGTAATGTCTATGTGGCCGCCGCCAAACGCCAGGTTTTCGGCACTGTCGGCATCGATATGATCGCTGGCCCTTCAGAAATTCTGGTGGTCTGCGATGGTCTGACCCATTCCGACTGGATCGCCATGGATTTATTTTCCCAGGCGGAACACGATGAGGATGCCCAGCCGATCCTGATCAGCCCGGATGCTGCGTTTCTGGAACAGGTTCGGCAATCCATCGACCGGCTACTGCCCAGTATGGAGCGGCGGGACATTATCGCAGCGTCGCTGAATCGACGGGCGGCGTTGATTCAGGTGCGGGATCTGGATGAAGCCGCGCAGGTGGTGAACTTTATCGCCCCGGAGCATCTGGAATTGTCGGTGGAGCAGCCGGAGAAGCTGCTACCGCTGATTCGCCATGCGGGAGCGATTTTTATGGGCCGTTATACCGCCGAAGCGCTGGGTGATTATTGCGCTGGCCCCAATCACGTGTTGCCAACGTCCAGAACCGCCCGGTTTTCTTCGCCACTGGGCGTCTACGATTTCCAGAAGCGATCCAGCCTGATTTATTGCTCTCCAGCCGGCGCGGCGACCTTGGGTCGCACCGCGTCCATTCTGGCGCGGGGTGAAGGGTTGACGGCTCATGCCCGGTCGGCGGAACTGCGCCTGGAAGGCCGTGGCGGCTAACAATTTTTTGGGAGCGTCACCCCCTGGGTTTCCTTTATCCCACGACCGACAGAGTCAAGCATGAGCAATGGTTACTGGAGTCCGGTTGTTCACCGACTCACCCCCTACGTGCCGGGCGAGCAACCGAAATTGAGCAATCTAGTCAAGCTCAACACCAACGAAAACCCTTACGGACCTTCACCGCGAGTGCTGGACGCCATCCGCGCCGAGTTGTCCGACGCCTTGCGCCTGTACCCGGACCCCAACGCCGAGCGCCTCAAACAGGCTATTGCCGACTACTACGGCGTGGCCCCGGCGCAGGTCTTCGTTGGCAACGGCTCCGATGAAGTGCTGGCGCACATCTTCCAGGCCCTGTTTCAACATTCTGCCCCCTTGCTGTTCCCGGACATCACCTACAGCTTCTATCCGGTCTACTGCGGTCTGTACGGCATCGACTTCACCACCATCCCACTGGCTGAAGACTTCACGCTGCGCGTCGCCGACTACCAGCGACCCAACGGCGGGATTATTTTTGCCAATCCCAATGCACCGACCGGTTGCCTGCTGCCACTCGCCGACATCGAAAAGCTGTTGGAGCATCATCAGGATTCCGTGGTCGTCATTGATGAAGCGTACATTGACTTCGGCGGCGCCACCGCCATTGGATTAGTCAAGCGGTATCCCAACCTGCTGGTCACGCAAACGCTGTCCAAATCGCGCTCACTGGCCGGGCTGCGGGTCGGGCTGGCGGTGGGACATGCTGAACTTATCGAGGCGCTGGAGCGGGTTAAGAACAGTTTTAATTCCTACCCGCTGGATCGGCTCGCCATCGCGGGCGCGGTTGCTGCGGTTGCGGACCGTGAACATTTCGAGCGCACCCGGCAGGCGGTGATCGCCAGTCGGGTGGAATTGGTCGCCGCCTTGCAGAACCTCGGCTTTAATGTTTTGCCGTCCGCCGCCAACTTCATTTTCGCCCGCCACCCCCACTGGGACGCCGCCATGCTGGCGGCTGCCCTGCGGGAACACAGCGTCATCGTCCGCCACTTTCGCCAGCCGCGTATTGATCAGTTTCTGCGCATCACCGTCGGTGACCGGATGCAGAACGCCGCGCTGCTGGCTGCACTCTCCCAAATTCTGGCGGAAGGGTAACCCATGCAGCTCACGACACTGGTTGCCTATGCGAACCGCCTGCTGGCGGTCGAGAATTTCCACGACTATTGCCCGAATGGCTTGCAGGTGCAGGGCCGGCCTGAAGTACGCACAGTAATCGGCGGCGTCACCGCCTGTCAGGCGCTACTGGACGCGGCGATTGCCCACCAGGCGGACGCCGTACTGGTCCATCACGGCTGGTTCTGGAAAGGCGAAGACCCGTGCATCGTCGGCATGAAACAACGCCGGCTCGCCACCCTGCTCCGGCATGACATCAGCCTGATCGCCTACCACCTGCCGCTGGACGCCCACCCGGAACTGGGCAATAACGCGCAACTGGCCCAGCGCTTGGATTTGACGGTGACGGGAACAGCGGGCGGCAACGACCGGGCGCCGGGGCTGGTCATGCTCGGTGAATTGACAGAACCGGTCAACGGCGCCGACTTCGCAGCCCGGATTGAAACCCGGCTCCGGCGGAAACCTTTGCATATCTCCGGCAGCGATGCGCCGATTCGTCGGCTGGCCTGGTGCACTGGCGCGGCGCAATCCTCGATTGAAACAGCGCTCCAGGAAGGTGTAGAAGCTTTTCTCACCGGCGAAGCCTCGGAGCAAACCGTGCATTTCGCCCGCGAAAACGGCTTGCACTTCTTCGCCGCCGGCCATCACGCCACCGAGCGTTACGGCGTCCAGGCATTGGGCGCACATTGGGCGCAACAATTCGCCTTGCGCTTTGCCTTTATCGACATCAACAATCCGGTCTGACTCGCAAGCGCATAGACCCCATACCCGCACTGCGGTAATATTTTGCGCCGTACCGCGAAAACCATAAGACTCTACGCTAGTGCGCTCGCGGACTGCCCGACGCTACAATGAACATAAATCCATAAAATCAGGAGACTGCATTATGAGTACGGTAGATGCCGTCGATCTCGGCAGACGCCGCTTTCTGACCGCTACAGCAACCGTGGTCGGCGGTGTGGGCGCAGCGTTCGTCGCTGTCCCCTTTCTCAAATCCTGGTCGCCCAGCGAGCGCGCCAAAGCCGCCGGGGCACCGGTGGAAGCCGATATCAGTAAACTGGAAGAAGGCGCCATAATGACCGTTGAGTGGCGCGGCAAACCGGTCTGGGTGCTGAAGCGCACCGAAAAAATGCTGACTGAACTGGCCACATTAAGCGACCAATTACTTGATCCACGCTCTGAAATGGCGAGCCAGCAACCCAAGTACACCCAGAACGCCAACCGTTCGATCAAGCCTGAAGTCCTGGTGCTGGTCGGCATCTGCACCCATCTCGGTTGTTCGCCCACCTACCGCCCTGACGTAGCCCCGGCAGATCTGGGTCCCACCTGGAAGGGCGGGTTCTTCTGCCCCTGCCACGGCTCCCGTTTCGATCTGGCCGGGCGGGTCTACAAGAACGTTCCAGCGCCATCGAACCTGGAGGTACCCTCCTACCGGTATCTGAGCGACTCCCGCGTGTTGATTGGCGTTGACCCGGAGACTGCATAATGGCAAATACACAAGGCACGACCGGCGTGCTCGGCTGGATTGACGAGCGCTTTCCGCTGACCAAAATGATGCGCGAGCATCTGACGGAATATTACGCGCCGAAAAATTTCAACTTCTGGTACTTCTTCGGCGGGCTGGCGATCCTGGTGCTGGTCAATCAGATTCTGACCGGCATCTGGCTGACCATGAACTACAAACCCTCTGCTGCTGATGCGTTCGCTTCGGTCGAATACATCATGCGCGACGTCGACTGGGGCTGGCTGATCCGCTACATGCATTCCACGGGTGCGTCGGCCTTCTTCGTCGTCGTCTACCTGCACATGTTCCGGGCGCTGATCTACGGTTCCTACAAGAAGCCCCGTGAATTGATCTGGCTCTTCGGGGTAGTGATCTTCCTCCTGTTGATGGCCGAAGCCTTCATGGGCTACCTGCTGCCCTGGGGTCAGATGTCCTACTGGGGTGCGCAGGTCATCATCAACCTGTTCAGCGCGATTCCAGTCATTGGCCCGGATCTATCCGTTTGGATTCGTGGCGATTTTGTGGTATCCGACGCCACGTTGAACCGCTTCTTCTCGCTGCACGTCATCGCCCTGCCGCTGGTGCTGCTAGGGCTGGTGGTCGCCCATATCATCGCCCTGCACGAAGTTGGTTCGAACAACCCTGACGGTGTGGAAATCAAAAAGATCAAAGGCCCGGACGGCAAGCCACTGGACGGCATCCCCTTCCATCCCTACTACACGGTCAAGGATTTGTTAGGCGCGATGGTGTTCCTGATCTTCTTCGCGGCGATCATCTTCTTCATCCCGGAAATGGGCGGCTATTTCCTGGAGCATCCCAACTTTGATCCGGCTAACCCGATGGTGACCCCACCGCATATCGCACCGGTCTGGTACTTCACCCCGTTCTACGCCATTTTGCGCGCCGTACCGTCTTTCGCCGGCACTCAGGTCTGGGGTGTATTGGCCATGGGCGCGGCGATCGTCATGCTGTTCTTCCTGCCCTGGCTGGATCGCAGTCCGGTCAAGTCGATCCGTTATCGCGGCCTCCTGTTCAAACTGGTGCTGGCGGCGTTCGTCATCTCGTTCCTGATCCTGGGCTACCTAGGCGCACTGCCGACGACGCCGGGGCGCACCACACTGGCGCAGGTTTGCTCGATCATCTACTTCGGGTTCTTCTTTGTGCTGCCGATTCTGCCGGCGTTTGAAACGACCAAGCCCGTCCCGGAAAGGGTCACAAAATGAAAAAAATCATCATCGCACTCGCATTTCTGGCCTTGCCGAGCCTGACGTTTGCCGCGGGCGGCGGCTTTCCACTGCAGACCGCGCCGATTGACCTCCATAATCAGGCTTCGCTGCAAAAGGGTGCCAAGCTGTTTGTCAACTACTGCATGGGTTGCCATTCGCTGGAATATCAGCGCTATAACCGGATGGCCCGCGACATCGGCCTGACCGATGAACAGGTCACGGAAAACCTGATCTTCACCGGCGCCAAGGTCGGCGACACCATGAAGAACGCCATGCCCAAGGCAGCGGCCAAGCAGTGGTTCGGCGTCACCCCACCCGATTTGACCGTGATTGCTCGCTCGCGAGGTGTGGACTATCTCTATACCTACCTGCAAGCCTTCTACAAAGATCCCACGCGGCCCTTTGGCGTAAACAACGCGGCATTCCCGAACGCGGGTATGCCGCATGTGCTATGGGAGTTGCAGGGCATGCAGGAACCGATATACGCGATGCACAAGGACGCCGCAGGCCATGAGGTCAAGACCTTAACCGGCTTCAAGTTGACACAACCGGGCAGCATGAGTCCGCCCGAGTTCAAAGAAGCCATGGCGGATTTAACCAACTTCATGGCCTATGTCGGTGAACCCATTAAACTGGAGCGTCAGCGTATTGGCATCTGGGTGTTGCTGTTCCTGGTGCTGGCGACCGTCGTGTTCTACCTGCTCAAGAAAGAGTATTGGAAGGACGTGCATTAAAAAGCGAGTAGGGGGTTAGCGAGTAGAGATTAGCGAGCCGTTCGCTACCTTTCTATCTCCCTAATCCCCACCGCCTGATTTCCTCTTCCCCTAGCTTCTCACCGAGCCGCCATGACCTCGACCCGGCCCTATCTGATCCGCGCCCTCTACGAGTGGATTGAAGACAACAACATGACGCCGCATATCCTGGTCGACGCTGATCAACCGGGCGTGACAGTGCCGCAACAGCATGTCCGCGAAGGGCAGATTATCCTCAACATCAACTCGGCGGCGGTACGCGATCTGCGCTTAGGTAACGACTGGATTGAATTCAACGCCCGGTTCGGCGGCGTCGCCCGCAACGTCCAGATTCCCATCTCGGCGGTGCTGGCGATCTATGCCCGCGAAAACGGCCAGGGCATGGCGTTCAGCGAGGAGAAAACCGGTGATGATGAGCCACCGACGGGTGCTCCGCAACCCGATGAACCGCCCGCCAAGCCCCCCCGGCGCAAACCGACGCTGAAAATCGTGAAATAGCGCCGCACGCCCTCTTCGTGGTGGGGTCAGCTCACGAGCGCTAACTCAGTTAATGTATTCAAACAGTGTCACCACCTGCTGCACGCCGCCCACTTGGCTGACAACGTTAGCAGCAGCGTCCGCTTCCACCGGCCGCACTAGCCCCAGCAAATAAACCACGCCCCGATCTGTCACAACCTTAACCCGCGTGGGGTCAAAATCAGGAATGCTATTGATCTGGAACAGCGCTGTTTTGGCCTTGGTAGTTAACAAAGCGTCGTTGCTCTGGACCGACAGCGGGCTGGGCGGTCCAATGATCAATTCGTTATGCACCATCCGCACTGGCGGTGTATTGAAATGGCGGGCAATCTGTTCCGCCTGCTGCCGTGCTCTTTCCGAAACCACCTCACCGGTCAACAATACGGTTGCATTGTAACTGGTGGTGCTGACCCGATTACCGGGCGGCAATTGCTGGTTGAATGTGTCGTAAAGCTTCAGTTCAATCGTTTGGTCATCAATGACCGTACCCGTCGTGCGCCGGTCATGGGCCACACTGATGCCAGTCGCTGCGCCGCCCACCAATATTCCGGCGCAGCCACTCAAGGACCAAGCGAGCGCCAGCACCCCGGCCCGTTGCATCCATCTGGCTTTCATAGTTTCCCCCCCTTGCTGAATAGAAAATGATCGATTAGATCGCATAGACAATGGATCACCACAATATGCACTTCCTGAATCCGTGCAGTGGCTGTTGCACTCGCCCGGATTTCCAGGTCATTTTTGGCCAATTGCCCGGCCATGCGTCCGCCATCACGCCCGGTCAACCCGACAGTGACCATGCCGATTTCCTGCGCCGCCGTCATGGCCGCCAGCACGTTCGGGGAATCGCCGCTGGTGGAAATCGCCAATAGCAGATCGCCGGCGCGGCCCAGGGCGCACACTTGCCGGGCGAAGACCTGTTCGAAGGCATAATCATTGGCAATGGACGTCAATGCGGAACTGTCAGTGGTCAGGGCGATGGCCGCCAGTCCAGGACGTTCGATCTCAAATCGGTTGACCAGTTCGGCGGCGAAATGCTGGGCGTCAGCGGCGGAGCCACCATTCCCGCACACCAGGATTTTTCCACCCTGCCGGAGTCGCTCGGCCAACAATTCGGCGGCTTGGGCGATGCGCGGCCCCATCGCTTCCAGAGTGCTTTGTTTGGCTTCGATACTGGCGGTGAAGTGTCGTTCGATGCGTTGGAGAGGCGACATAGAGGTTATTCCGGCAGCAATAGAGATGGGGTTTTTAAATCAGTGTGTCGATCTCATTATACTGAGTCCACTCTTTTTATGGATTGCTGATCGACGCCTATCCCGGGAATCCTGCTGCTCTGAGCCGCAAGCCAACTGGGGTTTACTATAGGGAAACCTCAGTGCGCCAAGCCGGTTGAGATCGATTTTATATTTTATTAATCAATTAGTTATATATTATGTCCAACTTTTTCGACGAAGCAATGGGTAAGCTGATGCAGCATGGGGTGGTGAGCTACGCTGAGAGGAATCAATTTTAATCTGGCGTAGCGCCTGGAAACGGCTCACTAACCGAATCAGTTGCTGGCGGAAATAGCCAGTGGCTCGTTCCACGGCGAAGCTCAGATGTCCCGCTTCCCGATCACCCAGCAGCAGCGCGTTGATAGCGATACCCGCCAGCCGCAAGGTAACGACTTGGGCGCAACCGTCGCGGTGAGCCAGAACCGCGCTGCTGGACACGCCGATCAAGCCCGGATCGGCCAGAGGATGGCGAAACAAACCTTGCAAGGCCGCTCCGGCAACCGCCAAGCCCGCGCCCACCAGCACGCCCAGCACAATGCGCGGCATACGGATCGTCAGCAGGACCGCTTGAACGAGGATATTCACCCATTCAACCCGTGCTCTCTTCAGGCAAGCGCCAGTTGTCATCGGGAATGGCCGGCAGCGTTACATCTTCGTACAGTGCTTCAATGACTGCGCTGAAATCCAGGCTCGACAACTCCACCCTGTCGCCCGGACCGTAAGCTTGCAACACCCAACGGTTCTGTTCGTCGCGGCGGAAGCATTCCACGCTCATCCGGTCCTGCTCGATCAACACGTATTCCCGCAGGCTGGGTAATTGCCGGTAAATCGCGAACTTCTGGCCCCGGTCGAACGCGGCCGTCGTGGCGGATAGCACCTCCACCAGCAACGTGGGCTGGCGCTTGAAGCGCGACGATGAATGATCTTCTGGCGCACAGGTGACCAGCAGGTCGGGGTAGAAGAAGGCGTCGGCGGTGTCCACCCGCAGTTTCATGTCCGCCATGTAGACCCGGCAGGGTCGTCCGCGAACGTGGGCGCGCAACAGGGTGAATAAATTGCCCGTGATGGTCACATGGGCGTCGGTTGCGCCTACCATTCCGAAGATTTCGCCGGCTAGATATTCGTGTTTGTCGGGGCTGCGCTCTTCCCAGGCCAGATAATTGTCAGCGGTGAAAGCGGTTTTGGCGCGAGATTGGGACATGGCGGACCTCCTGATCGGCAACGGCATTAGCGATGGAGCTTAGCCGAACTCGAACAGTTGAGGAATACGCCGCTTTGAATCGGGCGGTGGGTGGCCGGCGAGTGGTCTTGCAGGGTGGGCCTGGCCCACCATTCGCAGGGTAAGCCTTTGGAAAGGCTATAATTAAAGAGGGTTAAGACGGGCGGTGTTCACCCTGCTGGGTTTGACACCAGCCCGCCAAGGTTAGTGAGAGAATTAACTTTTGGTCGCGCAGTGTTTTCCGGCAACCCGATCTAATGCCACGGCTGTAGCGTCAAATGTCCGCTTGAATTCGCCAACATCGTCACCTTTCCAGGTTTCTTTTTCCCAAACACCCGCCATGCTTTCGACGGCATCGGAAAAAGCTTGGTCGCCCTCCTGTTTAGCGAACTCCTGGAGGATGGATACCAAACCGTCCATGTCTTTTTCCATTTGTGCGTTATCCGAAAAATCGCCTTTAGTGGTACTAATATAGTCAGCAGCCTGACGAAGGGCGGTTGCAAATTCCTTCATATCAGCGCAGGAAGGAGCTTCGGAAGCAATGACGGATGTACCCATCACGCTCAAGAGCAGACCAACAGTGAAAATGATTTTCTTCATTTTTTTCTCATGAAAGAATGAAAGTTAGGGGATAAAAAATCCAACCAAGACTACCCGCGGTTTGATCCTTTAAAATCACCGCTCCAAATTCCAGTCCTGCTTTTCTTTCTCGCCCTCGTCGCGGTACCAACCCGTTAGCGTCTTGCCATCGTCGGTAATCTTCCATTCCAGAGTACCCCGACTTTCTTCTCCTTTACCTACCTTTGGGCGCTCCCACCAGTTGGCTTTAATCGTTTTCCCTTCGATCAACCCCTCGAATTTTCCATCCTGGGTTACGTCGTCGTCATCTTTATACTGGTAAGAACCCACAATCTTGTTGCCAGTCTGTTCGATGGTAACGGCGCCAACGAGGTTGGATGACCATTTTCCGCTGAGGTTGGGGATCGCTGCTGCTGGGGCGGTTGCCGGTGCCGGTGCGGCTATCGGTGCGGGTGCAACTGTTGGAGCGACGGCGGCCGGTGCGGGAGTGGTGGCCGGTGTGGCAGGAACGGCTGTTGGAGCGACTGGAGTGACGGTGGCCGGTGCGGGAGTGGTTGCTGCGGGTACGGCTGGATTCTCCGCACTTTGCGCCGTATAAATTGCGCTGCAAGCAACCAATATACCGATTGGGCCTAGCATCATCTTATGCATGTTGTTTCCTTGTGGACTGATTGGCAAAAAACTTGTGAGTTACTTCCAACCCGCTTTAGCACTGCATTCTTTTTCTTCCTTCGGGTGGGCTTTTTCCCACTGAGTCACTGATTGCGTTTCGTTGTCGCTCATTTTTTCGTTCATGCACTCACAATATTTTTGTACTACTTCAGTCGATTTGCCTTCATCCTTGTTATCCATCATGCACTGTGCAATCCATTTGGTATCATCCGCATCCGCAAAGGCTAGACCGCCTACAGTAATGGAAGCAGCAAGAAAGAGGGTGCTGATTTTCACACTCATAAAAATCTCCTGACGTGGGTTAAAAAAGTTTTGTAAGGTAGATACTGCTCATCCTAAAAAAAAAGGAAAGCTTAGAAAGTAGCTTTACCCATTCAAATTCACGGCTTAACGACTACGCACCAAGGTAGCTCCATCGATGAGCGTTCAAACGCCAACACTGGATGAACAAGATAGACTGCCTGTTAAGCATCGTAATCGTGTTGCCAAGAGTGAAATACCCCTGAGAGGAAGTTGACAGGAAGTCAGATCACCAGCACGTTCCAAGTCCGATTTACACGATTCACGGCCTACAAGCTTGCTCGTCGCGCACAAACTTCCAGTTTCACCTTACCAACTTTGGTTATCGTTAGGCAGCAGCGAAACTTTAGGGCGGTAGAGGATTTTTTGTGATTCTCTTGCCGTTGATCCCTTAACTCAATTAGGAGATCACACGCGATGTGCGACTTTTCCGATCAGGCGATCATCAAGCCATCGAACTGTAAAGATTCACGCCCTTGTTGCAGGAAGAGCTTGCGCGTGACTTGATTAGTCAAGTGCCAGTAAGCGCCGCCGATGGCGGGGCGGCAGTCAGGCAATGCAGTGACCAGTGACAGCGATGGTCGCATCGGCAGCTAATTGATTATTGATCACATTGTGCCTGCATCATCGCAACAAAATCCGCCAGCCGTTGCCCCGGTAGTTCTTCAAAGGTTTGGCTCAGTGTTTCCAGTTGGCGGATGCGGTCAAGGCGAAAGGTGCGGAAACTGTTGCGCAGTCCGCACCAGGCGGTCAACGTCCACACATGACCC
>JBAQIQ010000379.1:0-16130 GCA_049288935.1 Candidatus Competibacteraceae bacterium
GCGGCAGGGTGAGGGTCAGCAAGCGTTGCCACGGCCCCGCGCCCAGGCTGCGGCTGACTTCCAGCACCGCCGCCGACTGCTCCAGAAACGCCGCCCGCGCCAACAGGTAGATATAGGGATACAGCACCAGCGCCAGCATGAGCGCCGCGCCGGTGAGTGAACGGATTTCGGGGAACGCATAATCCTGCCGACTCCAACCGAAAGTCTCACGCAGGAGCGTTTGCACTGGGCCGGCGAAATCCAGCAGGCCGGTATAGGTGTAGGCAATGATGTAGGCCGGAATGGCCATGGGGAGCAGCAGCGCCCATTCAAACCATCGCCGCCCGGGAAATTCGCAGGTGGCGGTCAACCAGGCAGTGGGGACGCCGATGAACAGGGTTCCAGCCCCAACCCCGATCATCAGCATCACCGAGTTCAGCACATAATCAGGGAGTACGGTGTTGGCCAGATGCCGCCAGACTTCGCTGGGCGGTTGCAGGGCGGTGAGAAATACCGTTAACACCGGCAGAGCCAGTAACACCGCCAACCCTACGGCCAGCACTGTCCAGCGGTCAGCCCAGGCGACTCGCGCCCCAGATCCCCTCCCCTTTGGTGGGGCAGGGTGAAGGGGCGTCTGCGGATGAGCGTGCGCTACTTCCACCCAGCCCGGTCCATCAGTTTGACAGCAACGGCGTTTAACTGACCCAGTCGAGCGACGTTCAGCGTATCCGCCTTGAACTCACCCCAGGACTTGAGTACGGCGCTGGGCGGAATAGCAGGGTTTACCGGGTATTCGTTATTGACTTCAGCATACCAGCGCTGGGCGGCGTCGCTGGCCAGAAACTCCAGCAATTGAATGGCATTGTCGCGCTGGCGGGCGTGGGCAGTGACGCCGGCGCCGCTGACGTTGACGTGAACGCCAGTAGTTTTGGCGTCAGGCCAGAAGACTGCAATCTGCGCCGCTGCCTGTTGTTCCGCCTCATCGCTGGCGCTGACCATGCCGCCCAAATAGTAGGTATTGGCCAAGGTCAGATCACATTCGCCAGCGGCGACGGCCTTGATCTGGTCACGATCCCCGCCTTTGGGGGGACGGGCGAAATTGGCGACCAGTCCCTTGGCCCAGACCTCGGTTTTCGCCTCGCCGTGATGGGCGATCATCCCCGCCACCAGTGACTGGTTATAGACACTGTCGGAGGAGCGCAGGCACAGCTTGCCTTTCCATTGCGGCGCGGCCAGCTCTTCGTAAGTCGATAACTGCTCGGGCTTAACCCGGCCTTTAGCGTAGAGGATGGGTCGGGCGCGGACGGATAGCCCATACCAGTAACCGTCAGGATCGCGGTAAACAGCGGGGATGTTCTGGTCGAGCGAGGCGGATTTGACCGCCTGCAAGACGCCGGTTTTTTGCGCAGCGGTCAACCGGCCCGCATCGGAAGTCAGTAATAGATCAGCCGGGGTGTTCATACCCTCGCTTTCCAGTCGTTGCAACAAGGCTTCTTCCTTGCCGGTGACCAAATTGACTTTGATACCGGTTTGCTTGGAGAAGTCATCCAGCAACGGCTTGATCAAATCTTCTTTGCGGGCCGAGTAGATATTGACTTCGCCGCTGGCCAGCACCGGCGGCGCCAGCAGGCTGGCCAGTAGGCAGAAGATGGGTAACAGCGTATGGGGGCTGGACGGTTTGGGCATGAAAATCTCCAAGAACAGGATGAATGAGCAACTGAAGCGCAGCAATTAGAGAATGTCTTTCAAATAATATTTATTCTTATTTTTAATGTAAATATTTGCATAATAAATTTATTTATTTGATTAAAAACTTGTAGTTTATGGTAGACGGGGCAGATTCATGTCGCCCAGCCAGACGATGAGGCCGATGGACTGGGCCTTGTCGAAATAGCGTCGGTCGGCGGTCACCAGTGTGGCATCAAGCGTGTGCAGGGCTACGGCATGGTAAAGCGTATCGAACAGATGGTGATTCAGGCGGATGGCGAGGTCACAGGCGGTCACGTAGACTGCGGTGCTTTCGATGACTTGAAAGTCGATGTTGAGCAGGTCGCACACATCGGCCCGGGCTTCATCGGGCTTCTTTCTGGCCAGTACCGCAGCGACTTCGGCGATGAAATGAGAGGGTTGATAAAGGCGAGTCTCGCCATCCCGATTCGTGCGGAGCAACGCCAAGGCCAGTTCGAGATGGCCCTCATCAGTGGCTGACTGGAAAAACCACTTGATAGCCACGCTGGCATCCACTACATAGCGAATCATCAGTGCCGCCCTTCCTCGCGAGCAGCGCGGAATTTTTCTTCGGTGATGGGAGGGGCGTGCTTGCGCCGTTCCAGAATGCGATCAATCGCCTCAGTTTGCCGTTGTTGATGCTGGGTGCGCTCGACGGCTTCGCGCATCAGGTCAGCGATGATGGCGCTCTTGTTCTGGCCCTGGAAGGCTGCATTGAAGGCTTGCTTAACGTCTTCGGGGACGCTGAAGTTGACGGTGGCCATGCGGGTCGCTCCGAATCATTGTTGAAGATTTCAACAAGTGTAAGCGGTACAGAGGGGTCTTGACAGTACCACTACACACCTTGCCGGGTCGTGTTTTTGAGGTGAATATGGAAGCATACATCAGTCCTGTTGATTGGGAACCGACCCCATGCCTCTGATTCGACTTCCCGCTGTCTGGATGCGTGGCGGCACCAGCAAAGGTTTGTTCTTCGATCCCGCCGACCTGCCGGTTGATCCAGGGCAACGCGATGCATTGTTGCTGCGCATCCTTGGCAGCCCGGACCCCTACGCGACGCAGATCGACGGCCTCGGCGGGGCCACATCCAGCACCAGTAAGGTTGCGCTGGTTTCCCGCTCGACCCGTCCTGGTTTCGATCTGGATTATCGCTTTGGCGCGGTGGACATTGGCTCGCCGGTTATCGACTGGTCGGGCAACTGCGGTAATCTCAGCGCCGCTGTTGGCATGTTCGCGCTGTGTCGTGGCCTGCTCACGGCGCCCGCCGACGGCAGCGCCACCATCCGCATCTGGCAAGCCAATGTGAAGGAAACCATTGTCGCGCATTGCCTGGTGCGGGATGGGCAGCCGGTCGAGGAGGGTGAGTTTCGCCTGGCCGGCGTAGCCTTTCCGGGATCGTTGATCACCCTCGATTTTCTCGACCCTGGCGGCGAGGCGACCGTATTGCCGACAGGTCGGCCCAAGGACCGCTTGGAAGTCACCGGTTGGGGGAGCATTGACGTTAGTCTGATAAGCGCCGGCAATCCAACGATCTTCATGCGCGCCGCCGATCTGGGTTTGAGCGGCAGTGAAAATCGCGCTGAATTCAATAGGGACGCCGATCTGCTGGCCCGTTGTGAGGGGATTCGCGCTCATGGAGCAGTCGCGATGGGATTAGCCGCCAGCCCGGCAGAAGCGACTGCGCACCGGCCTCACACACCTAAACTGGCTTTTATCGCCCCCGCCCATGACTACCGGGCCTCGGACGGCGTCACGGTTGCTGCGAACGACGTTGATCTGGTTGCCCGCATTTTGTCTATGGGTGCGTTGCATCACGCTTTCACCGGTACCGGGGCGGTGGCGCTGGCGGTGGCGGCGATGTTGCCGGGAACGCTGGTGTGGGAGACCATAGCGAATCGCCTCACCACCGGGGATGAAGTGCGGATCGGCCATGCGGCAGGCGTCATGGCCATCAGCGCTACCGTGGCGGAGGAACAGGGGCGGTGGCGGGCGGAAAAAGTAACGTTCCGGCGCAGCGCCCGGCGCTTGATGGAGGGCTGGGTGCTGGCGCCTTGTGACGTCGTTCAGGGTTGATTTTGTTTCAGCGAGGCCATGTCAATTACGAAGCGATATTTCACATCGCTGCGCAGCATTCGCTCATAAGCCTCATTAATTTTCTGCATCGGGATCATCTCGATATCCGAAACAATGCCATGTTCAGCGCAGAAGTCGAGCATCTCTTGAGTTTCCTTAATGCCGCCAATCAATGACCCGGCCAGTCGGCGGCGGCGTGACACCAGATTAAAGACGTTCGGCGAGGGATGCGGGTCCTCTGGAGCGCCCACCAGGCACATGGTTGCATCGCGCTTGAGTAAGACGAGGTAGGCATCCAGGTTATGCGGCGCCGCCACGGTGTTGAGAATGAAGTCGAAACTGTTGACATGCTGTTTCATTTCACCAGGATGGTTCGATAGCACCACCTCATCAGCACCCAGCCGTTTGGCGTCCGCCACCTTGTCCGGCGACGTAGTGAACAACACGACGTGCGCACCGAAAGCATGAGCAAATTTAACCCCCATGTGGCCCAGACCGCCGAGACCCACGACCCCGACCTTCTGCCCTTGGCCCACCCGCCATTGCCGCAACGGCGAGTAGGTTGTGATGCCGGCGCACAGCAACGGTGCAACGGCGGGCAGATCGAGCGCTTCCGATATGCGCAGTACAAAGCGCTGATCGACGACGATGCGGTTGGAGTACCCGCCATAGGTCACCTTTCCTGTATGCTGATCAGGGCTGTTGTAGGTGAATGTGATGCTATGGGTGCAATACTGCTCCAGACTTTCCTGACAATCGGGACAGGTTCCGCAAGAATCCACCATACAACCGACGCCGGCCAGGTCACCGGGTTTGAAAGCCGTAACCTCGTTGCCGACCTCTGTCACCCGACCGACAATCTCGTGGCCAGGCACAACCGGGTAGACCGTTCCTCGCCACTCGTTGCGAGCGGTGTGCAAGTCCGAGTGGCATACGCCACAATAAAGAATCTTGATTTGTACGTCGTGCGGCCCGGGTTCGCGCCGTTCGAAGTG
This sequence comes from Candidatus Competibacteraceae bacterium, assembly GCA_049288935.1. GTDB lineage: Bacteria > Pseudomonadota > Gammaproteobacteria > Competibacterales > Competibacteraceae > UBA2383. The sequence goes on from JBAQIQ010000379.1 coordinate 4,776, forward strand.
GAACATATCCAGGGGCGCGGTCGCACTTTGGGCAGCGTATCCCAGTGTTTTAATCATGATGATCTCTCCTCGAACGGACGATTGAAGAAACGGTATCTTAAGCGTAGTCACCCACTGGTGTCTTTCCCATGTCCTCTGAAACTCTGATTCATGTTAAGGCCAGCCCAATGCGGCTGGCGTCTGACACCGCCAGCGAAGAAGCATTCATCGCGATTATTGGCGGTTGTCTGCACCATGCTGAGGCCAATCGGCCTGCCGTTCAGCACAGTCAAATCGAGGGCGTCCACCAGATGCGGGTGGCGTTCCGGCGGCTGCGCTCCGGCCTTAAAATCTTCCGGTCGCTGATTCCCCGCGAGGCCAGCGCCTGCCTGATTGAAGACCTGCGCTGGCTGAACGGATTCCTAGGGCCGGCCCGTGATTGGGATGTATTCCTGGAAGAGGGGATGGCGCCGGTCTTCGCCCACTTCCCGCGTAAGCGCGGCCTGCTGATATTTCGGGGGCGAGCCGGTCTTCTCCGTGAACACCATCATCAGACCTTGCGGGAGGCCCTGGAACAACCCCGATATTTCTTGATGCTGCAACACTTCACCGACTGGCTGGATCGCCGCGCCTGGCGTGAAGGTCTGGGCGATGAAGCGAGAGCACGGTTGACGGAACCGGTTTTGGTTTTTGCCACGCCGCTGCTCGAAGGCTACTATCGGCGGGTCGTGAAGTGGGGCGAGGCGTTTACCCGTTTGTCCGCCGAGGAGCGCCATGCCCTGCGAATTCGGATCAAGGAGTTGCGCTATGCACTGGATTTTTTTGCCAGCCTGTATCCAGCGCCCACCGTTAAGATGATGTTGAGCGCACTTTCCGGTTTGCAGGATTGCCTGGGGGTGATGAATGATATTGCAGTCGCCCGGCGGTTGCTGGACGAGGCCGGGCTGAGACCGCTCTCGGTCGCCCGGCAGGTGATTGAAGGCTGGTATGGGTGCCGGCTCAATGTCCATGAGCACCAGTTCGCCGAGGGGTGGGGACGATTTCGGGAAGGTGAGCGACCCTGGAAAGATTGAAGGTCTGTACGATGAATCTCACTACAGAACAAATTATGGCATTGGCGCCCGACGCCGCGTCGGTGAAGGCCGGACGCGGGCTGGCCCACGCGGCGAAATGGCCGACTCTGGGACAGTCCGCAGACGCGCTGTGGGGTGAATGCCAGGGCAGCGGCAGCAAGCCTTACCAAGTCTCGATTGACCTCAGCGGTCCAGCGTTCAAATGCACCTGCCCCAGCCGCAAGTTTCCCTGTAAGCACGGTTTGGGACTCTTGTTGTTGGCGGTGGAGAAATCGGTAACGGTTCACACTGGCGATTCCCCGCCATGGGTTGCGGATTGGTTGACAGCGCGGCGCGGGAAGGTTGAACAGCAGGCCGTAGCGGCAGCCAGGAAAAAAGAGGTTCCTGTCGACGCCGAAACGGCGGCGAAGCGCACGGCGAAACGGTTGAGCAGGATGAGCGAGGGCGGCGCAGAACTGGCGCGTTGGCTCACCGATCAGGTGCGTCATGGCCTGGCGGCGTATCCCCAGCAGCCAGCGACCTATTTCGCCGGTGTGACGGCGCGAATGGTGGACGCTCAACTTCCCGGTCTGGTCAACGAGGTGGCCCGTCTTGAGTCGTTGATCCATTCCGGCGATGGCTGGCCGCAACGGGTTGTTGGTCAATTGGGCCGGATGTTCCTGATGGCCGAGGGTTTGAGTCGTTTTGCGACATTGCCAACAGCGTTGCAAGGCGATCTTCGCGCCGTGCTGGGTTGGGCCATGGACAAAGAGGAAGTTTTGGCGAATCCGCAGCGCGTGACTGATGAATGGTGTGTCGTCGGACAGGTCTTTACCGAGCGCGCCCCGCTTTGGGAGCGTCGCACCTGGTTATTGGGCCGAACTCATGCTCAACCGATGTTGCTCCTTGACTTCATGCATGGCCAGCGCAGCTTTCCGGCGCCTTTAATCGTTGGCGTGAGTTTCCACGCGGATTTAGCCTTCTATCCTTCCGCTTACCCGTTGCGCGCACTGTTGGTGAATCCACCGGAATCTGTTCGGCCCTTACATGAACCGTTTCCCGCTCTGTATGATTTTGATGCGGCGCTGGCCACCCGCGCCGAGGCGCTGGCCGCCAATCCCTGGCTGATGACCTATCCTTTTATGATTGACCAGGTCATTCCCCTGCGCCGCAATGGAGTGTGGTGGCTGCGCGACGTGCAGGGCGCGGAATTACCGTTGCAAATGACGGATCGGGACGCCTGGGAGTTCCTGGCGATTTCCGGCGGTCAGCCCCTCCGCGTTTTCGGCGAATGGAGCGACAACGAACTCCGGGTGCTAGGCGCCTGGGCCGATGGATTTCATAGTTTGGGTAGCGCTGAAAATTAAGCCTACTCATGATTCATGATTGATGGGGTCCGATGGAGGTCGATATGACGGCAACTGCTTCGATGGTTTCGGTGATGAAGTCCCGCGCCCTTCCCACACAACCTGCTGAAGTGATTTATCCCGATAGCGATGGCCAGCCGATGGCGGACAATACCCGACAGTTTGACTATATCGTGATGATTCAAGGTGGGTTGGCCGCATTGTTTGCAGATCGACCGGATGTGTTCGTAGCCGGTGATTTACTCTGGTATCCGGTCGAGGGAAATATTCAAATCCGTGCTGCGCCCGATGCGATGGTGGCGTTTGGCCGTCCACCGGGCTATCGGGGTTCCTATGTGCAATGCCGAGAAGACGGCGTTGCCCCGCAGGTGGCGTTTGAAGTTCTTTCACCCGGTAATACCCGGGCCGAGATGCGCCGCAAATTGCAGTTTTATGAACAGTATGGCGTCGAGGAATACTACGAATATGATCCAGATCGAGGAATGCTGAAAGGCTGGTTGCGCCGAGACGGGCAGTTGGAACCGGTGACTGCGATGGAAGGTTGGATCAGTCCACGATTGGGGATTCGATTCAGCCTGGAGGGAACTGACTTAGTGTTGTACCGACCGGATGGGCGGCGTTTTGAAACTTTCGTTCAATTAGAGCAACGGGCTGAAATCGAACGGCAACGGGCCGATACCGAACGGCAACGGGCTGAACGACTGGCGGAACAATTACGGGCTTTGGGTATTGATCCTGACCTAGGCGATTGGCCCCCATGAATCCCTGGACTGACTTGACCTCTGCGGCGCTGTTAGGGTCTGGGCGTGGTTTCCAGCCGGTCCCGTTACCGGGCCGGCTGGACGAGTTGCTGGTGGAATCAGCCGCAGAGGATCGCCTGCTGCGCACAGCGGGCATTCTGGCGACCGCGCAAATGGCCGCCCTGACCCTAAGGCTATCGGCAGAACCCGTACCTGCACCCGCTTTGCCCGAACATGTAAAGCCGGCCACTGAGCCGGAAGAGATGGCGCTACTGGCCCGAATCATCGAGAGCGGTCAGGCGCGGCTGCTGGCCGAAGCGTGTCATTTGCTCGCTGGCGCAGGGCGTTGCTTGCCGCCACGGTTGTTGCCTCGCGCTTTGGAACTGGGTCGCCAGTCAGTGGCGCTCCGGGAGCCGCTGCGCCAGGCGCTAGGATATCGGGGCGCCTGGCTTGCGGCGCAAAATCCTGAGTGGAGATTCGCCGCTCTCGCCAGCGTGGAATCGGCGGACCCGCGCATTTGGGACGAGGGTGATGTTCACCAGCGGTCCGCTTTTCTGCGTCAGCTACGGGCTACAGATTCTGGCGAAGCACGCCAGTTGCTTGAAGCTGCATTTGGCGGTGAAACGGCCCGTGATCGGGCATTGCTACTACCGTCTTTGGGCGAAAATTTGGGGCCGGAGGACGCCCCGTTCCTTGCCGCGACCCTGGCTAATGACCGTGGCAAAGAAGTTCGTGCGATTGCCGCCGCTTTGCTATCGCGATTGCCTAATAGCGATTTTGCCCGCCGCATGATGGCTCGTCTGGAGTCCTGCATTCGGAGTGAGCGTAAACTTTTGCGCACCGTTACCGTGATCGAACCGCCACCGATTTTTGCACCCGAGTGGAAAGCTGACACCCTGGAAGAACAGCCTCCTGCACACAGCAAACTGGGCGAACGGGCGTGGTGGCTGTTCCAGATGGTGAGTTATACGCCGCTGGCGTGGTGGGAGGCCGTATTGGCGCTGGACCCGGACGGTGTTTTGGCCGTCGCGGCGAAAAGTGAGTGGAAGGCGGCCTTGCTGGCAGGATTCCGCACTGCCATCAGTCGTCAGTCGGGTCATACGGCCTGGACTGTGGCGGTGCTCAAACGCGGTGGGTTTTCCCATCAGGCAGCGGTCGAGTTAGCCCTGACCCTGACGCCGACGGAAGCGGAAGCGGACGCCGCGTTGCAGCACATCCTGGCGAATACCGATGATGCCGGTCTGGCCGCGCAGATCATTACTACCGCCGATTTTGCCTGGAGTCTGGCGCTATGGCGGGTGGCCCAGCAGAAATTTCCACACTGGCTGGCTCAGAGTGACTGGCGCTTCCATGCAGCGCTCCTTCAGTTGGCCTACCGCATTCCGCCGATGGCACTGGATGAAACGCTGAATTGGCCGGAAAAAACGCCGTTTGCCAACACTATCACCGAGTTTGCTGCGATCCTGGAACAGCGGCGGGCCTTGTATCAAAGGTTCCCGGCTCCAGGCATCGGGCGTTGAATCTGCGGCGTGCTGTGAGCCGCATCAGTGGAGGGCGGATTCTCGAAACACGTCCGCCAGGGTCTTGGCGTTCAACACCTGTTTTACCCAGACCAACAGCGTCTCACTATCCGCCGCAGTCAGTCTTTCCTGAGTGGCTGCATCCAGCGGCCCGAATTTTTCGGTTAATAACTCCTGCAAAAGCAATGATCTCTCTTCCTTGCGGCCTTCCTTGCGGCCTTCTTTGCGGCCTTCTTTGCGGCCTTCCTCCAGTCCCTGCTGCTTCCACTGCTCGGTCCATTCCATCACACGTTCCGCTAACATATTTTTTACCTCGCTTAGTTCCATAACGGCTTCTATACACACCCCCGGCAGGCGCGCCGGGAGCAGCACATCCCGCAACCACCCGGCAAACGCCCGGCGTAAACTGGCCTGTTCCGGGGCTTGCAACCATTCGACCAGTCGCGCGACGACCTGTTGCAATTCCTCCGGTCCCCGGCTGTTTTCCAACTGGAATAGCACCGCGCTCAGGTTGTGCAAGGGCGCCAGGTCGGCGTTGCTGAACCGGTTTTCGGCCAGCAGGCAATAGGTCAGCCGGGGCTGATAGTGCGCCAATCCGCCCGGCGGCGCCGCGATCAGTTCGGCAACTTCGGTCTTGGCGGTCCACTTCGCCCGCCCGTTATACAGCACCAGCGGCAAGACCGGTGGCAGCAGACCCTCCGGGGTGAGTTGCCCGGTGCGGATCAGGTCCTGGTACAACAGCCCGATATAGACCATCACGCGGATCGCCATGAACGGATCGACAGAGGACTGGAATTCCAGCAGCAGATAGACATACAGCCAACGGTTGCGCCAGCGCACTCGCCAGATGATGTCATCGGCGCGGGGGCGTAAATCTTCGCTGACGTAGCTTCCGGATTGCTTTTCCAGAGTGGTGAAATCCAGTTCCTTGACCCAGTCCTCATGGACGAAGCCGTTGATCAGGTCGGCGACCATGGCGGGATGGGAAAACAGCAGTTTGTAGCCGGAATCGTGTTCGGGTTTGCGCTGTTTGGCTTTCACTTTAAACCTGCGGGAGGCATTTGGCGTGAATCGCTTCACATAGTGTATTCAAAACCGAGGATGAAGGTCATCATTCCGCCACTAATCCAGTGGAGCCAGTAGAAACTAAGCCTGATTCCAGTCGGTATACAGAAATCGCTCAACCTCCAGTAACCGTAGCGGGTAATCCTTCAGGAATTGGGCAAGGTGTTGCTGATCGTAGAGTTCAACGTGATTGTTTTCCGCATGGCGCTGGGCGGTCGCGTTGAAAAATTGATTGGTAACGCACACCCTTTTGAACTGCACGTCGGGATGGCGACGCTCGTAGGTGGCCGCGCCCGCCACGACATCCGTGATGGCGTCCCAGCCGAGTTGGGCGTTTTCACAGGAAGAAGTTTTGCACTGGATCAGTTCGCCCTGCGGACGATGCAGGGCCACGACATCAATTCCGTGGTCGCCACGGGTCGGGGTGCGCTGGACTTCCGGAAAGCCCCGCTGTTGCCAGAGCGCCGCTACCAGACCCTCAAAGTAGTCCGGGCGCATTTGCAGCACATCATCCAGCGTGATTCTGGCGTCCAGGGCGAAACCGTCGCTGGCCGGGATCACATCAGCCAAATCAAAGTCACTGGGACTGATTTCCCCCGTGCCGTTCAACATATCGCTGGCCAGTTCCCGCTTGCGGTTCAACAACTCATGCAACTTCATCTCAAAAGTTGTGAAATCGTCGGCATGAATCACCGGGTAGTAAACATGTACGTCCCTGGTGGCCCCAATCCGGTAAGCGCGGTCGGTCGCCTGATCTTCCTTAGCCGGGTTCCAGTGCCGGGTGTAGTGAATCACATGATTTGCGGCCTGGATATTGACGCCGAAGCCGACCGCTACTGGCGACAGGATAATCGCGCCAAACCCGGCTTTGGCCTGAAACGCCTTGATGCGCTTTTGCCGACTATCCGCTGCCTTGGCGGAGGCCTGGGTGTCGCCGTTGATGATGTCTGGAGAGAAGCTGAACACTTGTTCAATGTAGTACTTCAGTAGGCGCTGAATGGCCCGGAATTCACAGAAAATAATCGCTTTTTCCGCCCGACGCTGAATGAGCGACAGGATTTCCAACAGCCAGTGCAGCTTCGGGGCTTTGTGGCGATACTCCGCCAAGGGTTCAGGCTTGAAAGCTTCCAGGCCATGCCGGCGGGGATCGGTGCAGATCAGTCTCAGGTATTGCAGCAGGCCCAAGTGATTCTTGAACGGCGTCAGGACATCCGGATTATTGCGCTTTCTGAAGGAATCAATCGCGTGGGCGTACAGCGCCCGCTGGTGGGGAGAGAGTGGAATCCGGTAGTCCTGCTCCAGTTTTTGTGGCAGATCCGTGGCGACCTGCGCTTTGGTGCGGCGGATGATTTGGGGATCAATCCGGGTGCGTAACTCCTCAACGCGGGCCTTTTCTTCATCGGTTTGCGCCTCGATCGGCCGGCGATAGCGACGGCCAAATTCATTGAGCGCCCCGAGCAGCCCTGGCTGCACAAAGTCAAACAGGCACCAGAGATCAGTCAGGGTATTCTCGACCGGAGTGCCGGTGCAGGCGATTTTGAAACGGACTTTCTGCTTTTTGGCCGAACGGGTCATCAGGGTGTTGGGATTTTTGATCTTCTGGGCCTCGTCACACACCATGATCGACCAGTCTTCTTCAGCAAAGGAAAATTCAAAGTCGCGTAAGGTTTCGTAGGTGGTCAATACCAGTCGCGCCCCCTGTCGCCACCCGGGCCGCAGGAATTTCACCAAGCCCTCCTCAGCCAACTGGGCGTCGATGCTGGCCCTCGAACAGCAGGCCAAGGCGGTGAAACGCGCATATACGGGGGAAACGTCAATCCCCGTCTTTCCGCTTTCCCGATCTTGGGTCTATCCCCGCATATGCGGGGGAAACCACCCAGCCGCAGCTCTTCGTCTGTGCAGCGAGGGTCTATCCCCGCATATGCGGGGGAAACTTCCGGTTGCTCCTGCTGGCCCTGCTGGTCCCGGGTCTATCCCCGCATATGCGGGGGAAACTCCCCTTCAATGACGGGCTTGAGGTTCTTGGCGGGTCTATCCCCGCATATGCGGGGGAAACTTCTTCCGCTCCGTTCCCTTCTTCCGTGGTGCGGGTCTATCCCCGCATATGCGGGGGAAACTTTCTACCAGCGTGCATAGCTTTGGTTGATCCAGGTCTATCCCCGCATATGCGGGGGAAACTTCGGGTGGGGTCTGCTGGTCAGGTGCCAGGCGGGTCTATCCCCGCATATGCGGGGGAAACACTGCACAAAATCCGAGTCGCAGCCTTTGCAGGGGTCTATCCCCGCATATGCGGGGGAAACCTTTGATTTCTGTATTTCCCGGCAACCCACTCGGGTCTATCCCCGCATATGCGGGGGAAACGAGCCAGTCGAATCCCCAAGGAACTGCTCCGGGGGTCTATCCCCGCATATGCGGGGGAAACAGCGCATCAGCCGCGCACCGACGCACTGCAAAGGGTCTATCCCCGCATATGCGGGGGAAACCAAAGAGAGCAAATGAGACACTTTGGGGTCAGGGGTCTATCCCCGCATATGCGGGGGAAACCAGCTCAGGAATCCTTATTACTTCGCGGCTTGGGGTCTATCCCCGCATATGCGGGGGAAACACTTGAAACCCATCGCCAAAGCGGCCAACAGAAGGTCTATCCCCGCATATGCGGGGGAAACCTGGTTCAGGAGGTTTATCACCATTTAGCCAAGGGTCTATCCCCGCATATGCGGGGGAAACCAGCAACAGAAAGACCCGGCGACTCAACCCAAGGGTCTATCCCCGCATATGCGGGGGAAACTTATGCCTAAACGTCCTGGTCGTCCTTCTCAAAGGTCTATCCCCGCATATGCGGGGGAAACCCGCTTTCCATCTTTGTCAATAAAATCAAAAGGGGTCTATCCCCGCATATGCGGGGGAAACTGTTCGTCATTATATTGAGACTCCACCGGATAAGGTCTATCCCCGCATATGCGGGGGAAACCGTCAGAACACGCTCACAAAAAACTTTCACAGGGGTCTATCCCCGCATATGCGGGGGAAACGCGTTGGGCGTTGCTGAATTCATCGCAGAATGGGGTCTATCCCCGCATATGCGGGGGAAACCTTCCCGTTTATTAGCTCTTAAGCCTGTTAACGGGTCTATCCCCGCATATGCGGGGGAAACATAAAGGTAGTATTTATTATAAAGAAATCAGTGGGTCTATCCCCGCATATGCGGGGGAAACTGATGGACACTCTTGCCGAGACCCTGGCGAAAAGGTCTATCCCCGCATATGCGGGGGAAACTGTACCGGACTCACTGCATTACCTGCCGATTTGGGTCTATCCCCGCATATGCGGGGGAAACTGATTGTGATGGTGGTTACTCTGATGCTTGGGAGGTCTATCCCCGCATATGCGGGGGAAACGCCCAATAAGCAGACCGCCAATATCAGTTATTGGGTCTATCCCCGCATATGCGGGGGAAACTTAACGTTGGGATTTCGCTGGTTGAAAGCGATGGGTCTATCCCCGCATATGCGGGGGAAACTATTATGGTGTTTTGAAATTAGCGGGCGTGGGTGGTCTATCCCCGCATATGCGGGGGAAACGCTATCAACCTTTTTGTGACCTCGCTGTTATGGGGTCTATCCCCGCATATGCGGGGGAAACGCGATCAGCTTCGTATTTCTTCTCAGATTTGTGGGTCTATCCCCGCATATGCGGGGGAAACTTATTTTTTTGAATGTTTTCTTTTCTCGTAACGGGTCTATCCCCGCATATGCGGGGGAAACTATGCTTATTGATTGGTTATCTTTGCGATTAGAGGTCTATCCCCGCATATGCGGAGGAAACCACTGCTGGTCAGGGTAAAGCTGCTGCTCGTAGGGTCTATCCCCGCATATGCGGGGGAAACTGGTTGTGCTGAATCAGTCAATCAATGTCGATGGGTCTATCCCCGCATATGCGGGGGAAACCTGTTGAATCCTCTGGTTTTGGCTATGGCTTGGGGTCTATCCCCGCATATGCGGGGGAAACGTCTTTGCTGGGGGTAGATGATATGCTTATTGAGGTCTATCCCCGCATATGCGGGGGAAACTCTTGCATAGCGCGCCCTCTTGTTCCATGGTGAGGTCTATCCCCGCATATGCGGGGGAAACCCGCCAATCACCTCCTGTTCCTCCCGACCAACGGGTCTATCCCCGCATATGCGGGGGAAACTTCTCTTGCTTCCGTAAGATCAGCGCTGGCTTGGGTCTATCCCCGCATATGCGGGGGAAACATATTTGTCAACCTGGGGTGACAGAATATTACGGGTCTATCCCCGCATATGCGGGGGAAACTGTTATCTCTTCTGCATCAGAGTATAAGTCTAGGGTCTATCCCCGCATATGCGGGGGAAACGAACAGAAGCAGTAACGGCATACTTAGAAAAAAGGTCTATCCCCGCATATGCGGGGGAAACGATTAGGGGATGCTGATATTTCTGCGGGTCGGGGGTCTATCCCCGCATATGCGGGGGAAACAGATCGGCGATCCGGTCACAACGCTGGAACTCGGGTCTATCCCCGCATATGCGGGGGAAACTCTTTGAACGCCGACGCCCCGCAAGGCGGATAGGGTCTATCCCCGCATATGCGGGGGAAACGAGCCAGTGCCGACCAGATCGCGGTCGGCGTGGGGTCTATCCCCGCATATGCGGGGGAAACGGCTAGGTTTCAAAATGAAAATTAATGAAGTAAGGTCTATCCCCGCATATGCGGGGGAAACATCATTGATGGGATGTGCTCAATCTGTATCTAAGGTCTATCCCCGCATATGCGGGGGAAACTTGATTTTCCTTCTGTTCCTTCTGAGTGTCCAGGGTCTATCCCCGCATATGCGGGGGAAACGATTTAACTAATTTAATCAATGCTATCAATAAAGGTCTATCCCCGCATATGCGGGGGAAACCCCTATCTGTTCTTGATAAGCCCGGAAATCAAGGGTCTATCCCCGCATATGCGGGGGAAACTGAAGGTCGGGCCGTATTCGGAAATATCCACGGGGTCTATCCCCGCATATGCGGGGGAAACAAAAAGACGGAAAACGGGTTAAAGGTGTAAAAGGGTCTATCCCCGCATATGCGGGGGAAACCCTTGTCCGGTTGACAGCCAGTTGATGCTGACAGGTCTATCCCCGCATATGCGGGGGAAACACTACGGGAGCGAATGACATGGATTTAACTGGAGGTCTATCCCCGCATATGCGGGGGAAACGCCGTAGTGGCGGGCCTTTGCGCCTCAACCCCGGGTCTATCCCCGCATATGCGGGGGAAACCCTTCGCCGCTGGGTCCCGCCGCTGGGTTGCCGGGTCTATCCCCGCATATGCGGGGGAAACCGCAGATCGGTTGGGATTTTGGATAACCAATCGGGTCTATCCCCGCATATGCGGGGGAAACCGCACCCAAGCCGGAAAAGCCCGGTATGCCAAAGGTCTATCCCCGCATATGCGGGGGAAACTAGCGCTGGATGTTCCACTGTTCCGGCCCAACGGGTCTATCCCCGCATATGCGGGGGAAACAGTTTTACCCTCTTATTCTGCCACCTATGATGGGGTCTATCCCCGCATATGCGGGGGAAACTACCGATTGTGATTTTATGCCTTTTGTGTGCAAGGTCT
>JBAQIQ010000380.1:0-1503 GCA_049288935.1 Candidatus Competibacteraceae bacterium
CGGTGGAACGTGGCAGCGAAGCGCGCTCTATCGCGCCGAGGATGGATTGGGAGGGGAAAAGCGGTTCGGTTGTGGACAGCGATAGCGCGGTTCAGGTGGCCCCGAACTTTATTGCACCGTACACCGTTGCATTAACCGCGACTTGAATCTAGCATATAGTTACTAAACGTAACTAGAGAACCGGATATGAGCGATGATGTCGGCCACGCGATTGTTGTGCGACGCGCGATTCTGAAGATGACTCAAGCCGAACTGGCGCGGCGGATCGGCGTCACGCGCAACTACATCAGCATGATCGAGACGGGCGAACGTCCGCTGACTGAAGAGTTACGCCAGAAGATCACCGCCGCTTTGGGCTGCAAGCCGGAGGACCTCACCAAATGGCAGCAAGCGGCCTAGCGGACGGGACTGCACCGGATGCCACCCGGCACCCGCACTTACCGGCGCTGTTTGAGTTCGGTCATGAACGCCTGTAACTCGGTACCCAGCGCATTGCAAAACGCCTGGAGTTCGATCACATCTATGCGACGCTCACCCCGCTCGCACTTGCCGATCAAGGTTCTCGGGACGCCGAGTTTCTTGGCGAGTTGGGCTTGGGTCAGCTTCGCATCGAGCCGCTTTCTACGCAAAAGAAGCAGCAAGTGGGCGTATTCCTCTGAGTAGATAGTCTTTACCAAGCCACGACCAGCCTCGATGAAAGGCGCGATGTTCGTATCAAGCGCGTGATGCCCCAAAAAAGGGCTAGAGTTACAGTTGGGAAATGATGGAGAACGAAGATGACAACTCGATTGCCGGCGACAGTGGAGGAGATTGGGAGGATTCACTTCGAGGGGAACATCATCCCGCATCCGTGGTATCAGCGGATCACGCTGGAATCGGGCAAGCCGGACATGCCCGCCATCATCATCCTGGCCGAAATCCTCTACTGGTATCGGCCCATCCAAAGCCTCGACCAGAGCGGCAAACCGATCTTACGGAAGCGATTTGACAGCGATATGTTCCAGTGCAGCGCCGCCTATTTTGAGGCGAAATTTGGATTCACGAAGACCCAAGCACGCCGGGCGATCACGCGGCTGGAGGAAGGGGGCCTTATCAGACGCGAGTTTCGGGATGTGGTGATCCAGGGAATCTTGCGGAACAACATCACGTTCATCGAACCGGTGCCGCTCGCGATCATGGCGATCACGCATCCCCCTTCTACGGTCGCCGAAATGGTATCGGCGGCCAGCGAAGCCCTTCCGCTCGTAAGCCAGACCCCCTCACCTGTAGGTCAGACCCCCTCACCTGTAGGTCAGACCCCCTCACCTGTAGGTAAGGGACTCTCACTTAAAAGTCACCTCTCAGAGATTACTACTAAGACTACTACTGAGATTACTACCACCACCCCAAACCCCTCCTCCTTCACGGAACGCGCAGCGGAACCCGAAGCGGTCGAGCGTGGTGGTAGTGTTCGGGACGAAAACCAAGACTCGGCCAGCCACCACGGGATAGCGGTGTTGGAGG
>JBAQIQ010000381.1:0-2612 GCA_049288935.1 Candidatus Competibacteraceae bacterium
AACACCCGGATTACTTTCGTTCTGCTGAGGGGCAGCGTGTAAGCCTTCCAGTTGGCTTTTACGCCTTTCAGGGCAAGGTGGGTTTCTTCATCCTTGGCTCATGGTCTCCGCCTGCTCCTGGGGCATCTCAGGGCGGTTCTGTAGGGGTTTCCGCTTGACCTCGGCCGCGCGGGTGGCCGTCTGCGCGGGGGTCCCCTCTGGGGTAGCGCTCAGCCGGCCGCCGCGCGGGGGTTTTTCGGGGAACGGGCCTAGTGACACGTTCCTTTTGTGCCAAATTGGCACTGAGGCTGGCTCATGACCACTGATATGCTGGACTGGATCAGCGCTCGGGTGCCCTGTTTCCACCCTTCACCGATCACGGGCGGGCGGGTGATGAAGATCACGCCAGACGGTGAAGTCGAGTGGCAAGTTGAAAGCCGCTTGCCGGTGGTCGGGTCGTATGATTCAAGCTTGATGATCCGAACCTACGGGGTCCTCGATGACTGTGATGGGGTACGTCGTGGCAGAATCCTTGATGTGACCGGCAATCCGACCAAGTTCCTACAGGGTCATAACCTCTTTGGCGGATTCCTCGCCCCTGGGCCGCTCCTTGAACTTCTCATGTTCAGGCTCTGCGAGATTCATCCGGGTCTGCAACCCACCGATTTTGACCTCCAGCGCTGGCGCGATGGGCATTTCGAAATGCTCCGCGTGGACGTTAACCGGATGTATGCCTTGGGTTCGCGGGAGCGGGTTCAGGCGTGGTTGAGAGGGGCGGAATACTCGGCTTACATGCGCCACCGGGGGCGCGGTACGCTGGTCAAAAACGGTACTCTGTACTTCGGCCAGGGTTCCAAGCGCTGGTCGGCGAAGTTCTACGGCAAGGGCGATGAGCTTGACGCGGGCAAGGGCCACGGTCTTCATACAGGTCTCCAGCTTGATGAGCCTAGGTTGAAGGGCTGGGCCGATGACAAGCTGCGATTTGAGGTGATGCTACGGTCAAAGGAGATTCAGGAAAGAGGCTTGCGATGGGCCTTTGATTGGTCCGAAACTACCGGCGCGGAAATATTGAAAGGCATAGCCGAGGGGATACAAATGAGTGACCAAAGGGCACTCCCCACCACCGCGATTACCGATTTACCCAAGCGTCTCGTTCCGGTCTACCACCTCTGGCAACAGGGGCACGATATACGGGCGATGTATCCACACCGAACTTTTTACCGCTACCGGAAGGAAATGCTCCCTCACGGTATCGATATCGCCATCCGGCAACCCTATGAGGATCGCTCAAACGTGGTTCCGCTCATCCGGGTGATCGAAGCGGTTCCGGTCGGTCCTCCCGAGTGGGCCTATGGTACGCCGCTGCTCGTCGGGCCGTCCGATCTGATCGAAGCTCGTCGGCGGTTTCAAGAACGCAAGCGGGCATGACGTTATGTTGATCAATTGCGATAAGCTCTTTGTTGAGCAATTACGGGAAAGGGGCTTTGATCTTGACTACAAGAAGTTGGTTGAGATTTACCGGGAATCCCGCCAGCGTCCAGCCGCTAAGGCTCGCCGAGTCAAGAATCAGAAAATTGCAGAACTCGAAGAAAAGTTTCTTGCAAGCTTGTGATTGCTGTTCCGCCTGACCGATCCATGTCAAGGTTGCGCGTAGCGCACCGCGAAGCGGCTTGACCTTGACATCTGCTCAAGAAATACGCTCGTCGTAAAGCAGTCTCCGGGAGTGCAGTTTCCCCGGAGACTGCTTGGAGACAGTACGCGCTTCGACTTAGAGATAAGGCTATGAATCAAGATGAATTGCTGCGGGTTGTCGAATCTGCCATTGCTCGTTATCGCGGCGACGTTCAGGCGCTTGAGGGGGCTATTGGCGCTCTGCATCTCGGGCTTAAAATTGGCTGGAAGCCACTCCGCTTGATCCACGCCCATAAGACTTTTGTTCGCTATCAAGAAATCTTACGGCTCGATTTTCATGAGGTTTTGCCGGAAATCGGCCCCCTGGCCGACAAGTCCATGGGCTGGCAGATTGCGAAAAAAGCCCATAATTTCTGGGATGCTGCTCGGGGGAGCATTCCGGGCCGTTCCAAGGAATTGGTAGCACTTGAGATTAAACCAAACTAGGCTTAAGCTAGCAGTCCTGTACTTCACCAGGGCTGCCGTTATGATTTCATTGAATCAACCCGCTAAAGTTTCCCGTCCGGTCTACACTATCCGCCTTTCTCGCGATGTGGTTTTCCGCCTCAAGCGGTATGCTCGCCTCCATCGTGTCGCCCCTGCCGCCGCCGCTCGCTCCTTCATCGAGCGTTCGCTGAATGATCATGATTCCGCCTCCGGGGGTGATCAATGATCCCTATGCTTGTCATGACTGGTCGCATCGATAACGTCTTCGTGACTCCCGAGAAAGAGGGCAAGGATGGCAAGTATGGCGGTGATCACAAGGTTCAGCTCCTTGTGGACCAGCCCCAAGAGAA
Organism: Candidatus Competibacteraceae bacterium; assembly: GCA_049288935.1. Taxonomy (GTDB): domain Bacteria; phylum Pseudomonadota; class Gammaproteobacteria; order Competibacterales; family Competibacteraceae; genus UBA2383. The sequence continues at coordinate 2,448 of JBAQIQ010000381.1, forward strand.
CGGCGAAATCAAGCGCGGTCTCGTCGATCTCAAGACCAAACACCCGGATTACTTTCGTTCTGCTGAGGGGCAGCGTGTAAGCCTTCCAGTTGGCTTTTACGCCTTTCAGGGCAAGGTGGGTTTCTTCATCCTTGGCTCATGGTCTCCGCCTGCTCCTGGGGCATC
>JBAQIQ010000382.1:0-19560 GCA_049288935.1 Candidatus Competibacteraceae bacterium
CCTGGAGGAGGAGATCGAAACAGTCGCCGACCTGGAGGAGGAGATCGAAACAGTCGCCGACCTGGAGGAGGAGATCGAAACAGTCGCCGACCTGGAGGAGGAGATCGAAACAGTCGCTGAGACCGAGGAAATGGAATTCACTGATGACGACGGGGAAGAAGAACCCGCCGGGGTCATGGCCAGGTCTGGCGAAGCACACCAGGAATTGCTGGACATCCTGTGTGCGGAAATTGCCCAAATTGCTGAAACCGCTGATGAGATTCTGGCTTTGGCCACGGCGGCTGATAGTGCGCCTGCCGCTCGGGGCGAGGCCCTGTCTAACTATGCTGAGCACCTGGAGCGCCTGGGTGATGCTGCGGACTCCATTGGTTTGACCGGGTTGCAGCAGGTTTGCGCTGGCTTGCAGGCTAACCTGAGTCGCCTGGCCGCCCAGGACAGCCCGCTTGACGCGGAACAGCGGCGGGTGGTGGAAGCCTGGCCCGATCTGGCGCTTAATTACCTGCAAGCGTTGGGCGACCCCTCAGTCTGCGCAATCCTGGTTAATCACTTGCAAGACGCGCACTGGCTACAACCCTTGGCTACGGCAGACGCGGTTGCGCTCACTGAACTTCTGGTCGCGCCGAAACTGGTGACTGAAACAACTGAAGCGGAAGCCCGACCACGGCAAGCGCAATCCGCAGATGTGTCGCTGGCGTTGCCTGCGGATGTCAATCAGGAATTATTGGATGGCCTGTTGCATGAGCTGCCCCACCAGGCTGCTGAATTTTCAGTCATTATTCAACGTTTGGCGACGGGTGATGGTCATGCCAAGGACGTGGAAGTAGCGCAGCGCATTGCGCATACCTTGAAAGGCGCCGGTAATACCGTCGGGGTGCGCGGTATCGCCATGCTGACTCACCATATCGAAGATATTCTGCAAGCCCTCTCCAAGCGTGGCGCGTTGCCCAACCGGGCATTAGCCGAAACCTTGCTAAACGCTGCCGACTGCCTGGAAGCCATGAGCGAGGCGCTGCTCGGCATCAGCGATCCACCGCAGCAAGCGTTGGCGGTGTTGCAGGAGGTGCTGGACTGGGCCAACCGGATTGATCGGGTAGGGATACCGACGGACGATGAAGTTACATCGCGGATGATCACCGGCCCGGCCCAACCCGCCGAACTGCCCGAAACAGTGACGCTCATGGCGTCGCCGCCATTGGCTGCCTCGCCCCCCGAGGCAACCCTGCGTATTCCCGCCCATCGGGTTGACGACGTGTTGCGCCTGGTCGGTGAGAGCATCATCCTGACCGGCCAAATCCAGGAGCGGGTTCGTAAGACGGTTGCGCAGACCCGGGCGGTGATGGGGCAAAATCGCCTGTTTCAGCAACTGACCGCCGAATTGGAACAATTGGTCGATATTCGCAACGTATCGTCGCCCTTGTCCAAATCAGTGCAACGCGGGGATTTTGATCCGCTGGAGTTGGAGCAGTACAACGAACTCAACACCGTGACTCATCGCTTGGTGGAGGCGGCCATCGACGCCCGCGAACTCAGCCGCGCCATCGAGGAAAACCTGGCGGCCCTGGACACCCTGCTCGTAGATCAAAGCCGCCTGCACCGGGATAACCAGGAAGCCGTACTGCGTACTCGCATGGTGCCGATTCAAACGGTGGCGCCGCGCCTGCAACGCAGCGTGCGGCAGACCTGTCGGCTGGTGGACAAGGAGGTGGAACTGGTGGTGCATGGCGCGGACACGTTGATGGATAGCAACGTATTGAGTGATATGGTCGATCCGCTGATGCATATTTTGCGCAACGCGGTGGATCACGGCATCGAGCCACCCGCCCGACGCAAGAGCCTGGGCAAGCCATCGGTCGGGCGAATCGAACTCCGCTTCGGACGCGAGGGCAATACCATCGCTGTCCGCTGCCAAGACGATGGGGCCGGTTTGGATTTGGCAGCGATTCGCCGAACAGCGACCGCGTGCGGTCTGCTCAATGCGGACCAGTCGCTGACGGACGATGAACTGGCCCGGTTGATTCTGTTGCCGGGCTTTTCCACACGCAGCGAAACCACGCAGACCTCAGGGCGCGGCGTCGGTATGGATATGGTTTACAACCGGTTGCTGGACATGAAGGGTTCGTTGCGCATCCAGACCCAGACCGGTAAGGGTTGCCTGATAGAGTTGCGGTTGCCGGTGACCTTGATTTCCACCCATGCCTTGCTGGTGCACATGAGCAATCAAATGGTTGCGCTCTCCGATCGTGGCATTGAGCAGATCCTGTATTCGGGGATCGGCAAAGTTCAGGAATTGGGTAAAACCACGACTTTTCAGATAGGCAGTGACGTTTACGAACTGACCTCCTTAGATCAGTTGCTCAACCTGCCGCAGGATCGTCGCACACGGAGCCACGCCGCATCACCGGTATTGCTGGTGCGAGAGGAGACGGGCGCCGTTCGCGCGGTACTGGTGCAAGAAGTCCTGGATAGTCGCGATCTGGTGGTCAAGCGCCTGGGCCAGTACCTTCCCAAACTCAATGGCGTCGTGGGAGCTACGATCCTGGGTGATGGCAGCGTGGCGCCGGTATTGGACTTGCCGGAACTCTTGCGCGCCCCGGCAGTCAGGCAGCCAGCGCGGACCACGACCCAAGTAGCAGCGCCGGTTACGCCTTCTCTTCACCGTCCATTCATGCTGGTGGTGGACGATTCACTGAGCGCCCGCCGCTCATTGACGCAGTTTGCGCAGGATGCCGGTTATGAAGTGCGCACTGCACGCGACGGACTGGAAGCGATTGAGATCATCGACGGCAAGCGCCCGGACCTTGTGTTGACCGATTTGGAAATGCCGCGCATGAACGGTCTGGAGTTGGTTGCGCATCTGCGCGCCAGCCAGATCACCCATGATTTGCCGGTTATCATGATCACCTCACGCTCTACCGAGAAACATCGACGCGAGGCCGAGATAGTCGGAGTCAATATCTACCTGACCAAGCCTTTCATGGAAGATGAGTTGCTGGGACAGATTCATCGGTTGTTGCGGCCAACATGAACGGGCAAATTCAATCAGCGTTCGCCGCTCTTCAGGAAATCCGGTCATTCGCTGTGCTGACCCTGGAGGGGCGCCAATGGCTCTTGCCGCAAGCGGAAATTCAGTCGCTGGAGTCGATTCTGGACATCGACCACGAGGTGCGGATTCCGCACAGTGTCGGAGCTGTGGCGTTTGCGGGCCTCTGGTGGCCGGTTTATTGTCTGTCGAGTGAATTACAGATTCTGCCGAAAATGCCGGGTGGTCGCCGAGCCTGCCTGTTGTTGAATAACGGCGCCGACCGCTTCGGTCTGGTCTGCGACCGGGTCGATACGTTGGCGGAACCTCCTCAGTTGCTCGCGCTACCGGCGTGCATGGTGCTGCCGGATTCTCCCATTCAGGCGCTGGTTCTGTTGGAGGAGGGGCTGGGTTGCGTAACCACTACCGAGCATCTGGCGGCTTTGCTCGCGGTTGCCGTGGAGAAGATGGATGCCTGAAAGTGCGCCTCGGGAAAGCGTCGCCTGGGTGCTGATGCTGGACAATCAACTTCACGCCGCCGTGGGCGAGCGCGAGCTGGTGCATTTGATCGAAGCGCCGATGCTGCTCGAAGTTCCGCTCAGCCCACCCTACTGTCGGCAGGTGCTCGTCTGGAATAATATCGTGTTGCCCGCCATGGATTTGGCCGCCTGGTTGTGGGGAAAGCCCGCGCCACGTCAGCGGACGCTGGCAGGGGTGTTCGCTTACCAGACGCGGCCGGGCGCGCCTCCCGAATACGGCGCGTTGTTGCTGGCCAGCATCCCGATGCGGGCGTTCGTTGCCAACGACCAAGCTTGCGCGTTACCTCAGCAGCCGAACAACTGGCGAACCCTGGCGATCTCCTGTTTCAAACAGGGGGGCAAACCGATCCCCATTCTGGATTTGCCAACGATATTGACCGGTGGTTTGTTGGAGCCTTCAAACCGCAAGTGATCGAAGCCCGCTCATTCCAAATGTGGCGCCGGTGTTTGCCAACGCACTGCCGGATGCTCGTGAACTGGATCGATCAGGTCATTAGCCCGCCCCTGCGGACAGCGAACGCCGGTGCCACCCAAGCCGCAATAGCCGCCCGGATTCTTAGCCAAGTATTGCTGGTGATAATCTTCAGCGTAGTAGAACGGCGGCGCTTCGGCGATTTCAGTAGTGATTTGCCCATGGCGGGCCGCAGTGAGTGCTGGCTGATAGGCGTCACGGCTGGCGAGGGCGGCGGTGCATTGGGCCTCGTCGTCTGTGTAAATGGCGGAACGGTATTGCGTACCAACATCGTTGCCCTGGCGCATACCCTGGGTAGGATCGTGCGATTCCCAGAAGATGTTGAGCAGTCGCTGGTAGTGGATGATCGCTGGATCGAAGATCACGAGCACGGCCTCGGTGTGGCCGGTTCGACCGCTACAGACTTCTTCGTAGGTCGGGTTCGGTGTAAAGCCCCCCGCGTAGCCCACCGCAGTGCTGTAGACGCCGGCTTGCATCCAGAATTTTCGTTCCGCCCCCCAGAAGCAGCCCAGTCCGAAGACTGCCCGTTGCATACCCGCTGGGAACGGGGGTTGCAGGGGATGGTCATTGACGTAATGCCGCGCCGGGACAGGCATGGTGATGGCTCGGCCCGGTAAGGTTTCTTCAGGGCGCGGCATCTGGATTTTGCGTGGCAGCCATGACATGGGGGCTTCTCCTTCGGGTAGATGACGCCGATTGGACTCCGGGTGTCAGCGAACGGTTCGGTGGGCGGTGCTACTATTAAAGCGTCAAAAGATGAGGAGAAACGATCGTGTTCAAAGTGCTATCTCTGTTCTGGTTCTGCGCCGGCCTGTTGTCTCTGACCGCGCAGGCCGCCAGCTACGACTGTACTCGGGCGAACACTTCCGCCGAAATCGCGGTGTGCGCCCATCCGAATCTGAACGCACTGGATGAAGAACTAGCGGTTTTGTATCGCTCGTTGCTGAACGAGTTACCTGTCCGGCAGGCCGACCGGATGCGCCAGGATCAGCGTTCCTGGTTGAAAGCCCGCAACAGTTGTGGTGCGGAGGTGCGCTGTCTGAAAGCCCGCTATCAGGAGCGCATCGCCCGCTTGAATCAATATTGAGCGTGGATCAGTGTTGAGCGGGTTCGTCGCTCGTCGTGACGGGCGACGTTGCCTTCACGCGGGTTTTACTCCCACCGAAACAGCCAGGCTCCGATCGCCATGAACCCTAGACTCATGGCGGTCAACACCAGCAGATGCCCGGAGACATCCCCCAGCCCTGCGCCATCGAGCATAATGGCCCGCGCTGCGTCGATGATGTGCGTGAGCGGCGCCAGTTGTGCGCACTGTTGCAGGAATGGATGCACCCCTTCCAGGGAAAACCATACTCCAGACAAAAATGTCATCGGCCAACTGAGCAGGTTCAATAAACCCGCAGCCAATTCCTCACTGGTGGTGCGGGCCGCCACGATGAGCCCCAGACTGATCAGACTAATCGCTCCGACCAGGCAAACCAGAAGCAAATCGACATATGAACCGTGCATAGGGAAGCCGATAAACTGGTTTGTGCCGATAAATACCAGCACCGCAGTCGCCAGGGTCAGCCAGAGTCTTGAGGTGACTTGGGCCGCCAGAAATTCCAGTGGAGTCAGCGGAGTGGCCTTCAATCGCTTCAGCATCCCGTTTTTGCGGTAACGCACGATCACATAACCAACGCCGAACAGGCAACCAAACATCATATTCATCGCCAGCACTCCCGGCATCACCCAATCGACATAACGAATGGCGCGACCACTGACGGTCTGCTTATTGAATGGGGAAACCGTGACATCCGTTCCGCGCAGCACCCGTTCCAGCACATAGCCTTTGGGCGCTGCGTCATTGATCCAGTACTGCCGTGCGGTGGGATCGACCAGCATATCGAGTTGATGACGCTCGATCTTGGTCAGGGCGGTGGACTGGTCAACCACTGGGATGAACTGAATATAACGGGTCTCGAAAAATGCGCTGCCTTGCCATGCGCTGGCATCACCCATAACGCCGACCTTGTAGAGGTATAAACCTGATCCAGAAAAAGCGAAAGCGAAGCCGGCGATTAGCGAGACCGGAAACAATAAATTCCAGGTCAAAGCGGAGCGGTCGCGCAAAAATTCCCGATTGCGGCAGACAAAGACTGCCCAGAACCGTCGCCTGTTCATGAGCGCAGTTCTCGTCCCGTCAGTTCCAGAAACAGATCCTCCAAAGTACGTGGGCGGATTTGCAGCCGCGCCAGTGAGAGGTTCCGCGCCAATAACTCCGCGATAGCCGCGTTGACATCGCGGGTGAGAATTTCCACCGTATCCCGGCCCCGGATCACCGTGTGCGAGGCGAGTGGGGTGGGGTCAGGAAAGTCCGCCAACGGTAGTTGCAGCACGACATCATCAAAATGCGCCGCCAGCAGATCACGGGGCGAGCCTTGAGCGATGATCCGGCCATGATCCATGATGGCGATCTCATCACAGAGGTGATAAGCCTCTTCCATGTAATGTGTCGTGAGCAGTACCGTTTTGCCGCGCGCCTTGATGCGATGGATCAGTTCCCAGAAATTACGCCGGGCCTGGGGGTCCAGGCCGGTGGTGGGTTCGTCCAGAAACAGCAGTTCAGGGTCATTGACCAGGGCGATGGCTAATAGTAAGCGCTGGCGCTGCCCACCCGACAGCTTGCGGGTGTCACGGTCGATGAATTCGTCCAGTGCGCAGGTGTCCGCCAGTTCGGCGATTGGCAGAGTGCGAGGGTAGAAATGACCGAACATCCGCAGATTTTCCCGGCCAGTAATGTGATCCTGGAGCGCCGTGGACTGGAACATGATACCGATGTCCTGGCGAAAGCGCGGCCCCAAGGGTTCACCCTGGTAGCGAATTTGGCCACTGGTTGGCTTTTGAATGCCCTCCAGCATTTCTACGGTGGTGGTCTTGCCTGCGCCGTTGGGTCCCAGCAAGCCAAAACAGCACCCGGTGGAAATCGCCAGGTCAACGCCATCGACGGCTTGAACGCCGTGAAAGTGTTTAACCAGATGATAAGTTTCCAGCAGGGTGGTCATCGTGAAAGTTGAGCGGAACCGGATTCTCGGCAAGTGCTGCCTCCTCTCGGCGAGAGGAGGGCTTTTTCTTCAGACAAGAACCGGAGGCTCCGCTACTTCGGCAAGGGATCAATCAATGGCGTCATCCTTGGTTTCCACCTCGCCGTCATCGTCCTTGTCTTCAGCAGTAATTTTTATCTCGACTTCGCTGCTCTCAAAGACATGACTGGCGTTGAGCGTTGGCCGACTGGGCACCCAGTTTTCGCGGCGCTGCAGGTGATAGGCCAACCCGGTGCCTGCCGGAATCAGCCGGCCAACGATGACATTCTCCTTTAATCCGCGCAGGTCATCGCGCAAGCCACGCACCGCCGCTTCCGTGAGAACGCGAGTAGTTTCCTGGAACGAGGCCGCCGAGATGAACGATTCGGTGGCCAGCGAGGCTTTCGTGATGCCTAGCAGAATCGGTTGCCAAAGGGCGGGCGTCCGGCCCTCTTTTTCCGCCCGGTCGTTTTCCTCCAGCACACGGGGGCGCTCGACCTGTTCGCCCTTGATAAAGGAGGTGTCGCCCGAGTGGAGAATTTCGACCTTGCGCAGCATCTGGCGGACGATCACCTCAATGTGCTTATCGTTGATCTTAACGCCCTGCACCCGGTACACATCCTGAATTTCCTTGGTCAGGTACGCGGCCAACTCCTGTACGCCGAGCAACCGCAGGATATCGTGCGGGTTCGGTTCGCCATCGGCGATCATTTCGCCCTGTTCAACGTGTTCGCCGTCGAATACATTGACATGCCGCCATTTGGGAATCAGCTCTTCGTAGAGAATCTCACCGCCCTTGTCGCGAATCACCAGCCGTTGCTTACCCTTGGTCTCCTTGCCAAATTCGATGATGCCGGACTTTTCTGCCAGGATGGCCGGCTCCTTGGGTTTGCGCGCCTCGAAGAGATCGGCGACGCGGGGCAGACCGCCGGTAATGTCGCGGGTCTTGGAAGACTCCTGTGGGATGCGGGCGATCACATCGCCGACCGCTACTTCAGCGCCATCGGCCAGATTGACAATAGCTCCGGAAGGCAGCAGGTATTGCGCCAAGGTGCTGGCGCCCGGAATGAACAGATCGTTGCCATACTGGTCCAGCAACCGCACCATGGGCCGCTTGTCCTTGCCCAGCGAGCTGCGCTGCTTCGGGTCCATCACCACCAGGCTGGTCAATCCGGTCATTTCGTCAGCATGCCGCTGCACGGTAATGCCTTCCTCGAACTCGGCGAAACGGACAAAACCGGCCACTTCGGTGATAATCGGATGGGTGTAGGGATCCCATTTGGCAATCTCCTTGCCAGCCTCGACCGGTTTTCCATCCTCGACCGATAATTCCGCGCCGTAGGGGACCTTATAGCGTTCCCGCTCACGGCCGTGCTCGTCCACCAGGATGATTTCACCCGAGCGTGAAACGGCGACCAGATGGTCATTGCGGCGTCGCACGACTTTCATCTTGTGCAGGCGCAGGATGCCTTTGGCTTTAACCCGCACGCTGTCGGCTACCGTAGTCCGGGAGGCTGCGCCACCGATGTGGAAGGTGCGCATAGTCAACTGAGTGCCCGGTTCACCGATGGACTGTGCAGCAATCACCCCAACCGCCTCGCCGCTGTTGACCCGGTGACCGCGCGCCAGATCACGGCCATAACAGGCCGCGCAGATGCCATAACGGGTCTGGCAGGTGATGGCGGAACGCACCATGATCAGGTCAATGCCCCATTCATCCAGTTTCGCCACCCAATGTTCATCCAGTAGGGTGCCTGCGGGAATGGCAATCTCCTGACCGCCTGGATAGGGAACATCGCGTGCCACAGTACGACCCAGCACCCGATCGCGTAACGGTTCCTTTACATCTCCTTCTTCGATAACGGGCGTCATCCAGACCCCTTTATCGGTGCCGCAGTCCGGTTCAGTCACCACCATGTCCTGAGCGACGTCTACCAGCCGGCGGGTCAGATAACCGGAGTTAGCTGTTTTGAGCGCAGTATCGGCCAACCCCTTGCGAGCGCCGTGCGTGGAGATGAAGTACTCCAGCACACTCAACCCTTCGCGGAAATTGGCCTTGATCGGGGTCTCGATGATTTCACCGGAGGGCTTGGCCATTAGGCCGCGCATCCCGGCTAATTGGCGAATCTGCGCCGCCGAACCGCGCGCGCCGGAATCAGCCATCATAAACACTGCATTAAACGAATCCTGTGCTTCCATTTCTCCTTGGCGGTTGATGACTCTTTCCACCTTGAGGTTTTTCATCATCTCGTTCGCTACCTGGTCATTGGTGCGCGACCAGATATCCACGACCTTGTTGTAGCGTTCACCTTTGGTGACCAAGCCCGAAGTGTACTGGCTGTCGATTTCCTTGACTTCCTGCTCGGCTTTTTCCAGCAGTGCAGTTTTCTCACTGGGAATCTTGAAATCCTCAAAGCCAATCGAGGAGCCGGAACGGGTTGCGTAATGAAATCCGGTGTACATCAACTGGTCAGCGAAAATGACGGTGTCCTTCAGGCCCAGACGCCGGTAGCACTCGTTGATCAGTCGGGAGACCGCTTTCTTGTTCAGCGTCTTGTTGACCAGCTCGAAGGGTAGGCCAGTGGGCAAAATATCTGACAACAACGCCCGACCGACCGTGGTCTCCACCCGCTTCATGACGGTATGGACGCCACCGTCTCCATCGGTTTCTTCCAGAGGTAAGCGCACTTGAACGCGGGCGTGAAGTTCCGCCTGCTGGGTCTCATAAGCCCGATGCACCTCTTTCAGGTCGGCGAACACCATGCCCTCTCCCTGAACGTTGATCCGCTGGCGGGTCAGGTAGTACAGACCCAGCACCACATCCTGTGAGGGGACGATGATCGGTTCGCCATTGGCTGGGCTGAGGATGTTGTTGGTGGACATCATTAACGCCCGGGCTTCGAGCTGCGCCTCAATCGACAGCGGGATATGCACCGCCATTTGATCGCCGTCGAAGTCGGCGTTAAAAGCCGTGCAGACCAGGGGGTGCAACTGAATCGCTTTACCTTCGATCAAGGTCGGTTCAAAGGCTTGAATACCCAACCGGTGCAGGGTCGGGGCGCGATTGAGCAGCACAGGATGTTCGCGAATCACCTCTTCCAGGATGTCCCACACCACCGGGTCTTCCCGCTCCACCATTTTTTTGGCGGCTTTGATGGTGGTGGACATATTGCGAAATTGCAACTTACTGAAAATGAAAGGTTTGAACAACTCCAGCGCCATTTTCTTGGGCAGTCCGCACTGATGCAGACGCAGAGTAGGGCCGACCACGATCACCGAACGGCCTGAGTAGTCCACCCGCTTACCGAGCAGGTTCTGGCGGAACCGGCCCTGTTTACCCTTGATCATGTCCGCCAGCGATTTCAACGGTCGTTTGTTGCTGCCGGTGATGGCGCGCCCGCGCCGTCCGTTATCCAGCAACGAATCCACGGCTTCCTGGAGCATCCGCTTTTCATTGCGGATGATGATGTCCGGGGCGGAGAGTTCCAGCAGCCGCTTGAGCCGGTTGTTGCGGTTGATCACCCGCCGGTAGAGGTCGTTAAGATCGGAAGTCGCGAACCGTCCACCGTCCAGCGGTACCAATGGCCGCAGGTCGGGCGGCAGCACCGGCAGCACGGTCAGCACCATCCACTCCGGCTTGTTACCGGAATGCAGGAACGATTCCATCAGTTTAAGCCGCTTGGACAGGCGCTTGAGTTTGGTTTCCGAACTGCATTCCAGGATTTCCTGACGCAGCTTGACCACCATTTCCTTGAGGTCCATATCGTGCAGCAACTTGTGGACCGCTTCAGCGCCCATTCGAGCGTCGAACTCATCACCATGCTGTTCAACGGCGTCCAGATACTGTTCATCGTTGAGCAGGCTGCCGCGTTCCAGCGGGGTCATACCCGGATCGATGACGACATAGGATTCAAAGTACAGCACTCGCTCAATATCGCGCAGGGTCATGTCCAGCAGCAGGCCAATGCGCGAGGGCAGCGATTTCAGAAACCAGATATGGGCGACCGGGCTGGCCAATTCGATATGGCCCATCCGCTCGCGCCGCACCTTGGCCAGCGTAACCTCCACTCCACACTTCTCGCACACCACGCCCCGATGCTTGAGCCGCTTGTACTTGCCGCACAGGCACTCATAGTCCTTGTTCGGGCCAAAAATCTTGGCGCAAAACAGACCATCACGTTCCGGTTTGAACGTCCGATAGTTGATTGTTTCAGGTTTTTTCACCTCGCCCCGGCTCCAGGCGCGGATCATCTCCGGCGAGGCTAGCCCGATGCGAATGGCGTCGAAATCCTCGAGTTCGTCGAAGGTCTTGAACGGATTCAGCAGATCTTTCACTCTTTCACCCTCGGGATGGCGTTACCCGGCTCACTCGGTACGCGGCGTCTCAATATCGGTTTCCAGCTCGATATTGATACTCAGCGAACGGATTTCTTTGACCAGCACGTTGAAGGATTCCGGCATACCGGCCTCCATGCGGTGGTTGCCGTCGACGATGTTTTTGTAGACCTTGGTGCGGCCGTTTACATCGTCCGATTTAACGGTCAGCATTTCCTGCAAGGTGTAGGACGCGCCGTAGGCTTCCAGCGCCCACACCTCCATCTCGCCGAAGCGCTGGCCGCCGAATTGCGCCTTGCCACCCAGCGGTTGTTGGGTTACCAGGCTGTAGGGACCGGTAGAGCGGGCGTGCATCTTGTCATCGACCAGGTGGTTCAATTTGAGCATGTACATATAGCCAACGGTCACCGGTCGGTCGAACGAATCACCCGTGCGGCCATCGTAGAGCGTGGTTTGGCCATTCCCCGACAGTTCCGCCAGTTGCAGTAACTCGCGCATTTCCTGTTCGGTAGCGCCATCGAACACCGGGGTCGCGATGGGCACTCCACCGCGCAGGTTGCGGCACAGCGTCAACAACTCTTCGTCATTGATTTCCTGCAGATCGACTTTTTGTGTGCCAACCCCGTTGTAAATCTGTTCCAGGAGCGACCGCAGTTGGCCCAGTTGTGCCTGCGCGTCCAGCAACCGGCCAATCTTACGGCCCAGCCCTTTGGCAGCCCAGCCCAGATGGGTTTCCAGCACCTGGCCTACATTCATCCGTGACGGCACACCGAGCGGGTTCAGAACAATGTCGACCGGCGTGCCGTCTTCCAGGTAAGGCATGTCTTCTTGCGGCACGATCATCGACACCACACCCTTATTGCCATGGCGACCCGCCATCTTGTCACCCGGCTGAATACGACGTTTGACCGCCAGATAGACTTTGACCATTTTCAACACGCCCGGAGCAAGATCATCGCCTTGTGTCAGTTTGCGGCGCTTTTCTTCAAATTTCTCGTCAAAATCTTTGCGCTGCTGGTCGAGTTGCCGCTTGATCTTTTCGATCTGCTCGATGAGTTCATCGGCCTGCATACGAATTTCGAACCAGTATCGGCGCGGCAGTCCCTTCAGGTAGTCAGTGGTGATCGTCTCGCCACGCTGCAATCCGTTGGGGCCACCCTCCGCCGGGTGATCGACCAGCATCTGCTCCATGCGCTGATACAGATCATCTTCAAGGATGCGTAATTGATCGTTCAGATCCTTGCGGATCCGCTTCAATTCCATTTCTTCGATCTGCCGGGCTCGCGAATCCTTGTCCACCCCGTCGCGAGTAAAGACCCGCACGTCGATGACCGTACCGTCCATCCCAGAGGGTACCCGCAGCGAGGTGTCTTTGACGTCCGAGGCTTTCTCGCCAAAGATCGCTCGTAATAATTTTTCTTCCGGGGTCAGTTGGGTTTCGCCTTTGGGCGTGACCTTGCCGACCATAATATCGCCAGCCTTGACCTCGGCGCCGATGAACACGATCCCGGCTTCGTCCAGCCGGGCCAGGGCGCTTTCGCCAACGTTGGGAATATCGGCGGTGATTTCCTCCGGCCCCAGTTTGGTGTCACGGGCGACGCAGGACAGTTCCTCGATATGGATTGTGGTGAAGCGGTCTTCCTGGACCACCCGTTCGGAAATCAGGATCGAATCTTCGAAGTTGTAGCCATTCCACGGCATGAAAGCGACCAGCAGATTCTGGCCCAACGCCAATTCGCCCATGTCGGTTGACGGCCCGTCCGCCAGCACATCACCGCGCGCAACTTCGTCCCCGACCCCGACCAAGGGGCGCTGGTTAATGCAGGTATTCTGGTTGGAACGGGTGTACTTGGTCAGGTTGTAAATGTCTACGCCCGGCTCGCCAGCCTCGGTTTCGGCGTCGTTAACCCGAACCACAATGCGGCCAGCATCCACTGAATCCACCAGTCCACCCCGTTGGGCAATCACGCAGACCCCGGAATCACGGGCGACAATCCGCTCCATACCGGTGCCCACCAGGGGCTTTTCAGCACGCAGCGTGGGCACCGCCTGACGTTGCATGTTGGAACCCATCAACGCCCGGTTGGCGTCGTCGTGCTCTAGGAACGGGATCAACGCTGCCGCAACCGATACGATTTGCTTAGGTGACACGTCCATGTACTGCACCCGGTCAGTGGTGAACAGCGCAAATTCATTCATGTGGCGGCAAGACACCAGATCGTCCGTCAACTGGCCTTCTTGATTGAGTGGGGTGTTAGCCTGGGCGATGACGTACTGACCTTCCTCAATCGCTGATAAATAATCGATCTGGTTGACCACTCGGCTGTTTTCGACCCGCCGGTAGGGGGTTTCCAGAAAACCGTAGGAATTGGTGCGAGCATAAACCGCCAACGAGTTAATTAGGCCGATATTCGGCCCTTCCGGGGTTTCAATCGGGCAGACCCGGCCATAATGAGTCGCATGGACATCGCGCACTTCGAAACCGGCGCGTTCACGGGTTAAACCGCCCGGCCCCAGCGCCGAAATCCGGCGCTTGTGGGTCACTTCAGACAGCGGGTTGTTCTGATCCATGAATTGCGATAACTGCGAAGAACCGAAAAACTCCTTGATTGCAGCGGCTACCGGCTTGGCGTTGACCAGATCCTGCGGCGTCAGTCCTTCGGATTCCGCCAGGCTCAGCCGCTCCCGGACCGCCCGCTCAACCCGGACCAGGCCAATGCGGAACACGTTTTCGGTCATCTCACCGACACAGCGGATACGACGGTTGCCCAAGTGATCAATGTCATCGACCACGCCATTGCCATTACGAATGTCGATCAGCGTTTTAAGCACCGCCAGGATGTCTTCCATAGACAAGACACCGGGCGCGTGCTCCTTGACGGGAATGCCAGGCATTGGCTCTCGGCGTTGACCGACCCGGCTGTCGAATTTCATTCGGCCTACTTCGGACAGATCGTAGCGATCCGCCGTGAAAAATAGATCGTGTAGCAAACGCTGGGCGGCATCCTTGGTGGGCGGCTCACCAGGGCGCATCATCCGGTAGATTTCCACCTGGGCATCCCATTGACTACGAGTGGGGTCGGCGCGCAGCGTGTTAGAAATGAACGGGCCACGGTTGACTTCGTTGACAAAGAGCGTTTTGAATTCATTGATGCTGCTAGCCTGAATCTTGTCCAGCTTATCAGCCGTCAGTTCATCATTGGCCTGCGCCAGCAGTTCGCCGGTGTCGGGATCGGCCAGGTCATGGGCTAGAATCTTGCCTACGAGGTATTCACGTGGTACGACGATGCTTTGTACGCCAGCCTCGACCAACTTACGCACATGTTTGGCTTTGACCCGCTCGCCGGCCTTGAGCACGATTTGGTCACCAATGAGAATGTCGAAACTGGCGGTTTCACCCTGCAAGCGTTCGGGCACCAAATCCAGAGTGAGTTGCTCGCCAGCAATCCGCACTGTGTTGGTGTCGAAGAAAATTTCCAACACTCGCTCGTTGACGCTGCGAGCGTGGGGATCATTGGGGTTGGGGTCATCGAACAGCGCCCGTAGCAGGATGGTCACCGGCAACTTGCGGCGGCGATCAATGCGGGCGTATAGCACGTCTTTTACGTCGAATTCGAAATCCAGCCACGAGCCGCGATAGGGGATGATTCGTGCTGAAAACAGTAGCTTCCCGGAAGAGTGTGTCTTGCCTTTGTCATGGTCGAAGAAGACGCCGGGCGAGCGGTGTAGTTGCGAGACGATGACCCGCTCAGTGCCATTGATGACAAAAGTGCCATTGTCGGTCATCAGCGGCAGTTCGCCCATATAGACTTCGTTTTCCTTGATGTCCTTAATTTTCGGCGCGCCGGCTTCTGCTTCCTTGTCCATCAGCACCAGCCGCAGGCGCACCCGCAGCGGCGCGGCATAGGTCAGCCCACGCAACTGGCATTCACGGACATCAAATCCTGGATCACCCAGACGATAGCTCACATATTCCAGCCGGGCATTGCCCGAATAGCTGATAATCGGGAACACTGAGCGGAAAGCGGCGTGTAAACCCGCTTCTCTACGCTCTCCGGGTAGCGTGTCGGCTTGCAGGAAATCACGGTAGGAATCCAACTGGATGGCCAGTAGATAAGGGACCTCGAGGATGCTGGAGCGCTTGCCGAAGTCTTTACGGATGCGTCTTTTTTCAGTAAAAGTGTAAGCCATCGGGATTCCTCTCTCGGGAGTGCCAGTCAAAAACGGGAGCGGCCTGGCGCCATCGCTGGTTCGCGGAATTGCGAACAAGGGCGATCTCTGACGAACTCAAACAAAAACAGGCCAGCGACCGAAGGTCGCCAGCCGTTCCTGCTTGGGGTCTGTCCAAGCCAGGCAATGCAACGAATTCCCACGCGGTGGGGATCGTCGCATTACTTGATTTCGACCTTGGCGCCCGCTTCTTCCAATTTCTTTTTGACGTCCTCGGCTTCAGCCTTGGGAATGCCTTCCTTGATCGTGGAGGGGACACCTTCCACCGCGTCCTTCGCTTCCTTCAGTCCTAAGCCAGTCAGGGCGCGTACCACCTTGATGACTTCGACCTTCTTCTCACCGAAGCTGGTCATCACTACGTCAAACTCGGTCTTTTCCTCGACCGGGGCGGCGGCGGCGGCGGGGGCGGCGGCAGCCACGGCGACAGCAGCGGTCACACCAAACTTCTCTTCCATCGCGGAGATTAATTCCACGATTTCCATCACGGTCATGCCCGCGATGGCGTCCAGAATGTCTTCTTTCAAAACGGCCATTACAAATTTACTCCTGGTTAGGAACCTGGAAACTGCAAAATCAGGCGGTTGCGCCGTTCAGGCCGCTTCCTTCTGCTGTCGGATCGCATCGATCGTGCGCACCAGTTTTCCGGGAATTTCATTAAGGGTTTGCGCGAACTTGTCGAGCGGCGCCCGCAGGGTGGCCATCAACAGACTGATAGCTTCATCACGGGTCGGCAAACTGGCCAGGCGATCCAGCTCTTGAGCGGGATAAACCTGTCCACCGACGGCCAAAGCTTTGACGATCAGCTTGTCGTTGGCTTTTTCCTTCAGAAATTCCTTGAAAATACGCGCTGCCGCGCCTGGTTCCTGCTGGGAGAACGCTAGAATCAGCGGTCCGACCAGACTGGGTTGCAGACATTCGAACTCGGTGCCCTGCACGGCGCGCCGCGCCAGGGAGTTCTTGACAACGCGCAGATAGACGCCGGTTTCCCGCGCCTTGACGCGCAGGTTAGTGATCTGAGCAACGCTCAGTCCCCGATACTCGGCGGCGATCGCGGAGTGCGCACTGGCAGCCACCTTGGCGACTTCGGCCACCACAGCCTGTTTTTCTGCCAGATTGAGACTCATCGGTTTTCCTCATGGTTTTTTCTCCACGGGTGGAGAAAAGGGGAACGGCGGCCTGACCAGGAAATCCTGAAGGGCCTTACCGTCTGCGCGGGCAGCTTTGGCCAAGTGCAGCCAAGAGCGATTAAGCCCGAAGGCGCCTGCGGTCTTTGACACTGGCCAGCAAAGCCGGCCGGCCCAAAGTCATTGTATAAGTTCGGCTTACGCTGAACTCACATCAGTTCAATTTAGAACGATAGCGTGGCCTGATCTACCGCCAGCCCTGGTCCCATGGTCGTAGAGACCGTCACTCGGCGCAGGTACACGCCTTTGGAGGTCGATGGCTTGGCTTTCTGCAAATCGTGCAGCAGAGCTTGCAGGTTTTCCTGCAACTGGGTTGCGGTAAAGCTGACCTTGCCCAGGGTGCAATGGATAATACCCGCCTTGTCGGTACGATAGCGGACCTGACCTGCTTTGGCGTTGCGGATTGCGCCGACCACATCGGGGGTGACGGTGCCAACTTTGGGGTTAGGCATGAGGCCGCGTGGACCGAGGATTTTACCAAGTTGGCCGACCACCCGCATCGCATCAGGGGAAGCGATGACTACATCAAATTCAAAATTACCCGCCTTGACCGAATCTGCCAAGTCTTCGAAACCCACGATATCAGCGCCGGCAGCCCGGGCCGCATCGGCATTGGCGCCTTGGGCGAATACCGCGACTCGCACCGTTTTACCGGTACCATGCGGCAGTACCGTGGCGCTGCGCACCACCTGATCCGACTTACGAGGGTCTACACCCAGATTGACAGCAACATCGACGGCTTCCTGGAATTTGGCGCTAGCCAGTTCCTTCAGCAGGTTGAAAGCGTCATCAACCGGGTAGAACTTGCTCGAAGTGACTTTGGCGCGGATCGCTGTCATTCGTTTGGAGATCTTGGCCATGACTCAAACCCCTTCGACGTTGAGGCCCATGGAGCGGGCGCTTCCGGCAATGGTGCGTACCGCAGCATCCAGATCAGCGGCAGTCAGATCGGGCATTTTAGCCTTGGCCACATCTTCCAGTTGCGTGCGGGTGACCGTACCGATTTTCTTGGTGTTGGGATTGGAGCTGCCCTTGTCAAGACCCAAAGTCTTTCTCAACAACACCGAAGCCGGCGGGGTCTTCATGATGAAGGTGAAGCTGCGGTCGCTGTAGACCGTGATCACCACTGGGATCGGCAGGCCCGGCTCCAGATGCTGAGTCTGGGCGTTGAAGGTCTTGCAGAATTCCATAATGTTCACGCCATGCTGGCCCAATGCGGGACCGACTGGCGGACTCGGATTGGCCTTGGCAGCCGCAACTTGCAGCTTGACGTAGGCTGTGACTTTCTTGGCCATCAATACTCCTGTCGGGTGCAAACGCCTTGCGGCTCCCCGGATGAACCGCCTGATGGGGCGGAAAAATGACCGGCATAGCCAGTCAGCGAGAGACTTTTTCGACTTGGCTGAATTCCAGTTCCACGGGGGTGGTGCGACCGAAAATCATGACCCCCACCCGTAACCGACTTTTTTCATAATTGACTTCTTCAACCACCCCTTCAAAGTCGTTGAACGGCCCATCCGTGACGCGCACCATTTCACCGGGTTCGTAGAGTACTTTGGGCTTGGGCTTGTCAACGCCGTCCTGAATGCGTTGCAGGATGGTTTGCGCTTCCTTTTCAGAAATCGGCGCAGGCCGGTCGCTGGTTCCGCCGATGAAGCCGAGCACTTTGGGGGTCTCCCTGACCATATGCCAGGTTTCGTTATCCAGTTCCATCTGCACCAGTACGTAGCCGGGGAAGAATTTGCGGTCGCTCTTGCGTTTCTGGCCATCGCGCATCTCGACGACTTCTTCAGTGGGGACCAAAATCTGCCCGAACCGGTCATGAATGCCTGCCCGGTTAATCCGCTCCAGCAGTGAGCGCCGGACCTGTTGCTCGAATCCGGAATAAGCCTGGACTACATACCAACGCATTGCCATGCTGCTATTCCTTCATCCGGTGATCAGACGAACCAGCCAAAGCAGCAGGACATCGAGCAGCCACAACAGGATCCCCATAATCACCACCATGGCGATGACGATCAGTGTGGTTTGCGTCGTCTCAGCGCGGGTTGGCCAAACAACCTTGCGCACCTCGGAACGCGAGCTCAGGAGAAACTCCAGGGTTTCTGCACCCGGTTCGGTTTTTAGAGCAATCACCACAGCGGCTCCAGCCGCGATCAGCAACCCAATCACCCGCACCAACAGGGAGTAGTTGGAGAACAGATAAAAAGCGGCCAGCGCGATTAGGATCAGGGCGCCTGCTGCTGCTAACTTGAGGGTATCGGCGCGATTCAGGGTCTGCGTTTCGGATTTGGTCGGATTCATACAAATGGTGGCTGTGTGTTCTCCAGGAAACAACCGCTCATCACTTCTTCTGATGAGCGGTGTCTGAAGCTTGCCATGGGAGATATGGCAGGCCAGGAGGGTCTCGAACCCCCAACCTGCGGTTTTGGAGACCGCTGCTCTACCAATTGAGCTACTGGCCTGTATTTACGACTGGGCGGAGCGTTAATCTGATGCTCTACCGGATACTACGCTGAAAAAAACTATTCAATGATCTTAGCGACGACGCCGGCGCCGACCGTGCGTCCGCCTTCGCGAATGGCGAAGCGCAAGCCCTCGTCCATCGCAATCGGCGCAATCAGGTTGATCGACATGCGGATGTTGTCCCCCGGCATGACCATCTCGACCCCTTCCGGCAGGTCCACCGACCCCGTGACATCCGTGGTGCGGAAGTAAA
>JBAQIQ010000383.1:0-31511 GCA_049288935.1 Candidatus Competibacteraceae bacterium
GGACCTGAGCCCGCTGGCGGGGCTGAGCGCCTTGCAGAGGCTTGACCTCAACCGCACGGGGGTGACGGACGTGAGCCCGCTGGCGGGGTTGCCCAATCTTGAGATTCTCATCGGCGGCAAGCGGATACGCCCCGCAGCGTTGCGGTAATAGCTGCCGCTACGAGAGAGTGCAGCGATTCCTCTCATTCCCTGACGGCTGCCCGTCGCGCCGTACTGTGCCTCAGTGGGTTTCCGCTTGTCCATTCGGGCGCATTGCCGGACAATGCGCCTATCGATCACCACAGTACGTTAATCGACGAGGTAAACAGAGTGAAACGGCGAGTGCGCAAGGCGGTTTTCCCGGTAGCCGGCTTAGGAACGCGGTTCCTGCCAGCGACCAAGGCCAGCCCCAAGGAAATGCTTCCCATCGTTGACAAGCCGCTGATTCAGTATGCGGTTGAAGAAGCGGTGGCGGCGGGAGTGGATACGTTGGTGTTCATCATTGGACGCACCAAGAACGCCATTGCTGATCATTTTGACAAAGCCTACGAGCTGGAAGTGGAGCTGGAAACGCGCGGCAAGACTGACCTGCTCAACGTCGTGCGCAATATCGTACCCAACGGGGTGGAATGCGTTTACGTTCGCCAGGCCGAGGCGCTGGGACTGGGTCATGCTGTGTTGTGCGCCCGGCCGGTGGTCGGCAATGAACCGTTCATGGTGATCCTGGCCGATGACCTGATCGAGAATGACGCCGAAGAAGGCGGGGCGATGAGCCAGATGGTTGGGTATTTCAACAAATACCAGTGCTCGATTCTCGGCGTAGAGCGGGTGCCCAAGTCCGAAACCAACAAATACGGTATCGTCCATCCTCTACCTTTCGCCACCCGGTTGAGCAACGTGGACGGCATCGTCGAGAAACCCAAACCGGAGAATGCCCCCTCCGATCTGGCGGTGGTGGGCCGCTACATCCTGACCTCACGAATCTTCGATTTATTGGAGAACATCCCACGCGGGGCCGGCAACGAAATTCAACTGACCGACGGCATTGCGGCGCTGCTGCACGAAGAGCAAGTGTTGGCCTATCAATTTTCCGGGCGACGGCACGACTGCGGCAGCAAACTGGGCTATCTGGTCGCTACGGTTGAATACGGCCTGCGCCATCCAGAACTGGGTGAACAGTTCCGCGCCTATTTGCAATCCTACGGTTGCCAGTTTGGCGATTCCGCCCTATAGCGGCTGACCCTGAGGAAGCACCCATGTCCCAAGGATTACTGGTTTTAAACGCCGGCTCGTCCAGCATCAAATTCTCGGTGTTTTCTTTGCCGGCGGACGGCGGCGAGCTGGAGTTGGTCTGTCGCGGTCTCCAGGAAAATATTGGCGAGAATAATCCGCGCTTTAAGGCATTTGATCACACCGGATGGGTGCTGGCGGATACGCAACTGACGTCGCCTGACGGTCAATATCGCAAGATCGGCCCGGAATTGCGGCGCAGAGCATCCGATCCGCCGTTAGCCTCGCCCCCTCCTTCTGCGCCGGTTTCCACCGCTATCTACGATCATCAGGCCGCGCTGCGCGACTTGTTGGCCTGGCTCCAGGAAACCCCAGGTCTGCCCGATATCATCGCGGTCGGCCATCGGGTGGTGCATGGCGGCGAGGAGTACAGTGACCCGCAGTTGTTGACCCCGGAAACCGTTGCTCGCCTGGCGCGTTTTATCCCGCTGGCGCCGTTGCATCAGCCGCATAATCTGGCCGGCATCCAGGCGCTGAGCGCGGTGCGGCCTGATTTGCCACAGGTCGGCTGCTTCGACACGGCGTTTCACTCCGTCCAGCCGGAACTGGCCAAGGTATTTGCCTTGCCACGCGCCTACCGCGAGGAAGGTGTGCGGCGCTACGGGTTCCATGGGCTGTCCTATGAATTTATCGCCGGCCATCTGGCGGAGGTCATGGCCACCTCGGCCACCGGGCGCGTCGTCGTCGCCCATCTCGGCAATGGCGCGAGCATGTGCGCCATGCATGACGGTCAGAGTATTGCCAGCACCATGGGGTTCACCGCGGTGGAAGGGTTGCCGATGGGCACCCGCACCGGGTCGCTCGATCCCGGTGTACTGATTTATCTGATTGAGCAGCACGGCATGGGCGCCAAGGACCTGACCAACCTGCTGTACAAGCAGTCGGGGTTGCTGGGGTTATCGGGCATCAGCAATGACATGCGGGAACTGCTGGCCAGCACCGATCCTAACGCCAAGCTGGCGGTTGACTATTTCTGCTACCGCATCGCTCGGGAACTCGGCTCACTGGCGGCGGCGCTGGGTGGATTGGACGCCCTGGTGTTCACCGGCGGCATCGGTGAACATGCGGTGGCGGTGCGTGAGCAGGTTTGCGCTCGTTCCGCCTGGCTGGGCATCGAGATGGATGCAGTGGCCAACGTCAGCAGCGCTCAACGAATCGACCGGGCCGGCAGCCGGACAGCGGTGTGGGTGCTGCCCACCAATGAGGAACTGGTGATCGCCCGGCATACCCGGCGACTGGTATTGGGAGGTTGAGAAAGCCATGTGCGGAATCGTAGGCGCTATTGCTGAACGCAATGTCACGCCCATCCTGCTGGAAGGACTACGGCGGCTGGAATATCGCGGTTATGACTCAGCGGGCGTCGTGACCCTGGACAGCCGGGATGGCCAGTTGCACCGATTGCGCACTGTCGGCAAGGTGCAAATGCTGACGGACCGCCTGCAACAGGAACCGGTGCGTGGTCCGCTGGGTATTGCCCATACCCGTTGGGCCACGCACGGCGAACCCTGCGAGCGCAACGCGCATCCGCACGTCAGCCATGATTCGGTGGCGGTGGTGCATAACGGCATCATTGAGAATTACCGGGAATTGAAGGACGAGTTGATCGCCGCCGGCTACCATTTTGAATCTGATACTGACACTGAAGTGATCGCCCATCTGATTCACCAGCGGATGCAACACACCGACCATCTGTTGCTTGCCGTTCAGCAGGCAGTGGCGCGGTTAACCGGTGCTTATAGCCTGGGGGTGATTTGCCGCGAAGACCCGACACGCCTGATCGCGGCGCGAGCGGGCAGCCCACTGGTGCTGGGCATCGGCATCGAGGAACACTTCATCGCTTCGGACGTGTTCGCCCTGGCCCCGGTCACGCAGACCTTCGTCTTTCTGGAAGAAGGCGATATTGCCGACGTGCAGCGCGAAAGCTTCACGATTTATGACCGTATGGGAGTCGTGGCGGAGCGGCCCTTGGCCTATGCGGCGCAACAGGGCGGCGCGGTCGGCAAGAGCGGTTACCGTCATTTCATGCTCAAGGAAATCTTTGAACAGCCGGCGGTGGTTGCCGAAACGCTGGCGGGGCGCATCCATCAGGGCCGGTTGCTGGACGAATGCTTTGGGCCGGAAGCGGGGCCGGTGCTGGATGAAACACAGGGCGTGCATATCATCGCCTGCGGCACCAGCTATCATGCCGGATTGGTCGCCCGCTACTGGCTGGAAAATTTGGGCGTTCCCTGCACCGTTGAAGTGGCTAGCGAATATCGCTATCGGCGCGGAGTGACGCCGCCTGGAACCCTGTTCGTCAGCATCTCCCAATCCGGCGAAACGGCGGACACGCTGGCAGCCCTGCGGGCAGCGAAAGAGCGCGGCTATCTATCCACCCTGGCGATTTGCAATGTCGCGGAAAGCTCGCTGGTGCGGGAATCGGCCTTGACCTTGTTGACGCGCGCCGGACGGGAAATCGGCGTCGCGTCCACCAAGGCGTTTACCACCCAACTGGTCGCATTGCGGCTGTTGGCGCTGCGATTGGGTCGGCGGCATGGCTTAAGCGAGGTGGAGGAGGCGGCCTTCGTGCGGGACCTGGAGCATCTGCCGAAGGCGCTGGAAGAGGCGTTGGTGTTGGATAGCGCGATTGAACGGTTGGCTGAATATTTCGCCGAGAAGCATCACGCGCTATTTCTGGGGCGCGGTCCGCAATATCCCGTCTCAATGGAAGGAGCGCTCAAGCTCAAGGAAATTTCCTATATCCACGCCGAGGCCTATCCTGCGGGTGAGCTTAAACACGGCCCACTGGCGTTGGTGGACAGCGACATGCCGGTGGTGTGCGTATTGCCGAAAGATGGCTTATTGGAGAAGGTGCTGTCGAATCTTCAGGAAGTGCGTGCGCGCGGCGGACTATTGTTTCTGTTCGCTGACCGCGAGGTGGATACCCAACTCAGTGGCGTTGACACCCATGTGCTGTCGCTGGGGGCGGTGCCGGAATCCATCGCGCCCATTGTCTTCACCATTCCCCTGCAACTGCTGGCCTATCACGTCGCTGTTCTCAAGGGCACCGATGTGGATCAACCACGTAACCTGGCCAAGTCGGTTACCGTGGAGTGATAAAAAGCGGATTTCCCCGGAATCCCCTCGGTTTAGCGCCATCCTTGCCGAGGAAGGCGCGGGGCGGGTGCTGACGGCCTGACTGGGTTTTTATTGTCTCTGTTTCATTACAAAAGAATATCGGGCCGTTTTTGCGCCCTTTCCGAAAGGGTTTAAACTATATTGGTGAAAGCAACCACCGACGAGTGCGATATGAACGACCAAAAATACGATGTCATCGTGATTGGCACCGGCCCGGGAGGGGAGGGCGCAGCGATGAAGGCCGCCAAAGACGGAAAATCCGTCGCGGTGATCGAAAAGCACCATCTGGTTGGCGGCGGTTGCACCCATTGGGGCACCATCCCGTCCAAAGCCCTGCGCCACGCCATCAACCGGATGTTGGAGTTCAACACCAGCCCGGCCTTTCGCAGCGCGCTCGGTCATGCCCTTAAATTATCCTATCCTGACCTGTTGCGTTCCGCTGAATCGGTGATCGCCCGCCAGACCGCCATGCGCCGGGATTTCTACGAGCGCAACCGGGTTTGGCTCCAGCACGGTCACGCTAAATTTCTCGACGCCCACACGCTGGAAGTGCGGTCCGGCAGCACTGAACCGCTGATTTTGACTGCGGATGCTTTCATCATCGCCACCGGTTCCCATCCGTTCCGGCCCCGGGACATTGATTTTAATCATCCGCGCATTTTCGACAGCGACACCATTCTCAGCATGTCCACCACCCCGCGCTCGATTCTGATCTATGGCGCGGGGGTGATCGGCTGTGAATATGCCAGTATCTTCCGCAACATGGGGTGTAAAGTGGATCTGGTGGACACCCGCTCGCAACTGCTGTCGTTCCTGGATGATGAAATCGCTCACGCGCTCAGCTATCACTTGCGTGATCAAGGCGTCATGATTCGTCATAATGAAGATTACGAACAGGTCGAAGGCTTACCGGACAGCATGGCGATGTCGTTTAAATCCGGCAAGCGTATCAAGGCCGATGTGCTGTTGTGGGCGAATGGCCGCACGGGCAATACAGCGAACATGGGCTTGGAGGACTTGGGCATCACTCCCAACAGTCGTGGCCAGATCAAGGTGGATGACAATTACCGCACGGCCTTGCCGCACATTTACGCCGTTGGTGACGTGATTGGCTATCCCAGTCTGGCCAGCGCCGCTTATGATCAGGGCCGCTTTGCGGCGACCCACCTGATGCAGGGCAGTTGCGATCATCACCTAGTGGATTACATCCCCACCGGTATCTACACTTCACCGGAGATCAGTTCGGTGGGACGCACCGAGCGCGAACTGACCGAGGCGCGGGTGCCCTACGAGGTCGGCCACGCCTATTTCAAAAGCCTGGCGCGCGCCCAGATCACCGGACGCACCGTGGGCATCCTCAAGCTGCTGTTCCACCGCGATACACTGGAAATCCTCGGCATCCACTGCTTCGGCGATCAGGCAGCGGAAATTGTCCACATTGGCCAGGCGATTATGGCGCAAAAGGGCGAGGCCAATACGATTCAATACTTTGTCAACACCACCTTTAATTACCCCACCATGGCCGAGGCGTACCGTGTCGCGGCATTGAACGGTCTGAATCGGCTGGCCTGAGCGAGAGTTTTCCATGGATATCACCCCCTATTTGAAATTGATGGTCGATAAGAATGCCTCCGACCTGTTTTTTCATGTCGGCGCTCCCGTCAACATTAAAATTGGCGGCGTCGTGCGGCCCATTGGCAACAAAGTATTGGGGCCAGGGCAGGTGCGCGAAATCGCCTACTCGGTGATGAAAGATGACCAAATCAAGGACTTTGAACACGAATGGGAGCTGAATTTCGCCATTCCGCTGCACGGGGTGGGGCGGTTCCGCGCCAACGTCTTCAAGCAGCGCGGGGAGGTGTCCATGGTGATTCGTTTCATCAAGGGCGACATTCCACAAGTGGAGGAATTGGGCCTGCCGCCGCTGCTGCGGCAGATCATCATGGAAAAGCGCGGCCTGATCCTGCTGGTCGGCGCAACCGGCTCTGGTAAATCCACTACGCTGGCGGCGATGATCGATCATCGTAATTCCAGCTCGCCCGGCCACATCATCACGATTGAAGACCCGATTGAGTTCACTCACCAGCACAAAAAATCGGTGGTGGCCCAGCGTGAAATCGGCATTGACACCCACAGCTATGAATTTGCGCTGCGCAGCGCCATGCGCGAGGCGCCGGATGTCATTCTGGTCGGCGAAGTCCGCGAACGCGATGTAATGAAGTATGTGCTGACCTTTTCGGAAACCGGACATTTGGTGCTGTCCACTCTGCATGCGAATAACGCCAATGGCGCGCTGGAGCGCATCGTCAACTTTTTCCCGGAAGACGCCCGGCCTCAGTTGCTGATGGACCTGTCGCTGAACCTGCGGGCCATTATTTCGCAACGGTTGATCCGTTCGCTGACCGGAGGGATGGTGCCGGCAGTGGAAGTGTTGCTGAATACGCCTTATATCGCTGATTTGATTCAGAAGGGTAAGATCGATTACGTCAAGGACGCTATGGAGCAATCCACCGAGTCCGGTACCCAGACCTTCGACCAGGCGCTGTTCAAGTTGTACAAGGAAGGTAAAATTTCCAAAGACGAAGCGATCAAGAATGCCGACTCCAAGAACAACGTAGCATTACAGATCCGCCTGTCGGAGGGCATGGAGTCGGGCGGTAAATCATCCGCTAGCCTGGCCGATCTGACCCTGAACGACGAAGATGACAACCGGGGAAGCCGGTTTGGGATATGAGCAGTGCGTTGGCTCGCCGCATGGCGGACATTGCGCCATTTCATGTCATGGCATTGTTGGCCCGCGCCCGGGAATTGGAGGCGGCGGGTCGCTCCATCATTCACATGGAGATTGGTGAGCCGGATTTTCCGACCGCCGAACCGATCATTGCCGCCGGTCAGCGGGCGTTGGCGGAAGGCCGCACCCGCTACACCGCTGCTGCGGGTTTGCCGGAGCTGCGTGAGGCGATCAGCGACCATTATCGAGAGGGATATGCGGTTGCCGTGCCGGCCCGGCGTATTTTGATCACCCCCGGTGCTTCCGGCGCGTTGCAACTGGCGACGGCGGTGCTCGTCAATCCCGGTGACCGGGTGTTGCTGGCCGATCCTGGCTATCCCTGCAACCGGCATTTCGTGCGGCTGGTGGAAGGCGAGGCGATGGGTATTCCTGTGGGACCGGAGACGGGTTACCAGTTGACCGCTGAACTGGTGGAACGGCACTGGGATGCGCGAACGGTTGCCGTATTGCTGGCCTCGCCAGCGAATCCGACGGGTACCGTGATCCCGCCCGACGAGTTATCCGCTATTATCGCGACCGTTGCAGCACGAGGCGGGCGAGTCATCATGGATGAGATTTATCACGGACTGGTCTATGGCGCGTCGCTGCAAACAGCGTTGGCGTTTTCTGATCAGGTGTTCGTGGTCAATAGTTTTTCCAAGTATTACGGTATGACTGGTTGGCGACTGGGTTGGCTGGTTGCGCCAGAAGACAGCGTCAGCGCGGCGGAGAAACTGGCGCAGAATCTGTTCCTGGCGGCATCGACCCCGGCGCAGTATGCGGCGTTGGCGGCGTTTACTCCGGCAGCGCAAAGGGTGTTCGAGTGGCGGCGGCGGGAATTTCAGGCGCGACGGGACTTTCTGTTGCCCGCCTTGCGAGGTTTGGGGTTCATTATTCCGGTGCATCCGGAAGGGGCGTTTTATCTGTACGCCGACTGCAGCCGTTTTACTGATGACAGCTACGGCTTCGCGTTGTGCTTGCTGGATGAGGCCGGCGTCGCGATCACCCCCGGCCTGGATTTCGGCCATCACCAACCGAACCGGCATGTCCGTTTCGCCTATACCAGCGCTATCCCGCAACTGGCTGAAGGCGTCGGGCGGCTCCAGCGGGCGTTGCCGGTTTGAAACCGGCTTTGTTCAACCGCTGCCGTTCAACACCGATTGCGCCGCTGCGACGTTAGTCCGCAAATGCATTGGATTCAGCGTCCCTACCATAGCGCTGCTCACCCCCGGTTCGGCGTAGATCAGCGCCATGGACGCTCGCACCGGATCAGCGTTCGTCAGCGGGTCAAGATGCCCGCTGAGCAGGCCCTTTTTGATCAACACCCCCTTGCCGGCGGTGTGCGCAGCGCGGATCACCGACCATTCCTCGCGCTGGACAAGGTTGTAAGTCACCATGACCACATCGCAGCACTCCACCGCCCGCAAACCGCCCGCGACGGTTTTGCTGGACATTCCCACGGCGCGAATCAAACCGGCCTGCTGGAGATGGCGCAAAGCGGGCAGAACCTCTTCCTGTTCCAAAATCGTCAGATCATCACCGCTGGAATGAATGAGGACGACGTCCAGCGCCGCCACTCCTAGCCGACGCAGACTGCGCTCGACGCTGGCGCGGGTCGCGGCGGCGGAGAAGTTGAACGAAGAAACGTTATTGCAGAAATCTTCGCCGACCTTGGTTACGATGACCCAGTCCTGCCGGCATTGTCTCAGTAGCCGACCTAATCGTGCTTCACTTTCACCATAAGCCGGGGCGGTATCCAGCAGGTTAACGCCTAAATCCCAGGCCAGCTCCAGCAGCGCCAGCGCTTCCTGATCGGAGGGCAGGGTAAAGGGTTGGGGATATTTGACCGCTTGGTTGCGCCCGAACTTGACCGTTCCCAGACCCAGTGGGCTGACCGATAGGCCGGTCGATCCCAGGGATCTCAATTCCACTCCATGTCCTCCCGATCCCAGGGGTAGACGCCGATGTCCGGACGCGGCCAGTCCGCCAGCGGACTGAGATCCATTGGCCGAGGCTGGATATTCAACGTTTTCAGCACTCCTTCAACCTGTTCCGCCAGCAGGGGGGCCAGCGCCAGCTTGGTGGGCCAGGCGGCGATCACCCGCCCGTCACGGAATACGCCAGGAGTCGCAGGGCGCCCACCGCCCGGCTGATGCGCTTCGGCGCGCTGGATGTTGAAGGTGGCGAATTCCACGGCGTTCCAGTCTACCCAGGGTAATAACGCCTGTAACTCCCGGCGGGTGGCCCGGATTTGCTCGCGGCGGTCACGCTGAACGCCCGCTTCCGCCAGCTCACCGCCCAAATACCAGATCAACCGTCCGCTAGCGTCGTAATGGCTGGTCACGGTCAAACGAGGTACTTCGCTGGCGCCCACACAGTGCGCATACAAAGGCCCAGGGAGGTGAGTACCGCGGGCCATGACCATATGCAGGGGGCGCAATTGCAAAGTTGCCCAAGGCAGCCCGGCATTGCCGGCCCCGGCAGTGAACACCGTGACCGAGGGCCGGATGACCCATTGCGGTCGTTCGGGATGGTGCAGGGTCAGATTGCCGTCTGCTTTCAGAATGGCCGGTCCACGATTACGAACGATGGCGTCCTGATAGCGTTCCGCCAGGACGGTCAATACAGTGGCGACGTCGATGATCGGTTCATCCAACCGGTACACCGCACCATGGAAATCGGGATGGCGCAGGGCGGATGGATAATCGCTGGCGTTCATGCCGCCGTCCGCCACTTTCTCCACATGGCCGCGCATCAGCTTGCTGGCGAAGAAGGCGATCAATCGCGAAGTCGGGGCCTGGGTGGCCCAAAGATATTGATGTTCCGCCAGCAACGCCGCGCCGCGTAGATCGATTTCGCCTTCGCCGTTCAGGCAGCGCCGCCACAAGTCCGGCATCCCGGCGACCGCTTCAGCAGTCGGTCCGGCGTAGCCGCGCAGACCGTATTTAGCGCCACCGTGAATGATGCCCTGAGCACAGAGGGTTTGCCCAGCGCCGAAACGGTCGCTCTCGATCAGCAGTGCGCTATAGCCATGTTCACGTAATCGCCCCAGTAGCCATAGGCCAGCAATGCCGCCGCCGATGATGGCGACGTCGATGTTAAAAGTTGGATTCATGCAGCTCCTGGTCGGCTGAGAATTCGGGTAATGGTGCTGGTCGTTGAACAACCTTCGATGTAATCCATGATGATCACTTGGCCGCCAGCCTCCCAGACGCAGTGATTGCCGGGGATGTGCGCCGGATCGTTATCACCGCCCTTGACCAGATAATCCGGCTTGACGGCGCAGATCAATCGTTCCGGGGTGTCTTCGGTAAACGGCGCCACCCAGTCCACAGACGACAACCCGGCCAGCACTCGCATCCGCTGCCAGAGCGCATGAATGGGCCGGTCCGGGCCTTTGAGCCGGCGTACCGAATCGTCATCATTGACTGCAACGATGAGCCGGTTGCCCAAACGCCGGGCCTGTTCCAGATAGGCTACATGACCCGCGTGCAAAATATCGAAACAGCCATTGGTCATCACGATGGTTTCGCCATGAGCCTTGGCGTCGGCGACCGCTCGCAACAGTTGTTCTTCATCAACGACGCCGCGCGGCGGTTCTTCGTGCTCGTACAACGCCCGGCGCAGCTCGGAGACGGTAACGCTGGCCGCCCCCAGCTTGCCGACCACGATACTGGCGGCCAGATTGGCCAGCACGGTCGCGGCGGGCAATTCCAGCCCGGCAGCCAGTCCGGCGGCTAGCGTTGCGATCACTGTGTCGCCGGCGCCGGTCACGTCATAAACTTCGCGGGCGCGGGCCGCCAAGTGCAGTGGTTCCGCCCCAGACCGTAGCAGGGTGACGCCCAGTTCACCTCGGGTGATCAACAGCGCTTCCAGTTCCAGGTTCCGGCGCAATGCCTGACCTTTGCCGACCAGTTCCGCCTCATCGCGGCAGGGACCCACGACCGTTTCGAACTCGGCCAGATTGGGCGTCAGCAGGGTAGCGCCCTGATAGCGGCGAAAATCCTGGCCCTTGGGATCGACCAGCACCCGCTTACCGGCAGCGCGGGCCAGTTGAATGTAGGGTTCGACTTCGCGCAAGGCGCCTTTTTGGTAGTCGGAAAGCACTACAAGGTCAGCATCCGGCAAATGGGCGGCGAAGCTTTCACGCAGCGCAATGGGATCGAAGCTGGGAAAGCCGTCCTCGAAGTCCAGTCGCAGCAATTGCTGGTTCCGGCTCAGAACCCGCAGTTTGGTGATCGTCGCTTGGCCGGGCAGGCGGATCAGTCCGCAACCCACGCCCATCCGGTGCAACTTGGTTTCCAACACGGTCGCCGACTCATCTGCGCCAGCGACGCCCAGCACCCGGACCTGACCACCGAGGGTAGCGATGTTGACCGCTACATTGGCTGCGCCACCCGGACGTTCTTCGACCTCCTCAACCTTGACCACCGGTACCGGCGCTTCCGGTGACACGCGAGAAGTGGCGCCGTACCAGTAACGGTCTAGCATGACATCGCCGACGATCAGGATACGGGCTTGTTCAAAACGGGGCATTTCGGATTTCATCGTTTGTTATGGCAAATGGCTCACGATGAAAACATCATAGCACGGTGCTGCAAGGTTACAGTGTTGAAAGGCTCAAGCCCGTTTAAAAAAGATATTTTTAAGATCAGTAAGTTGTCGGTTTTTCTGAACCGAAATATTCGGTGGTGTAGCGCTCTACCTGCAATTCCGGCGACCAGAAATCCAGTGGTAACCCTGCTTTCTGTTTCAGTTGCGCCAGGAATACATAGGGATCAGCCAAGTGTTCCCACACCGATGGCAGGAACGTGCCGCGATGATGACGAAATTGCAGGATCAACCCATCCTCGCCCGGTCGCAACTGCGCCAGTAGCGCATCTTCGGAATCAAAATGCAGTGGCTCCGGGGGCGACAGCACCGAGATGTACACTGCCAGCGCCGGAAATTCTTCCGGGTGTAATTCCGGGAAACGCGGGTCTTCGAATGCCGCTGCATAGGCGTGAACAGCCACATCCTGAACCAGTGCTTGATAGGCGGTTAATGCACCGATACAGCCGCGTAACTGACCGCCTTTTTCCAGGGTGACAAAGGTGGCCCGTAATGGTCGGAGAGGTTCAGGATAATCGCCCGGATTCACTTCCAGAGCCTGGCAATGGCGTAGGCCCTGTTGAATCGAAGCGCGGGCGACTTCCAGCAAGGTTGCCCGGTTTTCTGGAGACAGTGAATTAGTGGAAGGCATAAGCGCCATACCCTACGACTTGATCACGAGTGCCAGCGGTGTCACCGGAATTGCGCAGATCGAGCGTTTCACACTGCAAGCCCTTACGCCGCGCCACCCACAGCAGACCATTCACTGGATTGCGCCCGCAGGCTTGTTCATAACTGATGTCCTCAAAGCGCAGGTGTTCAATGGCGCTGGAGGTTTCGCGGTCCATGACGCAGGCGGTCTGATAGTCATGATAATGGCTGAGATCGGAACTGATGACGATCAGCGTTTCTGGCCCACCCCACAATGCTTCCAGCACCGCCCCCACCTGGGGCGGGCGGGCATCGCCGACCACCAGTGGCGTCAGTTTGAAGGCGCCCAGAACCTCCTGGAGGAACGGTAAATGTACCTCCAGGCTGTGCTCTTGCGCGTGGGCTTGCTCCAGGAAACCGACCTCCGGCAATTGCCGAACTTGTTCGACCGCCTCCTGGTCTATGGCAACCATACCCAACGGAGTAGCAAAAGCCGCCATGGCGCTGATGGCGATACCCCGGAAACCCACCCGGTGGCTCGGTCCCAACAGCACGACGCGGGTGATGAGGTTGCGCGCCGCTTTCAACCGTGCGTAGGCGAAGGCGGCAACGGGGCCGGAATAAATATAGCCGGCGTGCGGGGCAATAATCGCCTTGGGTGGCGGTGCTACCGGCGTGTGGACTTGGTTGAGAAAGGTTTTGACTTGTGAACGCAGTTCGGCGGCGTTCGCCGGATAAAACATGCCCGCGACGGCGGGTGTGCGTATAGTTTGCATGAAGACGCTCTCCCGGTTCAGTTTGCCAGCGCCATGATCAGCGCAAGGGATGATTGGCGAACTTATCATCTAAAGTATAGATCTCTATTGAAGTGGAAAAGATCAAACCTTATGAACCGTCAGGTTTCTGATGACGGAACGACGACGAGAGCCTTTGCTGATGAGGCCACCATGACCATTAAAACCACCACGCTACCGATGCCTACTTCTACGATTCCCGAGTTCTTTCCAACCCAGTATTGGCGCGTCTTGGACGATGGCCGCGTGCAATGCGATGTCTGCCCGCGTTATTGCAAGCTGCACGAAGGCCAGCAGGGCTTGTGTTTCGTGCGCGGCTGCCACGATGGCCGCATCATGCTGACCAGTTACGGACGTTCCAGCGGATTCTGCATCGATCCTATCGAAAAGAAACCACTCAATCATTTTTTGCCGGGGACGCCGGTATTGTCCTTCGGCACTGCGGGGTGCAATCTGGCCTGCAAGTTTTGTCAGAACTGGGATATGAGCAAGTCCCGCGAGATGGATACTCTGGCGGATGAGGCCACACCGGCGAAATTGGCGCGGGTCGCGCACGAACTGGGCTGCCGCAGCATGGCCTATACCTATAATGACCCGGTCATTTTCATGGAATACGCGATGGATACCGCCATGGCCTGCCGGGAATATGGCATTCGGTCGGTTGCGGTCACTGCGGGCTACCTATGCGATGAGCCGCGCCGCGAGTTCTTCAACTACATGGATGCCGCCAATGTCGACCTCAAGGCGTTCACCGAAGATTTCTACTGGAAAATCTGTGGTGGTCACCTGCAACCGGTGTTGGAGACCCTGATCTATCTCAAACGGGAAACCCAGGTCTGGTTTGAAATCACCACCCTGCTGATTCCCGGCGAAAACGATTCCGATGCGGAACTGGAAGCGCTGACCCAGTGGGTGATGGAAAACCTGGGGCCGGATGTGCCGATTCATTTCACCGCCTTTCATCCTGACTGGAAGATGATGAACCATTCACCGACGCCGCCTTCTACTCTCAGCCGGGCGCGGCGTATCGCTATGAAGAACGGCATTCGCTACGCCTACACGGGCAATGTCCACGACGAGAAGGGCGATAGCACCTACTGCCATCAATGCGGCCACAAGCTGATGGGCCGTGACTGGTACACACTCGGCGTTTGGAATCTGACCGAAGAAGGTCGGTGCAATGCCTGTGGCACGCCCTGCGCCGGAGTGTTCGAAGCGCAACCGGGAACGTGGGGCGCCCGGCGGCGGCCAGTGCGGCTGCGACAATATGCGGATTGAACCTTGATGCTGAGTTACCGCCACGCCTTCCATGCCGGCAATTTCGCCGATGTGTTTAAACATGTTTTGCTGATTCAGCTCATCCGCGCCCTGCAACGCAAGGACAAACCGTTTCGGGTTTTTGACACCCATGCCGGGGCTGGGCGCTACGATCTGTATTCCATAGCGGCTTGCAAGAATCGGGAATATCAGGGCGGCGTTGGCCGGTTATGGGATCGGCAAGAGTTGGGGTCGGAGCTGAGCGAGTATCGGGAGCAGGTACGGGCTTTGAACCCCCATGGCGCCTTGCGTGAATATCCGGGATCGCCGCGCCTGATACGCAATCTGCTACGGCCGGAAGATCGGCTGACGTTGACGGAACTGCATCCTGGCGACTATTCGGCACTCAAGGCTGAAT
Organism: Candidatus Competibacteraceae bacterium; assembly: GCA_049288935.1. GTDB lineage: Bacteria > Pseudomonadota > Gammaproteobacteria > Competibacterales > Competibacteraceae > UBA2383. Next base: position 14,867 of record JBAQIQ010000383.1, read on the forward strand.
TCGCCGGCGACCGGCAAGCGGTAGCGCTCCACGCCGATGGCTACGCCAGCTTGAAAGCGTTGCTGCCCCCTCCGGAGCGGCGCGGCCTGGTTTTCATCGATCCGGCCTTTGAGCTTCACAATGAATTTAATCGATTAGTGCAAGCGGTGCAGACAATGCACCAACGCTGGGCGACCGGGATGGCGGCGATTTGGTATCCGATCCTCGACCGTGCGCCCAGCTTACGCTTTCAGCGGAATTTGCAGGAGTTGGGAATTCCAGCCATGCTGTGTGCGGAGTTGGGACTCCAGCCCTATGATCGGCCAGTGGGTTTGCACGGCTGCGGGATGATCGTGATCAACCCGCCCTGGCAGTTGGATGAAACGCTCAACCGGCTGTTGCCGGAACTGCTGGCGGTCTTGCGAGCCGGCGAACCAGGTCAAACCCGGCTGGAGTGGTTAACGCCGGCGAGTTAACGAGCTACACCGACGGGCGGTGTGGATACAACGCCTCTAACGCCTCCGGTTCGACCCGAATGATCTCGATATCTCCCTTGCGGGTGAAATTCCAACCATGCGCGTGTTGCGTTCCGAAGATGGCGTAGGACAGGATGGAGTAGCCGTGCAGGCCGATGCGATCTGCAATGCGCATGGTGCTATTCGCCCGGTCCAGCGCCTTGCTTTGAATGCTATTCCCGTTCATGGCCATCTCCTCGAGTCGTGAACCTTGATCTTTGTTCAAGGTGTAATCAGGTTATCGGCAGCGGCCGTCCAGGCTATAGCTGTTTCGCTACGATTCAGACGGCGTCGCCGATGCTTTGCGTTCGACTAAATTTAAGCAAATTTCATGCCGATAAATTTACTGGTCGCCTGCCCGAGGTTCGGGCGCCGGCTGGGGAGGGACAGTAAAAGTGTGCGTCGCCCGCCATTCCTTGATTTTCTGTTCGGCTTCCGCCACCTGCGCTGGAGTCATCTTTGCAGCAATTTCCTGCTTGGCCTGTGGCCCCTGGCTGTCGCCCTGGCTGTCCGCCATCGCGTACCAGAAATAGGCCTGGACATAATCCCGAGGCCCGCCCTCACCTTCCTCGTACATGATGCCCAGATTGATCTGCGCCTGCGACAGACCCTGTTCAGCCGCCTTGCGGTACCATTCTATCGCCTGGCGGTCATCCATTGGCACGCCATGACCCTGGTCGTACAGTACACCCAAGTTGAACTGGGCGAAGGCGAATCCCCGCTCCGCTAGTGGCCGGACAATGGCCAATTCCGCCGCATAATCGCCGCGCTCGTGGGCCGTTTTGGCCCGATCCCAGTCACCATCGGCCCACACTGGCGCAGCGCTCAGCAGGTTGCCGATTAACAGTAGTAATAATGATTTGTTCATGGCGGGATGCTCACTGAATTAAACGGATAGATCAAAAAGGTCTTCCCGACAGGGCGGAGCAAGCGGCGCGTTTAAGCCCAGCGCAGATCGTCGTTATTGTTCCAGGCGCGGGCCAAGGAGGCCCATCCCGCCATCCAGGCGTGGTGGAGATGACTGTTAGGGACGTAAGGATTACGATCCTCGCCCCGACTCGCCGCTTCGATACCTTGCCGGAAGGCTTGGCGTAAGAGCGGAGCCAATTTTCTGGAAACGTCGATAGTGCTGCGCATAAGATGAGTGGATGAACTACGCCAAATTTTGCGACTGTTGAAAGAACGATGTTGCTTATTTGACATCATTTTTATTGATTTTGCAACTTTGTTGCGTTGAGGCTATCCGCCTGCATCCGGTACAGGCTAGCGTAAAGGCCGTTTTGGGCCAACAATGCAGCGTGATGACCGATTTCGACGATGCAGCCCCGGTCGAGGACGACAATGCGGTCAGCGTTTTCAATCGTGGACAGGCGATGAGCAATGACGAAAGCAGTACGGCCTTGCCGGAGAGTATCCAGCGCCTGCTGGACCCTGCGTTCGGACTGGGTGTCCAGCGCCGAAGTGGCTTCGTCGAGAATGAGAATCGGGGCATTTTTCAACAGGGCGCGGGCGATGGCGATGCGCTGACGTTGGCCGCCGGACAGCCGTGCCCCGTTTTCACCGATCAATGTATGCAAGCCTTGGGGCAGTTCGCGAATAAAGTCCATGGCGTGAGCGTGTTCGGCGGCTTGAATGATCTGTGCTTCGGTGGCTGAAACCCCCGATCCGTAGGCGATGTTGGCGGCGATGGTGTCGTTGAACAGTACGATTTCCTGGCTAACGTAGGCGATGTTGGCGCGCAGGTCGGCCAGCCGCAGTTCCCGGATGGGGACGCCATCCAGAAAAATATCGCCGGATTCCGCTTCGTAGAAGCGCGGCAGCAGGGCCATAAGCGTGGTTTTACCACTGCCCGACGGACCCACCAGGGCGATGGTTTCCCCCGGGCGCACGTCGAGATTAAGGCGCTGGATAATCTCTGCGCCTTCATCCCGGTAGCGGTGGGTGAGGTTTTGAAACTGAACCTCACCCCGGGCGCGACCAAGGGTTTGCGTGCCCCGATCCGGTTCCGGGGGCTCGTCCAGCAGGGCAAAGATGGTTTCCGCCCCGGCCAGGCCGCGCTGTAACTGTTCATTGACCTTGGTCAGGCGCTTGATCGGCGCCAACAGCATGGCCATTGCTCCGAACAGGGAAACGAAACCGCCGACCGTAATCTGGTTAGCGGCGGATTGCAGAGAGGCGAAGTAAATGACCGTACCCAGGGCGAGGACGGTCAGCAGTTGCACCAGAGGTCCGCTGGCTTCGGAGGCGGCGACCAATTTCATGCTGAACTGGCGAACCCGGTTGTTGACGCGGTGGAAACGCTCTCGTTCGTGGGCTTGGCCACCGAAGATTTTGATGACCTTGTGGCCCTGTAAGACTTCGTCGATCACATGCGTCAGATCACCCATCAGTTCCTGCAAATCCCGGCTCAGTCGCCGTAGTCGCCGGCTGACGGTGCGGACAATGAAGGCGATGCCGGGGACGATCAGGAACGCCATCAGCGATAATTGCCAGTTGAGATAGAGCATCCAGCCCAGCAGACCGACGACCGCCAGTCCGTCCTTAACCAAGGTGATCAGCGCTTGGGTGGTGGCGTTCATGACCTGAGTGACATCGTAGGTCAGGCGGGACAGCAAATTGCCGGCGGAGTGATCGTCGAAATAGCGGGTTGGCAAGGTGAGTAATCGATTGAACAAGGCGTTGCGCAGGTCCATGACCACCCGGTGCGCGATCCAGTTCATCGCGACGGAACCGATGAAGCCGGTAACGCCGCGCACGATGAATACGGCCACCAGTAGGATGGGCATCAAGCGGATGGTGTGGGGGTCTTTTTCGACAAAGCTGCCGTCTAGCAACGGCTGGATCAGGGCTGGAATCATCGGCTCGGTCGCGGCGGCAGCGGCGGTGCCCAGCATCGACAAAATGAAGATGCGCATATGGGGCCGGACGTAGCTGAGCAGCCGGAAATAGAGGTCTTTGCTGTTCATATGGAGAGCGCAGTTGGCAAGTAGCGAATATCCGGTTGCATCAGAGGTTGGCTCATGAGTTGGCTCATGTACTCATGCTAGCAAGTTTTTTCAGGTGGATGAACCACATGCGTACTCCCCGATTTTACCTTCCCGTTCCTCTGACGACCGGCGCGACTGTGTCGCTGGATGATAACGCTTTCAACCACGCCGTGCGGGTCTTGCGGCTGGGGCTGAACGCGCCGCTGATCCTGTTTGATGGCCAGGGCCAGGCGTTTACTGCCACGCTCACCGAGATCAGTAAAAGGGCAGCGTGGGTACGAGTGATGAACGCTTTGCCCAGTGCGGCGGAATCACCATTGCGCGTGATCCTGGCGCAGGGGATTTCACGCAGCGAGAAAATGGATTACACCCTCCAGAAAGCGGTTGAGTTGGGAGTTACGGTCATTCAGCCGCTTTTTACCGAGCGCAGCGAGGTGCGCCTGAGCGGTGAGCGGCTGGTACGGAAGGTTCAGCACTGGCGGGGGATTGTCATCGGCGCTTGCGAGCAGTGCGGGCGTAATCAGTTGCCGGAATTGCGGGAGCCGTTGCTGCTCATGGATTGGCTGGGGGAGTGGATGGCAGGAGCGGGCGTAAAATGGCTGCTCGATCCACTGGCGGCGCAGGGATTACGTGAATTGCAACCGCCATCCGGCGCGATCACGCTGCTCATTGGTTCTGAGGGTGGATTGAGTCCAGTGGAATTATCCAGGGCGCGAGAGGCGGACTTTACCGGTATACGCCTGGGGCCGCGCATTCTGCGCACGGAAACGGCCAGTGTCGCAGCGCTGGCGGCGATTCAGGCGCTGTGGGGGGATTGCGGTTAGGTCGCGGAGGACTTCTTTTTTGAGGACTTGGGATGAAAGGCGCGAAGGGCTGCGTTGATTTCATCCAGGTCAAAGTGTTCGGGATCGAATTCGCCACCCAGCCATTCGCTCATGTGCTGATATTCCGGGTGTCCGGGATTGCTTAGGATATCGACCAGATGGTCATAACCCCAGACGCCGCCGCAATCTTCGGGAGGACCGTTGCGTTTTCCCTTGATGCAAACGGGAACTTGAACCGTGTTGTCATGGGGGAGAATTTTCTCCAGCGTGATCTTATGTTCCCAGCTATCGCCGAAGTCATATTCGTACTTCAATGAATCTTTTTCCTGGTTAAGCAGTTGCGACAATCGATACCGGGCTTCGTCTTCGTATTCCAGTTCACCGCCCAAATCATTAAATCGGGGACCGTAGCTGGCTCCGTGGGCAGTGAATTGATGAAGGTGTTCGTTCATCCAACCCATTGTCTCCTGGAGAATCAGGTGAAAGATATCCAGTTTGACATTGGCGGAAACCAGGATGCGTCGCCAGATAGGCGGCTTTGCATCCATCAAAGTGATTTTTAGCTGATAGATGGGGGCAGGTACTCGCATGGATTATTCCTCTCCGGGTTGGTCGCTGGGCCGGTCTACATGAGCATCACGGCTGGCGTTAAAGGTTAGCCGAACCTGGGTAATCGCCGCCAGACGTCTTTGCCGCAAGGCATCGGCCAGCGCTAGCCCGGTTAATCCCTGTTCCACCAGGGGTCGCGCCTGAAGACTCGCCACTGCGGCGTGAATCTGGCGCATCAGCGTTGCCTGCGAATAGTCGCGATCTTCCCGCCCCAATCGACCCCGGGCATCGGCCTCGCAGGCGATCAGAAACTGCTCGAAGCGCTGCGGCTTGCGCAGAGCGTCCAGTCCTTGCACGGTGTTGAGCAGGGTTTTGGGGCGCAATTCCAGTGCCCGGTGGCAGTGCGTGTGGTAGCGAGCGGTTAATGCGCCTAGTTCCCGGTACATGTTGGGGACCCGCAAGCGCTGGCCCAGGGTCCGAACCAAATCAGCGCCGCGTTCCTCATGGCCCAGATGACGCGGCCATTCCTCGGGCGGAGTGGTCCCCTTGCCCAGATCGTGAACCAGCACGGCGAAGCGGGTGACCCCATCGGCGTTCAGCCGCACCGCTTGGGTCAGCGCCAGCAGGGTATGTTGACCCGTATCGATTTCCGGATGGTGGGCCGGGGATTGCGGGACGCCGAACAGCCGGTCCAGTTCCGGGAAAATCCGCGCCAGCGCCCCGCAGTCGCGCAGGGTTTCGATGAACTGGGTGGGTTGCGGTTCACTCAGGGCGCGGACAGTTTCCGCCCAGACCCGTTCCGCCACCAGATGATCGACTTCACCGCTGGCGACCATGCGCCGCATCAAATCCAGCGTTTCCGGCGCAATGCGGAAACCCCAGGGCGCGTAGCGAGCGCTGAAGCGGGCCACGCGGAGAATGCGTACCGGGTCTTCGGCGAAAGCGGGTGAGACATGGCGCAGCCAGCGGGCTTCAAGATCGCGGGCGCCGTGATAAGGATCAATCAACCGTCCTTTCGGGTCGCGCGCCATGGCGTTGATGGTCAGGTCGCGGCGCCGCAGATCTTCTTCCAGAGTCACGTCCGGCGCGGTGTAGACAGTGAAGCCGTGATAACCGGGCGCGGTTTTGCGTTCAGTGCGGGCGAGGGCGTATTCCTCGTGGGTTTCCGGGTGCAGGAACACCGGAAAGTCCTTGCCAACCGGGCGGAAGTCACGCGCCAGCAGGTCATTTGGGGTCGCGCCTACGACCACCCAGTCACGTTCCGTCACTGGCCGGCCCAGCAGGCTGTCGCGCACTGCGCCGCCAACAAGATAGAGTTCCATGGGATGTGCGCTCATCAATCAGGTTTTACAGTGAGGATGAAATCATTGCCGGGAGTTGTCAGCGTACAATCCATACTGACCCATGAACATTAGACGGCTGACCAGCGATACGACGAATGTTTTGGAAAATTTTAACCATCAGCCTCGCACTGACCCTGTCCGGTTGCACCGAGCTGGCCTATTACCGGCAAGCGGCGGCAGGACAGTGGGCTTTATGGCAGGCTCGTCAGCCTGTGGCGGAAGTGGCGGCTGATCCGGCGACCTCCGCAGCGTTGCGTCAGCGGCTGGAAATCGCGCAGGCGATCCGTGCGTTCGCCAGTGCTGAGCTGGGGTTGCCGGATAACAGCAGCTATCAACATTATGCCGATCTACAGCGGCACTGGGTGGTAAAAAATGTATTCGCCGCGCCGGAATTAAGCCTGGAGCCGCGCCAGTGGTGTTTCCTGGTCGTCGGTTGCCTCAGTTATCGCGGCTATTTTAATCCTGAAGCCGCTCAGCAACTCGCCGAGGCGTTACAGGCCAGCGGCGATGATACCTATGTTGCCGATATCTCCGCCTATTCGACGCTGGGCTGGTTTGACGATCCGTTGCTCAATACCTTCATTCGCTGGCCGGATGGGCGACTGGCGGAATTGATTTTCCATGAACTGGCCCATCAACAACTCTACATTGCTCACGATACCGCGTTCAATGAGGCTTATGCGACCGCCGTGGGTCAGTTGGGTGCGAAGCGCTGGCTGGAGCAACAGGGTAGCGCGCGCGTGCGGGAGGAGTATGTCGTTGATGTGCAGCGGCGCGAGCAGTTTTTGCAGTTGACTGCGGAAGCCCGCGAGCAGTTGGCAACCGTCTACGCTTCTCCTTGGAGCGAGACGGAGAAACGGGCGGGCAAGCAACGCATTTTCACGGAATTGCGGGAGCGTTATCAGGCCCTCAAGCAGCGTTGGGGTGGTTATGCCGGTTATGATCGTTGGTTTGCGCACGATCTGAACAACGCTAAATTAGCGGGTGTTAGCACTTATCACCGGCAGGTTCCGGCGTTTCTGGCGCTGTTTGAGCGGGGAGGGCGGGATTTCGCCGCATTCCACCGGGCGGTGGAGGCTATAGGTCGATTGCCGCCAGCAGAGCGGGCGCTGTGGTTGCGGGAATTGCGCGATTCACAGGACCTGCGTTCCGAACAGTTCTTAGCCCGTAGTAGCCGTCCTGAAAGTTAAAAAAATCCGCAAAAACTAAATTTAGTAAACGATTACAATCCGTTTCATCCATTGGAATTTTTTTCCATGCATTATCATAATTTTTTAATCAACCCTGTTGACAATTATTTTGTAATCGATTACAAATAAAGTCGATAAAGTTGCGGCAATAACCGCTCAATATCAGAAAAAAAATCAGAGAAAACGATTAAATGATTAGCCCCATCCAGGCTTACCCCTTGAGGATTTCACGCCATGAACCCTAGCTTGCGCTCCCTGATCGCCCTGACTGCCTTAGTCGCCCCCTTCACTGCTCACGCCGACACGATTCTGTACGGCGAAGCCAAGGTGTCGGTGGATTACATTGACAACGCCCGCGACCCCGATCCCTACTGGGACGTGGTCAACAACGGTTCCAAGCTGGGGATCAAAGGCAGCGAGGATTTGGGGGGCGGCCTGAGCGCCTTCTATCAATACGACTTCAGTGTGGACATGACCGAGGGAGGCAATTTCTCGGGACTCAACCAGAAATTCGTCGGCCTTGCCGGAGGGTTCGGCGCGGTGACCCTGGGCACCCAGGACACGCCGTACTGGAAGATCCTCAACATCACCGATATTTTCAACAGCTCCAAGATGTTCGATGGCACGGTCTACCTGGGCTCCGGCCTTACCGAAGAAACCAACGACAACGGCGCTCTGAGCACCCTGGCCAACAGTATCGACTACCAGACGCCGAGCTTTGGCGGCTTTAGCGCCGAAGCTTTGCTAGTACTGGACGGCCGGATTAACACCCAGCAAGGATTCTCGGACGGCGTCGACATCTGGAACATCAACCTCAAGTACAGCCAGGGGCCGTATTTTGCCGGTCTGACTTACGTTAAGATGGAAGGCAACAGCAACGTGGACGTCGGCCAAAATCGGATCATGGATTTCGACATGGAAAACTGGGGCCTTGGGCTGGGCTACAAAGCCAATCAGTGGTTGGTGGGTGCGATCTACGAGCAGGGCGACCTCACCGACGTGAACTTTGACCGCAAAATCCGTGTGAATGGTGTGCCGCTCGCCACCGGCGACGATGCCCAAAGCTGGCTGCTGGTCGGCCAGTATGCCTTCGGCAATAACGTGATCCGGGCCGCCTACGGCCAGATCGACACCGGCATCGACGGCGAGGACACCATCGACAACTATCGGCTTGGTTACCAGTACAACTTCAGCAAGCGGACCCTGCTGTGGGCCGAATACCTCGGCCGCAACGCTGACACTCTTCTCTACGGCGACCAAAACGTGTTGTCCATTGGCACGAAGATCTTGTTCTGATTCGACGGCGCCCGACCGAAAACGGGTGCGGGATTTCCTGCGCTACCAATCAATATCAATCCATGGAAAATCCAGGGGAGGATCTATAATTAAAGCATCCAAGCAATCATAAGCCGTATCCGTTAGACCAAAAAACGTCGGCTAGCCGTTTGTGGTCACCGAAAAATTAAGTGTTGCAAAACGCCAGCAATTCCCGGCCTCTTGTTCTTGTGACATAGCGCCGTGTTATCATTCCGTAGGAGGATTATATGACTCAAAAAGCTCTTAAAACCTTATTCGCTGTGTCCGCCATGGTGGCGTTGACCTTGGGTAATAGTGCGTTTGGCGCCGATAAAGTCAAAGTCTGCTTTCTATTAAAAACCATGCAGGAAGAACGCTACCAGCATGACAAAGCTGACTTTACGGCGAAGGCGCAATCGCTGGGCGCTGAAGTGGTTTTTGATTCGGCGAATAATGACGAACAAGCGCAATTGGCCAAGCTTGAAAACATGCTGGCTAAAGGTTGCAAGGTGATCGTGCTGCAACCGGTGAACACCGGGACGGCGGGTAAAATGGTCAAGACGGCGAATGAAGAGGGCGTGAAAGTCGTCGGCTACGACTCAATGTTGGTTAACGGCCCACTCGATATCATGGTGATGCAGGATAGCTGGGCGGTCGGCAAGCTCCAGGGCGAGGCTATGTTGAACTGGTTCCAGAAACATAAAGGTAAAATCGAAGGCAACGTAGCGCTGATCATGGGACAGCCGGGCGATTCCAATGCGGTGGCCATGAGCAGTGGTGCGCTGGAACTCATCAAGAAAAACCCTGGCTTGAAGCTGGTGGTGGAACAATCCCATGAAGGCTGGTCCACCGACAAGGCGATGGCGACGACGGAAAATGCCTTGACCAAATACAAGAATCAGGTCGATGCGTTCATTTGCAACAACAGCGGTATGGCCCGAGGCGTGGTCGCGGCGCTTAGCGCGCAGGGACTCGCCAGTACCGACAAGGTATTCGTGGCCGGTTCCGATGCTGACCTGTCCAACATCCAGTATGTGGCGCAGGGCAAGCAAACCGTCGAAATTTGGAAAAAGGTCAAGCCTCTTGCCGAAACGGCTGCGGAAATTGCGGTTAAATTGGCCCAGAATCCTGATAAGAAGCCCGCTGATCTCGTTAAAATCGATAAAACGGTTAATAATGGCGCGGTCGATGTCCCGACCGTGGTCACTGAGATTGTGCCGATCACCAAGGATAACCTGGATTCCACGATTATTGCCGAAAAGCTTTATACCAAGGAGCAGGTCTATGGCAAGCAATAAGACCTGACCGGTTATTTTGATCGAGCCGCCTCGCGCAACGTAAGGAGACCGGCCAATGCCCACCTACCTGATAGGTCTGGAGGTGGGCTTTTTTATTGAAATTTTCTCGAACGAAAAAAGGACGGTGAGTTGAATGGGCGAAATCGTCTTGGAAATGAAAAATATCGTCAAGGACTTCCCCGGAGTACGCGCCTTGGATCAGGTCAATTTCGAGGCCAGATCAGGAGAAGTCTTGGCGTTAATGGGCGAGAACGGCGCGGGTAAATCGACGCTGATGAAAGTCCTGAGCGGAGTCTGGCCTTGTCCTTCTTACGAGGGAGATATTTATCTTCGAGGAGAATTAAAGCGGTTTTACAACACTAAGGAGGCGGAGGCGTCGGGCGTGGCAATCATCTATCAGGAATTGAACCTGATCCCGGAATTGACCGTCGCCGAGAATATTTTTCTCGATCGCCAAATCACCAATTCATTTGGCGTGATCAACTGGAGCCGGCTGTTTGCGGAGACACAACGCTTGCTGGATGAATTGAACATCCAGGATTTCAAACCGACCGATAAGGTCAGGGATTTGACGGTAGGGAAGCAACAAATGGTGGAAATTGCCAAGGCCTTGTCCAAGAAAGCCGATGTGCTGGTATTCGACGAGCCCACCTCCGCCCTGACCGATAAGGAAGTTGCGGCGCTGTTCGAAATCATCCGAAAGTTGAAGCGCCAAGGCGTGTGCATGTCCTACATCTCACACAAGATGGACGAACTCCAGCAGATTGCGGATCGTGTCGTGGTGTTGCGGGATGGCCGAACCATCGGTGAAGTGACGCCCATGGCCGAGATCACGCTCGACCAACTGATCAGCCGCATGGTCGGGCGCGATGTCAAGGATATGTTTCCCAAGGGGAAGTGCCAACGCGGCGAAAAGGTTCTGGAAGTCAGGAATTTTGAAATCGACAACCCGGACCTGCCCGGTCAGAAGAAAGTCAAAAATGCGTCGTTCTGTGCGTATCAAGGCGAAATTCTTGGTTTTTCCGGACTAATGGGGTCGGGGCGAACCGAGTTGGTCTCGGGTATTTTTGGTGCACCGCCGGGGCCAGCCCGAGGCGAAATCTATCTGCACAACCAACTGATGCATTTCCGTTCTCCCCACGACGCTATTGAAAAGGGCATTGGCCTGGTGACTGAGGACCGCAAGCGTATCGGCCTGATCCTGGGACAAAGCATCATCCAGAATATGATGATCAGCTCGCTGGAGACCGTCACTAATCTGCTGGGAATCATCAATGAGGCTAAGGAGCGAGGTCTGGCCCAAGATTATGTAAAGCGACTGGCGATCAAGACGCCAGGACTGGACGTGAACATTGATACCCTGAGCGGTGGTAATCAGCAAAAGGTGATTTTAGCCAAATGGCTCAACACCAAACCGACTGTCCTGATTCTCGACGAACCCACGCGCGGCATCGATGTGGGTGCGAAGGTCGAAATTTATAACCTGTTAAATAAGTTGGTTGAAGATGGAGTGACGGTAATCATTATTTCCTCTGAACTCCCGGAAGTCATGGGGATCAGCGACCGCATCCTGGTGATGTGCGAAGGGGAAATTGTCGCAGAATTGGCGCGTAACGAAGCGACTAAAGAATTGATTATGGCATACGCTACCGGCAGCCGGAAAAAAGGGGGATAATGACATGGCAAATATGACGCCAAACAGTGAGCAGGCGATGGGTTTTCTGCATAGCGAGGGCATGCGGACCTTTTTTAAGTTTTTGAAAGACAATGGAACACTGGTCGCTCTGGTCGTATTGATGATCATCTTCAGCTTTTGGGATGATGCCTTTTTAACACCGAGAAACCTGACTAATCTAGCCCGGCAAACAACTATTGTCGGTATTATTGCGGTTGGCATGACCCTAGTCATTATCATTAACGGCATTGATTTGTCGGTGGGTTCAATTGTTGGATTATCCGCAATTGTTGTGACTCTCCTGATGCAATCGGGTGTCAATGTCTGGGCGGCGATTCTCATTACTTTATTTTTGACCGGCTTCCTGGTTGGGCTTTGGAACGGTTTCTGGATCGCGCATTATAATATTCCGCCCTTTATTATTACCTTGGGCATGATGACCATTGCCCGAGGTGTGGCTTTGACCCTTTCCGATGGTGGTTCCGTACCCGTGACCGATCTGACCTTCGGCGAGATCGGCGGTGGCTTTTTCTCTGTGACGATTTCCACCGGCATCATTTTGGTGATTGTTGGTTTCCTGCTCTTCTCGCAATTTCGCGATATCAAACAGAAACAGCAATACGGCGTCGCGGTCAAACGGCAGGAGGTTATTACCACAGTGGTAGTCACCCTGTTGGCGGGTGGACTCTCCCTCTATGCATTCGCTTATCGTGGCATACCCTATCCGGTCGTGATTTTTGCGGTTATCGCATTTATCGGGATTTTCACACTCCAGCATACCAAGTTCGGGCGCAGAATTTACGCCATGGGGGGTAATGAGGAAGCGGCACGGCTATCTGGAATCAGTATTTACCGGATGAAGATCAGCATTTATTGCATCATTACCACACTGGCGGCTTTGGCAGGCATTATTCTGGCGTCGCGGCTGAATGGCGCTTCCCCGAATTTGGGCAATATGTTCGAGCTTGACGCGATTTCAGCGGTGATTATCGGTGGAACCAGTTTCTCCGGCGGTGTAGGCACAATCCTGGGTACAGTGATCGGGGCGTTCATCATCAGCGTGCTGAATAATGGCATGAGTTTGCTGGAGGTGCCCACGTTCTACCAACTCATTATTAAGGGACTCATCATCATCCTGGCGGTATGGTTTGATGTGTTAAGCAAGAAGAAGCGGGGGTAAGCATTGATCAAGGGGTAAGTAGTGAATACAGGCCCGGCTATCAAACGGGGGTCGTCAATTTTACCCAAGGGATACCACGAACATGTCAAAGCCATTTTTTATAAAGCCAAACTGGTTTTTTTTCGTAGCCCAAGCCATCGGATTGATCGTTTTGATCATGGCGTCGCCGATTTTCCAGTCTGTTGCCGTGGCGGAACAGGTGGTGAAAATTGGCTTTTTGCTCAGTACCGTGCAGGAAGATCGGTATCAAACCGACAAGGCCGGGTTTATCGCTCATGCCGAGTCGCTGGGTGCAAAAGTCATGTTCGACGCTAGCGGTAACAACGAACTGACGCAACTACAGCAATTTGAGCAAATGCTGGATGAAGGGTGTCAGGTGATCGTGCTGCAGCCGGTCAACACCGGCACAGCCGGTGCACTGGTGCGCCTGGCGAACAAAAAAGGGGTCAAGGTGATTGGTTATGACCGACTGCTGACCAATGGCCCCCTGGACGCCATGGTGATGCAGGATAGCTGGGCAGTCGGCCAATTGCAGGGAGAGGCGATGGTGCAATGGTTCCGGGAGAAACGCGGGAAGGTGGAAGGTAGTGTGGCGCTGATTATGGGGCAACCGGGCGACTCCAATGCAGCGGCTATGAGCCAGGGCGTTCTGGAGGCGGTGCAAAGGAATCCCGGACTCAAGCTGGTTGCGCAAATATCGCATGTGGACTGGTCGCCGGACCGCGCCGCCGAAACTGCTAGTAACTTGCTATTGAAACACAATAACCGGATTGACGCTTTTGCCTGTAACAACAGTGGGCTGGCCAGTGGAGTCATTGCGGCGCTGGATCTGGAAAAGCTGGCGGATGCGGAAAAAGTGTTTGTCGCCGGATCAGACGCCGATTTAAAGAATGTGCAATACATTGCTCAGGCCAAGCAGACCGTCGAAATCTGGAAGAAGATTCAGCCACTGGCGATTAAGGCGGCTGAAATCGCGGTGCAAATTGCCCGGCATCCCGATAAGTCGGTTTTGGATATCGCTAGGGGAGCAAGTCAGGAAGGTGTGCGATTTACCATGATTGATAATGGCTTCGCTCAGGTTCCAACCGTAATTACACCCGTGGCTCTGATTAACAGGGGCAATATCGATAGTACCCTGATTGCCGAGCGGGTTTTTACTCGGGAGCAAGTTTATGGCGAGAGGAAATAATCTTGGGCGTCCTTGAATCAGTTCGCATCTAGCGGCCACCGCCACCAGCGCTTGTAATGTTTGGGGGTAGTCGTTCACTCCCCCGGTTGGGGCAGAGGAGAGAGGGGCCGTCAGCCCGGCGGTCCGCGATGGCGCGTTCCAGATAGCGCCAAGGGGCATGGCCCCCGCTGGCGGCAGGTATCGATGACGCTGGCGAGCAAGGCGACCCCCCGGGAACCGACCGGGGTACGGGTCCCTAAACTGAGCTTGCGCAGGATGACCCAGTGACGCAAGGCGCGCTCGGTGTCATTGTTAGTCAGCGGGAGTTCGGGATGACTCAGCACGGTAGGGCTTCCAAGGTCTTCAACACCTGCTGGCCAAAAAAAGCGGGCCTTTCGATCGCAACTCTGCGCCAGGCCACGGGCCTTACGGATCAGGTGCGCCCAGCAGCGTAGCCGGCGGGGATAGTGACGGTAGGCGATCCAGCCATCGCTCATCAGCCAGCCGGTAAAACCGTCCAAGACGTTCTCGACCAGTTCCTTGCCGCGTCCAGCAACGGAGGACAGCGTCACGGTCACCGAAAGGAAGACTCACAGCCAGAGCGGTTGGCCCTTTCCGGCCCAGCGGTTTCGTCCGCATGGAGATTATTGTTATTAGTCAATATATTGAATGACATTAAAAGGGCTGGTCCATCGGCGCCGATCAAAACTTCTGCGTCAGCCCACTAGCAACAACTATTCCGCCTATTTTGTCAGGTGTTTCTGATTTGAATTTCCTTGACAAACTGTAACCACATTTCACCCACATTTCTCTTGTATGCAATTGACCACGCTTGTTGCAAGTCTTTGGCGTTTCTCAGCGCCTCAAGCAGATGGGCAAACGCCATCGGGTCATTGTCGTGCAAATACTGGACAAACATTCCCGCTTGCCTGTAATACATATGCCAGTTGTTTTCAGGTGGCAACGGGGGTTGTGTCAGGTAGTTCCAAAAACCTGAACTAAGGGTTGGGTGGATGGTTGTTCCCGATCGAATGGCTTGCTCCGCAGTTTGAATACTGACGTTTTCTGCCCCGCCACCGTTCGACACCCATACGCCCATGCCTTCTTCAAACCAACGAGGCTGGAAGACAACACCTTGTGAGTACCAATAGAAGTGGGACAGTTCATGCGTGAAAATCTGAACGGCATCCCTTTTTGGCTTGATGATTTTCGCACCGTTTATGGATATTCTCTTGCCCCGCAAAGTTTCGCCAGCGGAAGCGGGTATGGCTGCATAGTGCTCATAGCAGGCTTCGGTGGCACAAATAACGATGGGCGGAAGAGAGCTCAATTTTCCGCCATGCGTTGCTTCAATATGCTGGATCGTTGCAAGCAAAGCTGCTGAGATCTCATTAGCTATCGACTCAGCCCCCTTTTCTGCATAGATCGGAAAAGTCGCCGAAGCCTTGGCAAGGTTATCAGGGGAGTGGGTGTAGACATAGGCTGCCCGAATCAATGTGCAGCCTTGGAGCAGCATAACAAGAGAAAAGATGGCAAAAATTGAGCATCGATTAATACAGAGTTGTCGAAAGTGCATTCGTGATGTTTTCCTATGTGTTGATGGCCTAACGAATCAGCTCACCCGCCGTGCGTAGCACAGTCGGGCGCAGCGCCCAGTTAGGCATCCAAGTTACCTCAAGGCTTACGTTTAACGTACCATTCAATATCCTGAACAGGAATGTATTTATCCCATTCTCTGCGGTCGATTTCCGCTTTGAAGAGCCGAATCTGCTGTTGAGCCATTTGCTCCGCCTCTTTTTCCGAAGGATGCCGAGCATGCGCTTCTGCAGCGGTCCTTTCCTCGCTCCAGTGCGGATTATCGCGTTTGGCTTGCTCTCGAAGCTGCGAGAACTTGCTCGTGTATTGCTGATTGGACAGCTTCATATTCCCATCACCCCAATATTGAACCATGTGAAAGAATTCATGTGCTAGAGTAACCAACACTTCGTACGTACACTTTGCTAGAGCTAGAGAAGGAGGCTGTGATGACAGGACTACTTGGTCCCTCCCTGGAGAGGAGGGCAATATGCGCAGGCTATTCGACTGCATCGCGCCTGTCACAATCTGCTTGACATCCAGGACGGCTGCACCGACCAGAATCTTGCGCTTCTCATCGCGGAACGCATCACTCACAACACCAGCAGCTACAGAACTACCACCCCGATGGAACACCCAATTGGCGTCTTTACCGTGCGTGTAGATGATAGTCAGTTCGTATTGCCAACCCGAAAATCCTCTAAGTTTCTCTGGGTAAAGACGCTCGATGAGTCTTCCAAATTGCCGTTCGGTGAAGATTCGACTTTGTGGCATATCCATTCTCCAAATAGCTGATTCTGGCTCCCAACACTCCGGGGCATAACGGGGCGCGAGTTGAGCGTCATCCCGCACGGAGCGGGCCTGCCGCCCGACCGAGGAACGGTGAAGTTCCGCGAGTCATCATGGGCGGCGGGAACGCGAGTACGGGACGACGAAGTCGCTCCGTAGGGGTGACGCTCCAACGAGGGTTCGACGGCAGCGCAGCGCCGACGAACGTTCGAGCTAACCGGCCCGCTACGGCAAGCCGCCTTAGCCCGGCGGGACAGTGTACCGCGCACCCCAGGCC
>JBAQIQ010000384.1:0-1788 GCA_049288935.1 Candidatus Competibacteraceae bacterium
CTCATGTTCATGAGTCGATAAAAAATGCGGGATCACCAAAGAAACTAATCGCGCCATAGCCATTATCTTTTCATGATCTGGATTGAGCTAAATCTAATTGAAAAGTGAATAGTCATTTGTATGAAACTTATTGTTTCTGATAATGTCTAATGTTAGCCCGTTGGTTACAAGTTAAGCTTTTTCTCGCCTTGTCAAGCCCCAGCTTAACCTGATCCCGGGGGTAGGATCATTCCTTTGCTGAGTAACGCTTCCTGCTGATGTCCACCACCGCGAAGAAAAAAGCGAGTTCCGTGCGCCACACCCGCGCAGTCCAGCGCGACCGGACCAAACGCCCGCTCAGCGCCCCGCCCGATGCACAGATCACGGCGCGGCTGACCGAGGTGATTCACCCGGCGACCCTCCAACGGGTGAGCCACTATCACCGGTTGGGGTTGCGCGAACGCCTCCTCACCTTGCCGGTCATGGTCGCCTTGGTCCTCAGTCTGATTTGGCGGCAGTGCAGTGGAGTCAGCGAGTGGGTACGGATAGTCCGCACGGAAACGCTGCTCTGGGTACCACCCCTGCGGAAGCTCAGTCAACAGGCCCTCGACCAACGGTTGCGCACCCTGCCGGCCGAGTTGTTTCTACGCCTGTTGCGTCACCTCCTGCCGGTCTTCCACGCCCGCTGGCACGCCCGTGAGCGTCCCGTCCCAGCGGTCATCGCCTGGGCACGCACCCACTACACCCGCCTCCTGATTTGTGATGGCTCCACCCTGGATGCCCTGATCCGGAAGGTGGGGTTACTGCGCGAGCTGCCCACCCACCCCCTCGCTGGCCGCATGACTGCCTTGCTCGATCTGGCCGCGCGGTTACCGTGCAAGCTCTGGTACGAACCTGATCCCAACGCTAACGACCAGCGCTGTTGGCCGCAGATTCTCGCGGCGCTCCCGGCTGGGGCGTGACTCCTGTTTGACTTGGGGTACACCAACTTCACGGTGTTTCTGCCACTGACCCAAGCGCAGGTCACTTTCATCACCCGGGCCAAGAGTCACTTGGCTTATCGGCTCGAGACAGCCCTGCAGCACCGCGATCGGGTCCATGATCTGCTCGTCTGGATCGGGCGCGGTGCCGATCGCCAACCGGTGCGCCTGATTGAGGTCTGGTACCACGGGGTGTGGTATCGCTACCTGACCAATGAACGCGACCCACAACGCCTCCCCGTCGAGTATATCGTGGCCCTCTACGGGCAACGGTGGCGGATTGAGGACGCCTACGCGATCGTGAAACGGCTGCTGGGACTGACCTATTTCTGGTGTGGCGCCCAGAACGCCGTGGAACTGCAACTGTGGGCGACCTGGCTGCTTTATGCCGTCTTGGTGGACCTGACCGACGCCGTGGCCGAAGCCCTGGAACAGCCCTTTGCCAATGTCTCCCTGGAGATGGTCTATCGCAGTCTGTATTTTTTTACCCAAGCCCATCATCGGGGCGAAGCCACCGATGTCGTGGTCTACCTGGCCGCTAACGCCAAACTCTTAGGGATTCTAAAACGTCCCCGTAAGCCCACTCGTCAGCAGCAACCGGCAGGTGCTCATGGGCCTTGACATTGGTAGAAAATCCGTAACTTGTGACCAATGGGCTGAGGCATGGTCTCCAGAATGTCCCGAACGAGTGTTCTGACGTCAGCAGTTCTCATTGTGACTCTCAAGGTGGTGAAACACAGTATCTCTCGTGGCGGCTAACGGGGCGGCGGATAAGCCGCGAAGGGCGGAAAGCCGCAGGCTTTCTCGGCCCGAAGTCGGCTTGATCCGC
>JBAQIQ010000385.1:0-31815 GCA_049288935.1 Candidatus Competibacteraceae bacterium
CCGTTGCTGATGCCCATCATCAGGAACAGGAGCGGGCCGAGCAAGATCAAGCGGACGAGCGGGAATTGCAGGACACGCAGCCACAGGGGCTTATCCGGGTTCGGATGTTCCATCATGTGCGCCTCTCCAGCCAATGGTGCAGTCATTCAAGCAGCCGTCACTTCGCTGCCTTTGCCCAATTGGGAATGTGCCAGTCGATCTTGATGCTCTTGGCGCAATCGTCCGACAGCTTGCGCTGCGGGTTATTGATGAAGGCCACGCCCATGTCGGCCACGCAAGGCTGGTAGATGACAGCACCATGCCCAGCTTCTGGGATCAGGAAGACCTGTGCATTTGACAGTTTTTCCACGGCCACCTTGGCCCAGCTTGCAGGCGTCTGGGAATCATAAAGACCGCCGATGGACAGGGTCGGGATATCGCTGACCACGGGCACTTGCCAGTTCTTGCGCTGCTGCGGCTTGAAGGACATGCAGGAGCCGAACACCATCTGGGCTAACGGGTCATAAGCATCGCCGATGTAAGGGTACTTCGCGTTGGTTGTATATGTCTTGTAGCCCTCATAGGTGTTGAAGGGCATGTCTTCCTGGCAGGCATAGTTGAATAGATACATGTTGCCGAAGAAATCTGCTTCCGACTTGGCCGCATCGCGCTTGATGATGGCGAAGGAAGCGGACAATTCTGCCGCACTCATGCCGTCGACCAACGCCAGAAGCCGGGTCTGCGCCTCGCCCGCCACATGGGCTTTGACAAAGGCGGCCAATGCTTCCTTCGATGCCTGGGTCGTCTGGAGCGCAACATAGTCGGTCAGGATTTTTTCGACACTGGCAGGGTCACTCGCCTTCTTCGCGAGCAATGCCTTTTCCAGTTCCTTGTCGAACAATGTGGCAACAGGCCCGTAGTTGGTGCTGACGTCCACCGCATCCCGCAGCTCTTCCATCACATTTTCATTCGACTTCTGCACCCGTTGCGCAATCGCCGCATTGTCAGCCAGTGTTGAAAGCAGCGTGCGCTGCTCTTTCGGCAGCGAGGCTGAGGCTGCCGACACATCATCATCACCCGGCATGGGCATGACGAAGTTCCTGCCCACCAGCATGTCTACCGTCGGCATCTCCTTGCCGCGGTAAAGCTCATAGATGAAGGCGGGGATATAGGGCGTCATCGACAGGTTGCCGTATTTTTCGTTGCGCTCATCAAAGGGGCGGAAAATGGTGAGCGTATCTACGGGCTTTCCCTGATGCATGACCTTGCCCGCTTTCGCCATGTGCAGCGTTTCGATGATCACCTTGTCCAGGTCAGGGTAGGTCTTGTTGCAGCTTTCATCGGCCTTGCATTGCACCACCACGTTCTCGATGGCTTCGCCAATCTTGAGCGTGAGGGTTTCATAAAGTTTAACCCAGGGTGGGGCCACGCCATCTATGATGACCGAGCGAATGCCCTCTGGCGCCACGCGCATGGTTTCCAGCGCCAGCTTTGTGCCGTAGGAAATGCCGTAGAGATTATAGGTCGGATAGCCAAGCGCCTTGGTAATGGTGTGCACGTCCTTGGCATTTTCGAAGGTGTTGTATTTGGCAATGTCGATGCCCGCTGCTTCGATTTCCTTCAGGCAGTCGCTGATGGTGTTGCTGTCCTTGTTCGCACCAGTGATGTCGGTGGTGGTGTGTTCCTTTTTTGCAATCTTGGCCGCATTCACAGCAAGCGCATTGAAGCACTTCACGGATTGGCCCGAGAGACCGGCGGAACGCTGGTCCCAGAACACCACGTCGCGGGTTTTGCGCCAGGGTTCAAAGGTACGGGCCAACAGCGGAATCTGGATGATCGCACTCGCACCAGGCCCGCCTTGCAGATACACCAGCGGATCGGGTTCAGGATATTGCGACCAGGATTTGAGGATCGAGAACTGGAGGGTAATCTTCTTGCCATCAGGCTTGGCATGGTCTTCCGGCGCCTGCACCGTGCCGCAGAACACGGTCTTTCCTTCGATCTCATTGGCCGGCAAGGGGCGCGGACACAAAATCTGCGCGATGGGCGCCTTTGGGTCAGCTCCGCCGGATTTCAGCGTTGCGAAGTCATCGCCCGCATTTCCGGTGAGTACTGCGATCAATGCGAGGATCTGATGATAGTTCATAGTGTCCACTCCAAGCCGAAACCGAATCCGGCCAGCAGGCGACTCGCCAGAGCTGGAGACAGACGGAAACGGCGCATAAGACTCTCCGGTGGGGATGACGAGGGCGGCAGACCGTGGCGGAAGCGCTCGGCCTACCGCTCGTGCATGGACTCAGTTCGAGATCGTGCAAATGCCGTTGGCGCGACCCTTGCCCGTGTAAGACAGGCTTGCTGAACCGTCGGGATTGATGGTGATGGAGAGGGTGATGTCAGATCCCTTGGCTTCGAAGTAGTTGTCGTTGAACTTTTTGAGCTGGGTTTCCTTGCCGTTGAAGAAAACCGGACCTCCCTCATCGGCATGCACCTCGATGCCGCCAGGACAGGTGGCGTTTAGAAGCGGGATCCTGGGACGGGCGGTGCCGGCCGGCGGCGCTCCTTCGCCACCGCGTCCCACACGGTCATCGCCGCCGCCACCCACATAGCTGTAGTGTCCGTCCTGAACCTGGCCGCGACGGTCGAAATCGCAGGTGAAGGACAGTTCCCGGTGACCGCCGCGCTCGAAGGAAACCCGGCCGTTGCCGGTCAGGGTGCGGTCATGTAAATGCGGATGAGTCAGTTCCAGATCGCGAACTGGGCCGTGATCTCGATCCAGATGGCGACGCACTTCGTTGGTGCATTCCTGCTTGAGGTAGCGCATGTCGTCGAACGGGGAGTTCTCGCCCTTTTCATAGGAGCCACGCTTATTATCATGATCCTTATCGCCACTCACCGCAGCGGCGAGGATGGCCAGACCGAGGACGCCGGCACCGATGGCCGCCGCCGTCTTTTTGTCGGAATCCGAAATCTGTTCCGGACTGACGTTCCAGCTCACCACCTCGCGGTGATCAATCCGGCAGTTGAAACGATGGTCTTTTTTGTCCCGATCCTTGACCAGACCCGACACCTTGTAGGAATTGCGACCCGTCTCTTGGGCGGTCGCGCCATGGGCATCGGCGTATCTGGAGTACTGGGAATCGTCGAAGATTTTATCCTGGCAGTCTTCGATGGCATCGGTTTGGTCGTAGGCGAAGGCCGTGGGTGAGGCCAGGACAGCAGCAATCGCCAGGCTCAAACCGCTCTTCAGTCGCTTGTTCATTCCAGCTTTTCCTCTGATAGTGGATTGGGGGTGGTACAACTTCTTAGAATCGGTAACTGAAAATTGCGCTCCAGCCGGTAACATCCGCGCCGAAGATGCCCATCGCGCCCAGACGCAGTTTTTTCACCGGCCAGTCGTTTTGGGAGATGTCGGTTTCAAGGGCGAGACCGGCCTCGAAAAAGGTGTCGAAACCCAACGCATCACGGTTATCGCCGATAAACGTGGTGTTGCCGAAATGGCCGACCAGCGCCAGCGGATAACCGCCGATTTGCGCATCAATCGGTTTGATTACATCAACTTGCAGGGTGAAGGTCGCGATGTTGGCGTCGAATTCAACCTGCGGGCTGGAACTGTCATAGGTGTCAAAGTGGCTATAGGTCAACCGCGTTCGGCCTTCGACCGTCCAAGTCTCGAAAGCATGGCGGTAATCCAGACCCAGCGTCGCCCCGACCAGATAAGCATTCGCGTCCCAATCAAAGACCACGCCTTCCAGAGCCGGCTTGAGAATCGCTTCGGCGACGGGTCCCCGATAATCGGCGCTGCTTTCCAGCCGCACCAGTCCAAGATCAAGCGCCGGTACGAAATCCAGATCATCGCTGAGCGGCATGTTGACCCCCAGTCCTAGCAATCCGCCGTAGGATTTCCAATCGGCCTTGATCGATTCCTGGGGCAGGAAATCGAATTTGGCTTCGTAGTCCAGATAGCCGAAGCTGGCTTGCACAAACGGCTTCCAATCCCGCCCCTCCAGTGTGAACTCATGCCGCAATGGAATTTTGTAAACATTGAGCGTGGGATCATCAGCGCCTGAGCCACCATCAATATAGTATGTAGCGGAGGAAATATCGGGCGTGGCGGCGAAGTTCATCATGGCGGCATAACCCGCTCCCAGGCGATCCGGCCCAGCCTGCTGGATGGCTTGTCGGCGCATCTCATCAATGACCTCATCCAACCCGGATTGGGCAAGAACCGGTACAGGCGCCATAGCCAGTAACCATCCGCTCATCAGCGCCACACCTCTGAACATTCTGTTCATATGTCAATATTCCCTAGCATAGTAAAATTAGAAGTTGTAACTATAAATTTCTTATAGCCCCCTTGGCTAGGCGGCCACAGTACCAATGACGGTTTAATCAACCCGGTATAGAGGCCCTTTTGGCGGCAAAATGCGAACTCAGTCGGCACCCCACTTTATCAATTCATAACTTGATACTTTCATTTTAAAAATATGAATTTTAAGAAATAAGATATCCTAGTTGATGCAGCAGTGCGATTTCCGGCTAAACTCCTCAAACTCCAATGTGCCTAATCCAAACCAACACCCAATAAAACCGGGGGTAGCCTACCTATGGAATTCACCGTCAAAAGCGGCCATCCCGAAAAACAGCGAACCGCCTGCCTGGTGCTGGGCGTGTACGAATCCCGGCGGCTGACCCCTTCCGCCGAGCAGTTTGATAAAGCCTGTGGTGGTTATCTCGGCAACCTGCTACGTCGGGGCGATCTGGAAGGCAAGTCCGGCCAGTCGCTGCTGCTGTTCAACATCCCCGAGGCGCTGTGCGAACGGTTGCTGCTGGTGGGTTGCGGTCGGGAACGCGAGGTCGATGACCGCCGCTTCCGCCAGATTCTCACGCATACCGCCGCGACGCTGAATGAAACCGGCGCCACCGAAGCGATGATCTATCTGACGGATCTCACCGTCAAAGGCCGTGATCTCGGCTGGAAAATTCGCCAAACCATCGAGGCAGTCGAGGAAGCGCTGTACCGGTTTGACACACTCAAGAGCAAGAAGGATACGCCGCGCCGACCCCTGCGCCGGATTATCCTCAGCACCCCCAACCGGCGCGATCTGCCGGGCGCTGAACAGAGCGTGCGCGAGGGTACTGCTATCGCTGCTGGCGTCAAACTCACCAAGGATTTGGGCAATATGCCCCCTAATCTCTGCACTCCAACCTGGCTGGCCGAACAGGCACAGGCGCTGGCCGGAGAATTTCCGACGCTGCACGCGCAAATTCTGGAAGAAGCCGAGATGGAGCAAATGGGGATGAATACGCTGCTGGCGGTGAGCCGGGGCAGCGCCCAACCCGCCAAGCTGATTCGACTCGATTATCGCCAAGGACCGGCGGCGCAGAAACCATACCTGCTGATTGGTAAGGGCGTCACCTTCGACACTGGCGGCATCTCGCTCAAACCCGGTGAGGGCATGGACGAGATGAAATACGATATGTGTGGAGCAGCCAGCGTGCTGGGGACACTGCGGGCCTGTGCGGAATTGCAATTGCCGTTGAACGTGACCGGTCTGATCGCTGCGGTCGAGAACATGCCGGGTGGGCGAGCTACCCGACCGGGCGATATCGTAACCAGTCTGTCGGGTCAAACGGTGGAGATTCTCAATACCGACGCCGAGGGCCGGCTGATCCTGTGTGATGCATTGACTTATGCCGAACGTGACGAACCGGCGGCGGTGATCGACATCGCTACCCTGACCGGCGCCTGCATCATCGCCTTGGGCCGTTATCCGCATGGCCTGTTCAGCAACCATCCACCTCTCACCCACGCCCTGCAAACCGCCGCTCACGTTGCCAGTGACCGCGTTTGGGAATTGCCGCTGTGGGACGATTATCAGGAGGCGCTGGACAGCAACTTTGCCGACATGGCCAATATCGCTACGAACCGCGATGGCGGAGCGATCATCGCCGCCTGCTTCCTGTCGCGCTTCGCGAAAAAATTTCACTGGGCGCATCTGGATATCGCCGGCACTGCCTGGAAAACTGGCAAAGCCAAAGGTGCGACGGGCCGACCAGTGCCGTTGCTGACCCAGTATCTGCTGGATCGGGCAACTGAGGAAAGTCGGGACGATTCATGACGGCGCCACGCATTGATTTCTACGTCCTGTCCGATCAACGAGAAAACAGCCGGGCGCTGTTGGCCTGCCGGTTGGCGGATAAAGCCTATAGCCTCGGCCATACCGTTTACATCGCCACGTCTTCCGAAGCGCGCGCGGCAGCGCTCGATGATTTGCTCTGGACATTCCGTCAGGACAGCTTTGTCCCGCACGAGCGCTATCCGCTGACCAGTGCGGAGGGATCTCCGGTGTTGATCGGCGTCGCCTCACCGGCGGAAGTGAGCGCCCAGGTGCTGATCAACTTCACCGACACCCTGCCCGACGGATTTGAGCGTTACGAGCGGGTCGTGGAACTGGTGGACGCCCATCCCGACCTGCGGGCCCAAGCGCGGGAACGGTTCAAACAGTACCGTGAGCGCGGCTTCCTCCCGGAGACGCACCCGTTGTGACGTTGTATCGCTGCCTCACCCTGCTGCTGTTGCTGCTCATTCCCCTACCGGTGGTGAACGCCCAGCCAACCGCGCCGGTCGCAACTTCAATGGAACCGGCCAAGGCTATTGACCCGCAAACGGTTCGTCATCAGGCGCTGGATCAGGAGAAAGAGACCATTGAACGCTCGCGCCAGGAACTGCAAACCCAACTCGCCAACCTGCCCCGGCAACTGGAAAGTCTGAGTCCGGAACAGATCGATGCGGCGTTGGTGGAGCAAGCCGGGGTGGATGTGAAATCGGCGCTCCTGCATCAGGAAACCACCGCAACCGAGTTCAGTAACGCCGAACGCCGTATTCAGGAATTGCGCAAAACCATCGCTGAGCTGGAGGGGCGAGAACAGCTATTGAAAAATCCGGCCAAGGGCGCTGCGGAGGGTGCGACGGATCGTGCGGTGCAATTGGAACAGGCCAGTAAAATGCTGGATCAGCAGCGCGCTGAACTGGAACTGGAATCCTTCAATCTGGGCAACCTGCGCGCTCAGGGTGAGGTCGCTAAGCTACGGCTGACTCTGGCGACACAATGGCAGGAACGGATCGACAGCGCTTATCGACAGCGCCAGGAGCAGGTGCGGCTGGACGCCCAGGCTGAACTGGTCACCCGGCTGCAAACGGATCAGGCCACTTTGCAAAACCGCGCCAGCGCCCTGAAACAGCGCCTGGCTCAGGAACGTGGAGCGTTGTCGCTAGCAGCCTGGCAACGGCTGGAAACCGAGCTGCGCACTGTCGATGAGCAAATCAATCTGCTCAGTCTTGACCGGCAGTTGGCGGAGAGCGCCGCTACGGTAGCGCGCTTGCGGGAGGTTTTGCAAAATGTTGCCGCCAGCGCTGGTGAATTCCAGCAAGGTCTGGATCTGGCTTCGGAATTGCGGGAGAAACTGCAACGGGATGAAACACTGCTGAAACAACGCACGACGCTCTACGAACAACAGCGCCAACTGATTGAGCGTCGCGACAAACTGACGGGCCTCCATGGCCGGTTGCGCGATGAGGAATTGCAACTGATTGACCGACTGCTGGCGGAAATAAATCAACGGCTGGGACAGACCCAGGATCAATTGCTGCAAATCCAGAACATTGCTGTACCGCTCAATGAGCGGTATCAGCAGCGGCTTCAACGGGATTTGCTGACCCGCAAACCCTACCCCGGCACGGCTGAGGCATGGCAGCAGCTCGCCCAAGGCTTGGCCACCGCGCCCTCCACCCTGTTGCACCAAGTGTGGCTGAGCATGGAAGCGACGGTCAATGCCCTACAGGAAGCGCTGCACTGGCAATGGCTGGCGCTGGTGGCGTTAGAGGGCTTGCTGATTTGGCTGTTCCTGGTGGTGCAGCGGGGTCTGCGCCGGGCTTGGCGCTATTTTGGCGAGCATCAACCCGGCGATAGTTTTATCCGACAATTGATCAACGCCGTGCTGCTGATGGCGCGAGCTAATCTACTGGGGATCAGCGGAGCCGCCGCGTTGCTATTGCTGTTATGGATAGTCGATGCGCCACAACCGGGGCGGGGCATTCTGATAACGCTGGCGCTGGCCTGGGTCGGCATCCGGTTGCCCATCAGTCTAGCCTGGCTGCTGCTGGCCTCGCCTAAGCTGCCAGCCGAACAACAGCAATTGCCTCTCTATCGCCAGTGGTTCTGGACACTGATTGGCGGCGGCGTCCTGGTAGTGCTGGTGATTCTGGCGCACCTGAGCGATTTGTCCGAGAGCGTTATCAGTGTCTTCGACCGTTTCTTTATGCTGTACTGGTTCTGGGTGTCCATCCCGGCCTTGCGTATTCGCCGGTTGGTCATGGAACAACTCAGCGTCCATTATGGAGAGCGTCTCTGGTTTGCTGTGCTGCGCCTGGGCAGCCTGCTCTTGCCACTGTCGCTGCTGGGCGCGGCGCTGCTCGGTCTGCTGGGCTATCTGCAACTGGCCTGGCTGGTTGCGGGCGGATTGTTGATCTTCATCGCCATTTCGGTGGGCTGGTTGTTGGTGCGCAGTGTGTTGAACGATCTGATCGTCGCCTTGAAAAACTTCGCGGTCGCGCATTCCGGCTACGGCCTGTTGTGGACTCAGGACGTCATTACCCCGCTGCACCGAATTGCGAACCTGCTGTTATTGCTGGGGACGTGCGCCATTTTATTCCGCGCCTACGGTTGGACCGGTGAATCGGCGGTGATCGTGGCGATTTGGGCCTTCCTGGAGCGACCCTTGCTGACCTTGGGTGGTGCAGAAATCACCAGTTGGCGAATTTTAGTCACCATTACGATGCTGGCCGTCGTAATCTGGCTAGGTCAGTGGAGCCGGGCTATCAGCTATCGCTGGATTCTTTCGCAGATCAGTGATTTGGGTATTCGGCATAGCCTGTCGGTGTTTACCCAGTACACCGTGGTGCTCATCGGTTTTTTAATCATCCTGCGTCTGGTCGGGATTGACCTCACAACGCTAGCCGTCTTTGCCGGCGCGGTGGGCGTGGGCATCGGTCTGGGAATGCAAAGCCTGGCCAATAATTTCATCAGCGGCCTGCTGTTATTGATCGAACGACCGTTGCGCAGCGGCGATATTGTTCAGGTAGGCAACCATCTGGGCGAAGTGACCGGAATCGGGATGCGCGCCCTGACGGTGCAAACCTTTGATAATGAGTCAGTCATCATTCCTAACTCTGACGTGATCAGCAATGCCTTTATCAATTGGACGCATAGCGACCAGATACGCCGCACCATCCTGTGGATCGGCACCAGCTATGATTCCGATCCGCATCGGGCACAGGCGCTGATTGCCGAAGTACTGCAACAACACCCGGCAATTTTGCCCGATCCGGAACCATTGGCTTTATTGTGGGATTTTGCCGATTCCTCGATTAAATTCCGTATTCAGTATTTTATCGACATGAATCAGCACAGCCTGCTGAAAATCCATCACGAGGTCTTGTTCACGATCTGGAACCGGTTCCAGGAAGCCGGTATTCGTATTCCCTACCCGCAGCGCGATCTCTATATCAAGGCGTGGCCAGAAGCGAAGGAAGAAATGGAACCACTTGAGAAAGAGATCAATTTCAAGAAACGATAACACGATGATCACGGACCGGCTCCATTTCCATTTCACCCCGCTGACGCAGCGCCGCTGGGCGCAATTCCAAGCGAACCGACGCGGTTGGTGGTCGCTGTGGCTCTTTCTGTTGCTGTTTGGGCTGAGTCTGGGAGCAGAATTCATCGCCAATGACCGGCCTTTGCTGATCTATCACCAAGGCGCGTTCTACACGCCGGTGTTCAAGGACTACGCTGAGACCGACTTTGGTGGCGACTTCCCCAGCACAGCGAATTACCGCGACCCCCATCTGACCGGATTGATCAAAGCCAACGGCTGGATGCTCTGGCCGCCGGTGCGCTTTCGCTACGATACGGTGAACTACGATCTACCGGTTCCTGCACCGGCGCCACCTTCCTCTGATAACTGGCTCGGCACTGACGATCAAGGCCGCGATGTACTGGCCCGGTTGATCTACGGGTTGCGACTCTCCGTGCTGTTCGGCTTGCTGCTGACCCTGACTTCTTCATTCATCGGCGTAGCAGCGGGAGCAGTGCAGGGTTATTTCGGCGGGCGAGTCGATTTGTTCTTCCAGCGCTTTCTGGAAGTATGGGGTGGGCTGCCGCAGTTGTTCATTCTGATTATTGTCTCTAGCGTGGTCACGCCGGGATTCTGGACGCTGCTGTTGATTCTGATGCTGTTTAGCTGGACCTCGCTAGTCGGCGTGGTGCGGGCCGAGTTCCTGCGCGCCCGTAATTTCGATTATGTCCGCGCCGCCCGTGCACTGGGCATGGCGGATGGGCGGATCATATTCAAGCATGTGTTGCCCAATGCGATGGTCGCCACCTTAACCTTTTTGCCTTTTATCCTGTCCGGCTCCATCGTCGCCCTCACCGCGCTGGATTTTCTGGGACTGGGCTTGCCGCCGGGTTCCGCCTCATTGGGCGACCTGCTGCGCCAAGGCAAGGATAATCTCCAAGCGCCCTGGCTGGGCATTTCCGGGTTTGTCGTAGTGGCGCTAATGCTCAGCTTATTAGTATTTGTTGGCGAAGCGGTACGGGATGCCTTCGATCCGCGCAAGAACACTGTTTAAACCGTTGAGTGGTCGAAAGCATCGTAGCGAGGGCGACAAACACGGCGGTGGGGACGACCAAGCTTCGGAACGCTTTATCGGTCGAAAAAGCTTCAAATGAATTAATCAGCCTTTCCCCGCGATCACCCGCAGCCCGGTAAAAATCAAATCCGGCTCCAATCGATACTCCGCGTGCAGATACGGCACAATCTGCTCGGCGTCGCCACCCGTCAGCCATCGCCAGCCGGGACCGTGGCTGGCGATCATCCGCTCAATAATCCCGTCAATGGTCGAGGCCACCGCGTACAGCGCTCCACCCCATACGCCCTCGCGGGTACTCTGGCCGAACAGACGCGGTTCCCCTGTTTCCGGAGGAATCTGTCGGGTTTCCCGGTATAACGCTTCGCGCATCAGGCGCATTCCCGGCACGATCACCCCGCCCAGGTGCTGACCATCCGCCGCCAGCGCGTCAATCGTGACCGCCGTTCCGCAATCCACCACATAGCAGCTTTGCCCAGTCAAGGAATAGGCGGCAATCATGGCCACCCAGCGATCCGCCCCCAGCCGCCCCGGCTCCGCGTAGGCGTTGCGAACCCCGTAGGCGGCTGTTGTAGACGCAACAAACTCAGTTTCAAGACCCCAGGTTGCCCGAATCCAGCCCGCCAGCGCGGTGCGGATTTCAGGCCCCGCCACGCTGACCACCAGCACCCGCGCTGGTGGTGGCAACCCCCGCCATTGACGCTCCGCCAATTCCGCCCCGCTTTCCGCGCCGTGGCTGACCTGGCCGCGCTGCCGGAATCTGTTCCCATCCCAGATCGCCCATTTCATCCGGCTGTTACCGACATCCGCCAGCAGAATCACGTTTGAATTCTCAAGCCGATTTCTCCGCCGATATACGGCTTGACTGCGCCATCCACCGTTTCCAGGAGCAATGCGCCAGTCGCGTCTACCCCTCGAGCTATCCCGCTCACACGGGCATTGGGTAGCTGCAGGCTGATCGAGCATCCCTCGACTTGATCAAAACGCGCCCACTCCGCCGTCAAGTCAGCGAAGCCCCTTTGCTGAAATTCCCTGAAGGTTTCGACCAACTCACTGATCAACACCGCCGCCAACCCATTTCGGGAAATCGATCCAGTTCCTGGAATTTCCTGTAGATCAACCCACGGCTGATCGATAGCCACTGCGTCCTGGCGCGGCAGCGCGAGATTGAGACCCACGCCGGCCACTACATAAAAATCCCCAGCGACGCCGCCCGATTCCAGCAGAATGCCACCCAGCTTGCGTCTTCGCCACCACACATCATTCGGCCACTTTAGACCAGCTTCACTCACGCCTATCTTGCGCAATACCCGGGCCGTTGCGATGCCCGTCGCCAAACTCAGGCCGCTTAACGCTTCTGGTGGCGCAGTGAACCGCCAGAGCAGGGAATACGCCAGACTGGCGCCAAAGGGCGTCAGCCAACTGCGTCCCTGCCGACCCCGGCCCGCCGTCTGCTGTTCGGCCAGACACACCACGCCACTGGGCCAACCGTCCCGCGCCCCAGCCAGCAGATAGCGGTTGGTGGAATCCAAGACGGTATGCGTCTCCAACCGGCTCACGCTCACGCGGGCCGCAGCGGTCAACTCAGCCAGAATGCGCTCTTGATCCAGCCGTTCCAAGGTGATGTCCATCCGCCCAACCCCACCGCTCAACAGCAATAAAAACCGCCTCTCCCCTCGCGAGGAAAGGCGGCGATGGTCTTTCCTGAAGCTGGATTCAGAACAAATGGCTCCACGGCACCGCCGAGAAAAAACTGAGCCACGAGGCGACAATCAGGATCAGAATTAGAACAAGCGGGAAATTCTGAAAGGTAAACATGAGAATTCTCCTGGTGATTTATAGGTGAAGTACCGGTCAATGTTCTCAATCATTCAAGGGTGATCATCATCCTTGCGCGGGCTAGACCGGGGAATGCGCGGATCGTCGTCGTCCATCAGGATACGATGAGCCGGACCTTCCAGATCATCAAACTGTCCGTTCCGCACCGCCCAGAGAAAAGCCCACAACGCTACGCCAATGACTCCCAAAGCCATCGGGATCAACAAAAACAGGATGCGCATGAGGGCGAAGAACCTCTCGGTAAAAAGGCGCTGACGTGCTGCATCTCAGTTCTGCCGGAGTCGTAATGCGTTCACGACCACCAGCAGTGAACTGAACGACATGCCGATTGCGGACATCCAAGGGGTGAGCCATCCTCCAGCCGCCAACGGTAATGCGATCAAATTGTACCCGATTGCCCAGGCAAAATTCTCACGCATGATCACTAAAGTCCGCCGGGCCATATCCATTCCAGCGGCCAAGTGTTCGAGTCTCTCCGACAGCAGAATCATATCCGCCGTCGCATGAGCGAGTTGCGTTCCGCTGCCCATCGCCAGCGAAACCTGGGCCGCCGCCAGCACTGGCGCATCGTTGACCCCATCGCCGACCATCGCCACCGTGGCTCCTTGCCGTTGCAACTCCTGCAAACGATCCAGCTTGTCCTGGGGCGACAGACCGCCCCGGGCTGAAGCGATCCCTACCTTGCGGGCGATATGATCGACGGCGTCCGCCCGATCGCCGCTCAACAATTCCACCATCAGCCCTCGGGCTTGCAAAGCGGCGACCGATGCTGCCGCACCGGGACGCAAAGCGTCACTCAACTGGAACCAGGCCAGCAATCCATCCTCATCGCCCAACGCCACCCAAGTGCTCGCCGCATCGAGATCGTCTCTGTCGACGGCTGACGCCCCGCTCAAAGCCACGACAAATCCGGGTTGGCCCACTCGATAACGGCGACCGTCGATCCAGCCCTCAATACCGCTACCCGGAATATTGTGCAAGTCTGTTGCGGTCCGCACCTCCAGGCCCACCGCTCCCGCCAGCGCCCGACCGACCGGGTGTTCGGAACCACGCTCTAGCGCCGCCGCCAATGCCAGAACATACTGCGGCTCCAAACCACACGTCGATTCAACCGCAGTCACCTGTGGCCGACCGTAAGTCAGCGTACCGGTCTTGTCAAAAATGACATGGGTAGCCCGCGCCAGCGTTTCCAGCGCATGGCCACGGGTGGTCAAAATGCCCATGCGCGTCAACGTCCCGGTGGCGGCGACAATCGCCGTCGGCGTCGCCAGCGACAATGCACAGGGGCAGGTCACCACCAGCACCGCCAGCGTAATGCGGAATGCGGTGTCAAAATCGCTCAGCGACCACCAAGCTGAAAAGACCACAGTCGCCACAACTAATAATACGGCAATAAAACCACCGGCAATGCGGTCAGCCAGCAAGGCCAGTTGCGGCTTTTCGCCTTGGGCGCGATCCAGCAACCGAACAATCGCCGAAAGGACGGTCTCCACACCGACCTTCTCGATCCGCATGACCAGCGGACTGTCCACATTCACCGATCCACCGATCAGCCCTTCGCCCACTTGCTTGGGTAACGGCAGGCTTTCCCCGGTCAATAACGACTCATCGACACTGCTGGCGCCCTCCTCCACTCGCCCATCGGCGGGAATGGTCTCACCGGGTCGCACCAGCACCCGGTCACCAGACGCCAATTCAGCAATGGGAATGATTTCCTCGCCGCCGGCGACATCAAGTCGGGTCGCCGTTGCCGGCAACATCCGCACCAGCGCCTCGGAAATCTGTCCGGCCCGATGGCGGGCGTTCATCTCCAGAAAGCGTCCGGTCAGCAGAAAGAATACAAACATCGTCACCGAATCGTAATAGACCTCGCCGCTGCTGATCCAGGTATGCCAGACGCTGGCGGCGAAGGCGGCGAGAATTGCCAGAGATACAGGCAGATCCATGCCCAGTTGCCGGTTGTGTAAATCACGCCAGGCGGTGTTATAGAAGGGCTGTGCAGAATAGGCCACCACCGGTACGGTCAAAATCAGGCAAACCCAGCGGAGAAATTCCCAAATCCAGTCATCCATGCTCTGATATTCGCCGACATATAACCCGACCGCCAGCATCATGACCTGCATCGATCCCAGTCCGGCCACGGCCAACCGCCGCAAAGCCACCGCATGCTCCCGTTTTTGCAACGCTTCCTGACGGCTGGGATCAAAGGGATGGGCGATATAACCGATAGCGGCGACAGCAGCCAAAATATCACTGAGCTTGATCTGTTGCTCATCCCACCGCACCCGGGCGCGGTGCGTGGAATAGTTGACCCGGAATTCCAACACGCCGGGCAGCGCATTGACATGCCGCTCGCTGAGCCAGACGCAGGCAGCGCAAACGATGCCTTCCAGAATTAGCGCGGCTTCGCGGATATGCTCGCTTTCAGCCCGGACGAAACTCTTTTGTAAATCCGGGCGGTCGTACAGTTCCAGCCCGCGTAATGGTTCAGGGATCAGGTCTTCAGCGCGGCGCGAGGGCGCGGTGCGATGGCGGTAAAAGTCCATCAGGCCGGCGGCGACGATGGCTTCCGCAACGGCTGTGCAACCATGACAACACATCGGTTGCGCCTGCCCGTCGATGACGGTCGCAAAATGGGCGCTGGCTGGAACGGGCAGGCCGCAGTGAAAGCATTCTTTTCGAGAGACCGGGGCGACAAGAGGCATTTTGTCCACGGAAGGCGTCGGGGGCAGAAAATGGGCGGCAGGGACCCGGCGGCGCACACCTACCTCATTTCGGTACTGGCCCGAATTTCGTGCAATTCGTCGCCTCGGCGGACTTGTAGCACCAAATTCCAGCGGCCAGCGACCGGCAAGGTCACGTTGGTTTCATAAACACCCGGCGCAGTCTCACCCAGATCAACATCAACATCCAACTTGCTGGTGGATGTTCGCAGGAATCGCCCAGCCACTGTCGCGCCGGTCAACGGTTCACCCTCACGGGTCTGCGCTATGACGCGGAACAGGGTCGGCTCACCCGCGATGGACTCGCCTACCCAACCTTTATGAATTTGCCAACCACGCTGGCGTTGACGCTCTACCTGCTGGAGATACTGGTTATACAGCCCCTCCTTCTTGTGGAAATCGTGCGAGATCACGCCGGGAAAAATCGACGTGGTCTCGCGTTGACTGACCGGATCGGGCAATAGCCAGTCACGTACCCACGACGGGACGCCATGTTCGGCAACCGCGATGAATATTGCGCCGAATACCGCCACGAAAATGAAAAATCCGATCAGCGTCGCTGGCCCCCAGTGCAATCCCTGGCCACTGGAGCGGGCGCTGAGCAACATCCCGCAAACCAGCGCCGTTAAAAGGTAGATCGCCAAATGAATGGCAAAAATATCGCCACCCGGCCAGCGCAAGATAGCGTAAGGCACATACAGGCCCACCGTGGCAAGAGCGGTCACGGTCGCCGCCCATTGCGCGCTAACCTGCGCAAAGCGGATCAGGCCCCCATTCGCCAGCACGATCAGCACGACGCCAATGCCCAAGCCGAGTAGTAGATCAGTCATTCATCATCTTCCGGAACGTAGAATGGCACTTCACGACGGATTGACTCGGCTGCGGCGCCTTCCAGCAATTCGATGACGAAGACCACCCCATTGCCTGCCTTGCTCCCTTCCGTCACCGGCGGAATCCGCACCCGAGCCAACAGTTTGATTCGCTCCTGCGGGGCCAGATCCAGCCGTTCCATGCCATCCATATCCAGCACCGCGCCGGGGAGACCCTCAATGTGAATACCCACGGTCATCGGCGCGGTCAGCTTGTTATTCAGCTTGATCTCATAGGTATTGCGGATACTGCCATCCGACAACTGGGTGTATAACGGCTGGCGGATTTGCTCGACCGTCCCGGTATAGGGTG
Organism: Candidatus Competibacteraceae bacterium; assembly: GCA_049288935.1. Taxonomy (GTDB): domain Bacteria; phylum Pseudomonadota; class Gammaproteobacteria; order Competibacterales; family Competibacteraceae; genus UBA2383. The sequence goes on from JBAQIQ010000385.1 coordinate 16,429, forward strand.
AACGAGTCACGACGCTCCAGATCAGAACTGCCGTGGCCGCTGTCAAAATTACTCCGTAACCCACCGTTTTGGGCTTCAACAGCGTCGTCTTACGGCCCTGAAGCGCGTTTTCGGAAGTATAGCTGATTAACCCACGCGGCCATTGCTGGTTATCCATGATCATATCGCAGGCGTCAATGCACAGCGCGCAGGAAATACATTGATATTGCAGGCCATTACGGATATCGATGCCCACCGGACAGACCTGGACGCAATAGCCGCAATCAATGCAGTCGCCCGCGCCCTGGGCCTGCCGCTCCGCATGGGTTTTCATGCCCTTGCCCAGCTTGGCCCGGCCTTTAGCACCCTCACCCCGTTTGGCATCGTAGGAAATGATCAGGGTGTCGTGGTCGAACATGGCGCTCTGAAAGCGCGCATAGGGACACATGTAGACACAAACCTGCTCACGCGCCAACCCGGCCATGACGAAGGTGGTCATGGTCAGGAAAAAGGTGGTGAAATACGCCGCGTAAGGCGCACGACCCAGCAGGAAATCCACCACCAGCATCGGCGCATCAACCCAGTACATGGTAAACGTCAGACCGCTCCAGAACGCGATCAGTAGCCAGGCCGCATAGGTTCCCCCACGTTTAATCAATTTTTCGCGGTTCCAGGGGCTTTTATCCAGCCGGAGACGCGCCGGACGATCTCCCTGAATCCACTGTTCGACCATCATGTATAAATCGGTCCACAGCGTTTGAAAACAGAAATAGCCGCACCAGACCCGCCCGGCCAGGCCGGTGACGAAAAACAGTAGAATCGCGAAGATAATCAGCACGCCGGCTAACCAGAAAATGTCTTGCACTTGGATGGTCAGGCCGAAAATGTAGAAATGTCGTCCCGGCAGATCGTACAGCACCGCCTGATCTGGGGCGTTGGGCCGATCCCAGCGTAGCCACGGCAAAAGAAAAAAAACGATATACGCCAAGGCCAGTGCGCCAGTTTTGAGATTGCGAAAACGGCCTTTAACAGAACGAGGGTGAATTTGAATGCGTTTTTGATAAAGCTGAGGGGTTTGTTCGGACATGGTGTCCACTCGGGTTTTCAATGAGGAATTGGCAGAACTGATGATATTGACCGTGATTGATGTCCAGCGTCATTGCGGTTCATCAAGTAATGAGCAGAAGCGAGTGATAAACAGAGTTCATAAACGCTTCACCCCCCGGAAGGGGGGGTGAAGCAGGGAACCGGAGCGCGTCCCCGAAGCTTACTGGGCGCCGCCCAGTTGATGGACGTAAACCGCCAGCAGCTTGATGTCAGTGGAGGACAGGCGATCTTTCCAACCCGGCATCACTCGGTTGTTATTGACGCCATTGGCGATAAAGGTCTTGACTGCCGCCTGCTTATCCTGTGGAGTTTTCAATGCAGGGACATTCACAATCGCCCAGATTTTGTCGGTCAGATTAGCCGCGCCCTGCGACGGAAGGCCCTTGGCGTCAGCGCCATGGCAGTAGTAACAACCGCCGACCTGACCCTGGAAAACTTCCTTGCCGCGTGCGGACGCTTCGCCGGGTTGCGCCTCATTGGATAGCGTCAGCACATATTGAGCGACATCATCAAGTTGTTCCGGCTTGAGCACCGGGCCGAACGCCGGCATAAAGCCGTTACGCCCCTGCACCAGCGTCTCGTTGATCTTCGCCATGTTGCCGCCCCATAACCAGTCGTCATCGGTTAGATTCGGATACAGACCGATCACGCCCTGACCGCCGCGCCCATGACAAGCCGCGCAGTTGTCGCCGAACAGCCCCTTACCAACCGAGCGCACGAATTCCATCATTTTGGGGTCTTTGACGATTTGCTCGTAATCAGCAGCCTCCACCTTAGCCAACATGGCTTTGCGCTGCGGATCAGTCGCCGCCGCACCCAAATCTTCCAGCAACAGAGAGCGCGTGTTCCAGCGGTATTCCTTCGTCTGTTCCTTGCCGGTGGCCTGGTCGACGACAGTGTAGTCAACAGTGCCAAATCCCTTGAGCCAGGTGTCCCCGACCGGCCAAGAGGGGTAAACGAACCAGTAGAGAACCGAGAACACGATCGTGCCGTAAAAAGACCACAGCCACCAACGCGGCAGTGGATTGTTGTACTCCTGTAGGTCGCCGTCCCAGGCATGGCCGGTGGTCTGAACCGCACCGGACGGTTGTTGAGTATTCGCAGTATTGTCACTCATTGTTTATTGTCCATCACCTTGCGGGATTGGGTGAGATCCTTCGGCCTGTGCCGCACTGGACGGTGGCGGTTCGTCGTCGAATGGGATGTATTTATAGGATTCCAGCCGCTGGGTGCGGCGCTTACCCGTAAACACGTAGATCACGATGGCGAAGAACGCACCGAAAAATAGCCCCAGCGCCAGAGGCTTGGAATTCTCCATGCTGGTGAACCACAGTAACCAGTCGAACATCAGGCGGAAGCTCCATCCAGTCCCCCCCAACGGGGGGACTTTGGTTGTTAGCGGAATGTGGAGAAATAACCTTCGTCGTACTTGGTAAAATCCACCATGGTCCCCAGCACCTGCAGATAGGCCACCAGCGCTTCCATCTCGGTGATCTGGCTGGGCAGGCCATCGAAATCCCGCTCACGCGCCTGATTGAACAAGCTATCCCGGGCCTTGCTGATATCCAGTTGTCCAGCGACGGCTTCCCCGAACTTCTTGACGTTGGCTTCATACTCAGCCTGGGTCACGGAATAGGGGACGCCGGTTGCTCGCAACGCCCGCATCCGGTCCGCCACATCCGAAGTGTCCAGCTCCGTATTCAGCAGCCACGGATAATTGGGCATGATGGACTGTGGCACGACCGAACGCGGCGCGACCAGATGCTGAACATGCCATTGATTGGAGTACTTGCCGCCCACTCGCGCCAAGTCAGGACCGGTGCGCTTGGAGCCCCACTGGAAGGGATGGTCGTACTGGGATTCAGCCGCCAGCGAGTAGTGGCCATAACGCAGCCATTCATCGCGGAACGGGCGGATCTGCTGGGAGTGGCAGGTGTAGCAACCCTCGCGGATATAAATGTCGCGACCGCGCAGTTCCAGCGGCGTATAGGGCCGCACCCCGTCTACCTTTTCAATCGTCTCGTTGATGTAGAACAGCGGGACGATTTCCACCAGGCCGCCGACGCTGATCACAGCCAGGATCAGCAACAACATCAAACCGGAGTTGGTTTCAATATGTTCATGTCGCATGATGATTTATTCTCCGATCAGGCCTTGGCCAGCTTGGCGGCCAGCTTGGCTTCCACGTCCGCCTGCTCGCGACCGGCCGCCCGCAGGGTCATCGTCATGTTGTACACCATGACCAGTACGCCAGCGACGAAGATCGCGCCACCTAACGCCCGCCAAGCATACGGCGTGTGCATAAATTCGACGGTCTCGATAAACGTATAGGCCAAATTGCCGTAGTCATCGAAGCTGCGCAGCATCAGGCCCTGGCCGATACCGGCGACCCACATTGAGGTGATGTAAAGCACGATGCCGATGGTCGCCAGCCAGAAGTGAACATAGATCAGCGTCTGGCTATACATTTTCTTCTCCCACAACCGGGGGATCAGATGATAGAAGGAACCAAAACTGACTAGCGCGACCCAGCCTAGTGCGCCGGAATGTACATGACCGATGGTCCAGTCGGTGTAGTGCGACAGGGCGTTAACGCTCTTCAGCGACATTAGCGGGCCTTCGAAAGTGGACATACCGTAGAACGACAGCGAGGTGATCAGGAACAGCATGATCGGGTCAGAGCGCAACTTATCCCACGCGCCGGACAGGGTCATGATGCCGTTGATCATGCCACCCCAGGAGGGCATGAGCAGAATCACGGAGAAGGTTGCTGCCAGGGTGGATACCCAGTCCGGCAACGAAGTCCAGTGCAGATGATGACCACCAGCCCACATGTACAGGAAGATTAGCGCCCAGAAGTGGATGATGGACAACCGGTAGGAATAGACAGGCCGACCGGCTTGCTTGGGTACAAAGTAGTACATCATGCCGAGGAACGCGGCAGTCAGGAAGAAGCCGACCGCGTTGTGGCCATACCACCACTGGGTCATGGCGTCCTGCACCCCGGAGAACAGGCCATAGGACTTGGTCAGGCTGACCGGCACGACCAGGTTGTTGAAGATGTGCAACAGAGCGACAGCCAGCAGGAAGGCCAGATAGAACCAGTTGGCCACGTAGATGTGCGGCTGGCTGCGGCGGCGGATGGTTTCGACGTAAACCACGATATAGGATACCCACACCAGGGTGATGGCGATGTCCAGCGGCCACTCGAATTCGGCGTACTCCTTGCCTTGAGTAATGCCGGCCATGTAGCTGAGTACCCCTAGCGCTACCCCAGCCTGCCAGCCCCAGAAGGTGAACTCGGCCAGCCAGGGAAACGCCAGTCGCGCCTGGCAGGTGCGCTGCACGATGTAGTAGGCCGTGGCGAATAGCGCGCAGCCGCCGAAACCAAAAATCACCAAAGTAGTGTGAACCGGGCGCAGCCGCCCAAAGGTCAGTTCGGGAATATCGAAGTTCAGAAAAGGCCAGGCCAGTTCGCTGGCGATGTAAACGCCGACGGACATACCGAGCACTGCCCACACCATCGCCATAATCGTAAATTTGCGGACGATGTCGTAGTTATACTGCTCGGCTGGCAACGCTGAGCTTTGGGCCATATCCAAGTCTCCTTAGCAAGCCACGGAATTAGGAGTTTTTCGAGCGCTTTTCAATGCTGGTGTTTTGAATGGAAAAACGCGCCGGGTGCGTCAAAATGACGCATTATTCTACTAGTATTTACGGGGTCTTCTCAATCAGCGCCGGTCAATATGATTAAAAAAGCCGGGTGAACCCCAGACATATTTCGCCGGCGCTTGTAAAAAACATCGCTACCCCAGCAGGAGTGCGGCGTAATGATCCAGTAACAGCGCAGCAAACACGCCAAACAGGTAAATGATGGAAAAACCGAACGTGGGCATGGCCAGCCGATCATCGCCCGTGGCGTAGAGCCGAATCGCATAGCTGAGAAAGCGCAGGCCCAGTCCGATTGCGCCCAAGAGATAAATCCAGCCGCTCATCCCGGTCAGAAACGGCAATAGCGTGATCAGGAACAGCAGGATGGTGTACAGCAAAATATGCAGACGGGTAAAAGCGACCCCGTGGGTGACAGGCAGCATGGGGAGATCAGCGCTGGCGTAGTCATGGCGGCGATGGATCGCCAGCGCCCAGAAGTGGGGTGGGGTCCAGACGTAGATAATCAGAAACAGCAGCAGCGCACCGGGATCGACCTGACCAGTCACCGCCGTCCAGCCAAGCAACGGTGGAGCCGCGCCCGCCGCGCCGCCGATGACGATGTTCTGCGGCGTCGCCCGTTTAAGAAACAGCGTGTAGATTACTGCGTAGCCGACCAAGGCAGCGAACGTCAGAACCGCTGTCAGCGGGTTAGCGAACGCCAACAGCAACATGAAGCCGAGCGTACCGATCAGCAGAGCGAATCCTGACACTTGCCAGGCGGCCAAATGTCCACTAGGCAAGGGCCGACGACAAGTGCGGGCCATCAGGGCGTCCACCCGCCGGTCGACCAGGTGATTGATAGCGGCGGCAGAACCGGCCATCAGTGCAATGCCCAGCGAACCGAACATCAGGATCGACCAAGGGATCATGCCCGGCGCCGCCAGCAACATGCCCACCACGGCAGTAAAGGTAATTAAGGCCACTACCCGAGGCTTGGTCAGCTCCAGATAATCCCGCCAGCGGATATGCAACGTGTGAATCGCGATAGTGGTCATCCCGCAGGTTCCGGGCGTAATAAATGATTAAGCATTATCAATGCCAGCAACAACAGCGCTGCACCCGCATTGTGCGCAACCGCCACCGGCAACGGCAACCGCAGCAACACATTGGCGATCCCCAAGCCAATCTGGAGCGCCAACAGCAGGGCGATGATTCCTCCCGTCATACGCACTGTGCGGTTGGCTGTCCACAGCCGTCCAACCAACCATCCCAAGTAAAGCAGAACGACCAGTGCGCCCAGTCGATGCGTCAGATGAATGGTGACGCGGGCGTCGTTACCCAGTACGCCGCCCTCGTAGGAAACGCCGAGTCCCCGCCATAGCCTGAACGCTTCGCCAAACTCCAGCGGCGGGAGCCAGCGCGTCTGGCAGGTGGGAAAGTCCGGGCAGGCCAGCGCTGCGTAATTGGCGCTGGTCCAGCCACCCAGCGCAATTTGCACGACCAGCAGCGCCAAACCGAGCAATGCCGGCTTGCGCAAACCCTGAACATCCGCTGCTCGCTCACCTTGGCCATAGCGCCCCTGACGTAAAACCAGCCAGGCTAGTAATCCCAGCGTCGCCAGTCCGCCTAACAGGTGCCCCATCACCACCACCGGCTTCAACTGCCAAGTCACGGTCCACATTCCCAACAGCGACTGAAAGATGATCAACCCCAACAACGCCAGTGACAGCGCCAAGGGCTGGGCGGGATCGCGCCGGTTTCGCCAGGCCAACGCCGCCAGCGTCAGCACCAGCACCCCCAGCAAACCCGCGCAATAACGATGGACCATTTCTTTCCGGGCCTTGGCCGGTTCCACCGGGCGGTGCGGATAAGCGGCGCTGGCCTCGGCGATTTGCCGGGCGTCATTGGGGAGATTGAGCAGCCGTCCATAACAACCCGGCCAGTCCGGGCAACCCAATCCCGCGTCCGACAACCGCACATCAGCGCCCAGCAACACCACGACCAGGGTCAGCGACAGCGCTATCCAGGCCAGTCGATGAAAAAGCGTCATCCGAACCCGCTTTATCCAATCCGCGACCATTTCAACAACCGCTGTAAGTCTTTGAGTACGCCACGCGGCTCCACCGTGACCGGGTAGCGCATCAGCAAATTGCCATGCGGATCGATCAGATAAATCCAGTCACCGACCGTGCCGACCTGGGCAAACGCTTTTAGCAACAGGCTTTGCATTCCGGCATCCGCCACCCCGACCACCATCGCCGTATGTTCGTGAGCCAACCACTGGCGCAACGCGGCGTCAGGCGCTCCATCCAGCAACCACACCGTCTCCACCCGCCCCATATCTTTACCCAGCGCCAGTCGAACCTGGCGTAAATCGTACAACGCGGTATGGCAACGCGCATCACAACCCTTGGCCGAACCGGCGTAAAGCAACGTCCAGTATCCCCGGAGCGTGGTTGACCGCCCATCCAGTGAAGTGAAGCGCAGCCCGGTTGGGCGGGCGGGACTCAACAACTCACCGTGCTGAACCGTATGGCCGGGCATCCATCGTCCCGCCAGCCAACCCGCCGCCGCGAGCGGAACCGCGAAACAGGCGACAATGAACAGCAGATACAACCGTCGCCGCCAGGGAGGCGACACCGTTGAATCTTTAATCGGAAGGGTTTGCACATTCATGGGCATGGGCTGCAATACGGCGAACATGCGCCGCGAGATACAAAATGACCAGCGTCACCGCTAATGCGAACCACTGGACGGCGTAGCCCTGATGGCGTTCCGGGCCGAAACCGCCGAACCGGGGTTGCCAGTCGCGTAAATAACCCTGCGGCTGATTCGGTTCCAGCAAAATCACTGCGGGCCGCAGCGGATAACCGAGAATGGTCGCCAGTCGTACATAATCAATATAAGTTGTGACTCGGGGCCAGTTTTGATTTGCGCCCGTAGCATCGCCCAGCCGCAGCCCTGGATTGGCCGGTTGCGCCAGCCAGCCACTCACCGTGATGACCTCCGCAGTCACCGCGACCAGAGGCAACACCTGCCGCGATTCACCCAGCGGCGTCCAACCCCGGTTGACCAGAATCGCCCCGCCATCGGCCAGCCGCAACGGCGCTAGCACATGGTAGCCGGGCCGACCATCGCGCAACTGGTTATCCAGCAAGACTTGATGCTCATTGTCGTAATAACCGGTGGCCATCACCCGGCGATAAAGACTGCTCTGGTCAGCAATATCCAGCCCATCCAGCGATGCAGGCGGCCAGCGGGACCGTTCGGCAAACGCTGCCTGGAGCTCCGCCTTCTGTCGCGCCCGGTCCAGTTGCCAGAATCCGAGACCGAGCAGTAACGGCAACAACAGTAATACCGCCAAGGTTGACGCCCAGCCGGGTTGAAAGGTCCAGCACCTGGTGCGCATCGCAGATTCCGTTATCTTGCATCCGAACTACAATGAATATCATGCCAATACCGGACGCCGCTCATGCTGATTAAAGTGCTTGTCGTGTTCATGCTGCTGCTCATTCTGGCCAGTCTGGGTTCCGGGCTAGTCTTCATGATCCGCGACCGGGGACAGGGACGGCGCACCGCCAAGGCGCTGACCGTGCGCGTCGGGTTGTCAGTAGCGTTGTTTTTCCTGCTAATGCTGGCCTACGCGACGGGCTTGCTCACCCCGCATGGCCTGTAACGCCGCCGCTTACAGCCAGTAAACGAAGACGAACAGCCCCAGCCACACCACATCGACGAAGTGCCAGTACCAGGCCGCTGCTTCAAAAGCGAAATGATGATGTGGCGTGAAATGCCCGGCCAACGTGCGCAGCAGCATCACGGTCAGCATCACTACGCCGATCGTCACATGGAGTCCATGGAAACCGGTCAGCAGGTAGAAAGTGGAGCCGTAGATGCCGCTGCCCAAAGTGAGATGCAAGTCCTGATAGGCGTGACGATATTCATAGACCTGCAAGCTCAGGAACAACGCCCCCAGGGCCACGGTCGCCGCGAGCCCCTTGATCAACTGCGTGCGCTGGCCTTCCACCATCCCCCAGTGCGCCCAGGTGATGGTCGCGCCGCTGCTGAGTAGAATCAAAGTGTTGATCGCCGGCAATCCCCAGGGATGCATGGGCGCGAAAAAACCGCCGATATCACCGGGACCGTTGGTCGGCCAGGCGGCTTCATACTGGGGCCAGAGCAAACTTTGCGTCAGCACACCATGGCCGGTTTCCCCGCCCAGCCACGGCACTGCATAGCCACGGGCATAGAACAGCGCGCCAAAGAAGGCGGCGAAGAACATCACTTCCGAAAAAATGAACCAGACCATTCCCCAGCGGAACGATCGATCCATCTGCGCGTTGTACAGACCCTTTTCGCTTTCATGGACCACTGTGCCAAACCAGCCGAACAGGGTGGTCAGCATCAGAGCGACGCCGATCCAGAACAGCGTATCACCGCCGCCATTCAGCCAGGTCGCCCCGCCCAGCATCAAAATGAACAGCCCGATGGAGGCGATGATCGGCCAATAGCTTTGCTGCGGCACATAATAATGATCGGACGCAGACTCTATTGCGTGGCTCATGCGAATCCAACTCCTGATCGGTGGCGTTGATAATAGAGACTGTTAAACACCGTCTCGCTTAAAAAACGTGTAGGACAGCGTGACGGTGCGTACTTCCGGCGGTAGCGCCGGATCAACGCGGAACGTGACCGGCATGTCCCGCCCCTCCCCCGGCTGAAAGGATTGCTGGGTGAAGCAAAAGCACTCGATCTTCTGAAAATGCTGCGCCGCCAGGCCCGGCGCAACACTGGGAATCGCCTGACCGACCATGGGCTGGCGGGTCAAATTGCGGGCGTGGAATTGCGTCTGGTAGTATTGGCCGGGATGCACCTCCATCCGGGCGACCCGTGGGGCAAATTCCCAGGGCGCATTCACGTTCAGACTGGCGACAAACTCCACCGTCACTACCCGCGTTTCATCCACCGTCATCGATTCCACGGTCGCGGCCTGACCCGCCGTCTTGCCGTTCAGGCCGGTGATTTCGCAGAACACGTCATACAACGGAACCAGTGCAAAGCCGAAGCCGAACATGGCGACCGTGATCAACAGCAACCGGCGCAACAAACGACGGTTGGCTTGCTGTAACGGTTCACTCGGCGGGGAAGTCGTGGGAAGTGGTGACGGTGGATGGTCCAAACTCGGCCTGCCTCTGCCCTAATCGTGAGCGATGGATTTGTCGGTAAACAAATAATCCCGCAGTTCATGATCGAATGCCGGGTCCTTGCGGCGAATCCATTCCAGCACCATAGCGGCGTGTTCCTTCTCCTCATCGCGGTTATGCGCCAGGATCGCCTTCAATTCTGCATCCTGGCAGGCATCCACCCGCTGGTTGTACCAATCCACCGCTTCCAGTTCTTCCATCAGCGAGGTAATCGCCCGGTGCATATCCCGCGTCGCATCGGACAGTTCACTGATCGGTTCGTGATAACCCTCATTCGCCATAACATTGTGCTCCTCGATGGTGCGCCCGTGGCTGGGCCGTTCGATTTCAGGTCAATCCACTCGGGGCGCGGTCTGGAAGGTGTGATACGGCGCCGGCGAAGGCACCGTCCATTCCAGCCCTTGCGCCCCTTCCCACACTTGGTCGGTCGCAGGCGTACCGCCACGAATGGTTTGAATGATATTGTAGAGGAAGAGCAGTTGCGAAAACCCGAATAGAAAGGCGCCGACCGTCGAAATCATGTTGAATTCGGTGAATTGCAGGGCGTAATCAGGGATGCGGCGCGGCATCCCCGCCAGTCCCAAGAAGTGCTGTGGGAAAAACAGCACGTTGACCCCAACCACCGACAACCAGAAATGCAGTCGGCCCAGTGGTTCGTTAACGCAATGCCCGGTCCACTTCGGCAACCAGTAATAAACCGCCGCCATGATCGAAAACACCGCACCCGGCACCAGGACATAGTGGAAATGCGCCACGACGAAATAGGTGTCGTGGTACTGAAAATCGGCAGGAGCAATCGCCAGCATCAACCCGGAAAAGCCGCCAATCGTGAACAAAATCACGAAGGCGATAGCGAACAGCATCGGGGTTTCAAAAGTCATCGCGCCCCGCCACATGGTCGCGACCCAGTTAAACACCTTCACCCCGGTGGGTACGGCGATCAGCATGGTGGTGTACATGAAGAACAACTCGCCGGTCAGCGGCATCCCTACCGTGAACATGTGGTGCGCCCAAACGATGAACGACAGAAAAGCAATAGAGCCCGTGGCGTAGACCATCGAGCTGTAGCCAAACAACGGCTTGCGGGCGAAAGTCGGGATGATCTGCGAAATGATCCCGAACGCCGGCAAAATCATGATGTACACCTCGGGATGGCCGAAAAACCAGAAAATATGCTGAAACATCACCGGGTCGCCGCCGCCGCCCGCGTTGAAAAAGCTGGTGCCGAAATATTTATCCGTCAGCAACATGGTCACCGCCCCGGCCAATACCGGCATCACCGCGATTAACAGAAACGCGGTGATCAGCCAGGTCCACACGAACAACGGCATTTTCATCAGGGTCATGCCGGGCGCCCGCATATTGAGGATAGTGGCAATAACATTGATTGCGCCCATGATTGAAGACACGCCCATCATGTGGATCGCCAGGATGACAAACGGGAAAGCTTGGCCGGTTTGCAACACCAGAGGCGGATAGAGTGTCCAGCCGCCAGAGGGTCCGCCGCCGGGCATAAACAGGGTGGATAGCAGCAGGGTGAAGGCGAACGGCATGATCCAGAATGACCAGTTGTTCATACGCGGCAACGCCATATCCGGTGCGCCGATCATCATTGGAATGAGCCAGTTGGCCAATCCAACAAAGGCGGGCATCACCGCGCCGAAGATCATCGCCAGTGCGTGCAGGGTAGTGAGCTGGTTGAAAAAATGCGGATCAACGATTTGCAGGCCCGGCATGAACAATTCGGCGCGAATCAGCAACGCCATGGCCCCACCGACGAAAAACATCGCCAGCGAAAACAGCAGATACAGGGTGCCGATGTCCTTGTGGTTGGTGGTGAATAACCAGCGGCCCAAACCGCTTGGTGGACCGGCGTGTTCAGTATGTTCCAGAGAGGACGAGGAGTAAGCGGTATTCATTGGCAAATTTCAGGTTTTAAGTTAAAGGCTGGGAGTTGGCGAGTGGACACTGGCGGCGGCGGTCGGGCTAGCCGCCTTCATCTTCGCCAGCCATTCCTGAAATTCAGCTTCGGGTAGCGCTTCGATCACGATGGGCATGAAAGCGTGATCCTTGCCACACAGTTCGGCGCACTGGCCGCGATAAACGCCGGGCTTTTCAATTTCGGTCCAGGATTCATTGATGAAACCGGGGATGGCGTCGCGTTTCCAGCCCAGCGCCGGCACCCACCAGGAATGAATCACATCAGCGGCAGTGGTCAGAATGCGGATTTTCTTGCCCACTGGCAGCACCAGCCGTCGATCCACTTCCAGCAAATAGTGCTCGTGCTTGTGTTCATGGTTATGAATCTGCGCCTGCGGAGTGGCGAGAGTGCTGAAGAATCCCATCCCTTCGTTCAAATAGTCGTAATGCCAACGCCATTGATAGCCGGTCACCTTGATGGTGAGTTCCGCATCCCGCGCATCCGCCATGCGGATCAGGGTTTTAGTCGCGGGAACCGCCATGGCGATCAGAATGGCCATCGGGATGATCGTCCACAGCACTTCGACCAAAGTACTCTCGTGGAACTGGGCCGGCACGGCGCCCCGCGATTTGCGGTGATGATAGATCGACCAGAACATGATCCCGAACACCACTCCGCCAATAGCGACGCAAATCCAGAAGATCAACATGTGTAAGTCATATACTTCCCGACTGATGGCTGTCGCTCCAGGGGTCATATTCAGCGCGAAATCGGCCCGCGCTCCGGTTGCCCAGGCCGCCAGTACGCCTACTAAGGTCATCATTGCGTTACGAACAATGCGCCGGTTGATCATGCCTCTCCTCCTGCTTGGCTTCACTAACAATTAGACTGCCTCGGTAATCTTGTCAATACCTGAGCGTTACGCTTGGGATTTTGCAAGAAGGCGCTGTTGACCGATAGAGTCTTGAGCCATGGCTGACCGTCTCAATCTTGCAGTAGATACGGGTTAAGCACCTTTGCCGGACTGGTCGATTGTCCTTAACAAATCCCCATAACAGCTTTCTATTCTGGGCCAGCTATACTGCTGTTCCACAAACTGTTGCCCCTGCGATCCCAGGCGCGCACTGAAATGATCGTTCTGCAAAGTGCGCAAGCAGATGGTGAACTCCCCGATATTTCTATACCACAGCCCGCCATTCGCTCGCCGACACTGCCCGACCAGCACCTCGCAGTGACCGTTGACCAGCACCGGTTTGCCGATGGTCCACGCCTCCAGCAGGACGATGGACAAACTCTCATACGGTGACGGCATGATGAGCAGTTCACTCGCCGCCAGCGCATCCCACTTGGTTTGTTCGTCCACAAAACCGAGCGAAACTATATCGGGATGCGGAGGAATCTCCATCACAGCGCGCCCCAGCAACACCAGTTTGCGTGGCTGATGTTCGTGGCGACGAAGCTGGATGAAGTATTCAAATAACTGGTCGCAACCCTTGGAAGGTTCAATGCGCCCCAGATACAGCAGAAAAGGCTGATCAATTGCATGGCGTTGTCGAAAGCGTGCGCCGTCATAACGGGGCGGAGGATCGACCGCAACCCCAGCCACTGGGCCTTCCGGGGCAAGATTGGGAAACCGTCGCCGGACAAAATCCCGCTCTTCAGGAGTGTTGAAGATGAAACCGCATGGCAGGCTAAACAGTCGATCCCACATCGGCAAATAAATCGGCCACTCGTCATGAGCCAAGGGAGCGAGCAACGCCTTGTCGCGAACCCACGGCAGGCCAAAATAGGTCGTGGCGTAGAGATAACCGAAAAAAATGAAAGCGTCGTAGGCTTCCCGTTGCTGCTCAAGATAGGCGAACAGCTCCGGGGTCCACGGCCCTTGGGCGCGCATCCAGGCTTCCTGCTCGGCCAGTGACGCCGTAGCGCGATGCGGATGTAACCGTTCGGAAAGCCGGTTGAAATGCGCGATGTCGCGGGTTACGGCGACCGGAAAGCGGCGGATCAGCACCCCGTCCACCGTTTCCGGCGCATCTGGATAGTGGTTATCCCACGTCACATAGTCCAGGGCGCAGGTGGTGAGAATCTCGCAGTCCCAGTGTGCCGTCATACGCTGAGCGATCTTCAGACAGAGCTGCTCAGCACCGCCGTTGACTTCACGGCCACAACGCTGGACGACAAAAGCAATACGCGGTCGGGCGGTCATGAAAAGCCGGCAGTGCAGGCGACAGGATCGCACAGGGCAGCGACAATCCGCTCGAGAGCGGGCCAAATCCGCTCGGGCAGGAAATCCTGGCGGCGCTGGCGTTGCGCTTTCAGCACTGCGTCCCGCAAGGTCGAGTCATGAACCAGCAATTTGACCACCGCCGCTATTTCCGAAAGCTGATCCTGAGTCGTCAACAGCAAACCCGCAGTCGCCAGAGTTTCCGGCACTGCCGAGCTTTTGTAGGCCAGGATCGGCACATCGAACCACATGGCTTCGATCAACGGCACACAGAACCCCTCGTGCTCGCTCATCGACCAGAATAAATGAGCCGTGCGGTAATACGCGGCCAACTGCGCGTCATTGACGTGACCCGTCAGGATCACCCGTCCACGCAACCCCGGTTGGCGCAAGAGGGCATGGAGATGCTCGACATAGGGATCAAAAGGGCCACCATCGCCCACCAGAATCAGCCGGGCGGTCGGGTCAAACCGCAAATAGCAGGTAAACGCTTCGGCCAGTTGATCCTGACGCTTGTTGGGACTCAACCGGCCCACGAACAACAGATTGGTTCGGCCATCCTGTAGCTCCTGCATCAACGCCTCGTCGGCGGGAAAGTCCCATTTCCCTGGGTCAATGGCGATAGGCAACACGCCCGGATCGCGGAAGCCAAACGTCGCCAGTTCACCCGCGTTAAAGGCGGAAACACCGACGGACAGTGGGAAACTGCTGGCCAAATCGTACATGTCCCGCCGACCCTGACGCAGCAGTTCAGCAAAGTCAGGACGCCAGGGTTCAAAAAATTCTGCCGGAGTGATGTTGTGGTAGATCAGGCATTTGGGGCCAGGATGAGCCACCGCCGCCGGAGTGATTTCGGAACCGATGGAATGATGGTAGAGCAGGCCAGCGGCGGCAGGAATCAATCCATCCTGGAAAACTCGGCACTGTTGAGCCACCCGGGGATCGACGTGGCGGACAAAAATCTCTGACGAGTAGCCCTGAGCGCGCAACCGGTCGCGAATGGCCAGGGCGTGGTTGGAGATGGCGTCGCCGTAGGAGAGATTGGGCAATAACTGATGGATCGCGCCCCGTTCAGCGGCTGTCGAGGTGATCGAGGGCGCCGCCGGGTACAGCAGTTGTTCGTACCGCTCCATCACCGGCTCCCAGTCGGCCTGATCGAGCGCATAGGCCCAGCCCCACTGCCCGAAACGGGACAGTTCAGCCGGATCAGCCTGGTCAATGTGGGCCAGCCATGCGCTCCATTCCTCGCGGGTTCCGACTGTCCAGCCGCCGCTGGCGTCCGTGACCGCCAGCGCCGTCGCCAG
>JBAQIQ010000386.1:0-15372 GCA_049288935.1 Candidatus Competibacteraceae bacterium
GCCTCGGTCTATCGTAGCTTTGAAGATGTGAATGCGTTCCGTGAGGAAATTGGGCGCTTGCAACAATCGCCCAGCGCAATGAATCCCGAATGATGGCTGATCGGTTCCCTGCGGGGTCAGCGGATGACTATCGCCATATGGCGCGGGCGTTGGCGCTGGCCCAGCACGGGCTCTACAGCACCGATCCCAACCCCCGGGTCGGCTGTGTGCTGGTGCGCGACGGTCACATCGTTGGCGAAGGTTGGCATGAACGCGCCGGCGAGGCTCACGCCGAGATCAAGGCGCTGGAAGCGGCGGGCGCACAGGCGCAGGGTGCGACCGTCTATGTCACGCTGGAGCCTTGTTGCCATCATGGCCGCACCCCACCCTGCACAGATGCATTGTTGAATGCGGGCATCACCCGGCTGGTCGCGGCCATGGCCGACCCCAATCCGCAGGTCGCCGGACGGGGATTAACGCAACTGCGCGCTGCGGGTGTGGGCGTGGACTGTGGGTTGCTGGAAGCGGAGGCGCGGGCCTTGAACCCTGGTTTTATCCAGCGCATGACCCAGGGTCGGCCCTTCGTTCGCATCAAACTGGCGATGAGTCTGGACGGACGTACCGCGCTGGCGTCAGGAGAGAGTCGATGGCTGACCGGCGAAGCCGCGCGGCGGGATGTGCAACGACTGCGCGCGCGCAGTTCGGCGATTCTGACCGGCATTGGCACGGTGCTGGCCGATGATCCCCAGATGAACGTTCGCCTGGCCGAAGCGCCGCGCCAACCCTTGCGGGTGATTCTCGATACGGAACTGCGCACGCCGCCTATGGCCAAAATCCTGCAACCTCCCGATTCGGCCCTGATTTTCACTGCCGTTTCCGATGCGGTTGCGCAAGCGCCATTGCGGGCGGCGGGCGCCGAAATCATGGTGATCCCGCACCGTGACTGGGAGTTGAACTTGCGCAGGGTGATGGCGGAACTGGCTCGCCGCGAATGCAACGAAGTCCATGTCGAATGCGGTTCAACGCTGGCGGGCGCGTTGTTGCAGGCCGGGCTCATGGATGAGCTGGTGATCTACATGGCTCCGCTCCTGCTCGGCGACCGGGCGCGGGGTTTATTCCAGTTGCCGGAATGGGTGCGGATGAGCGACCGAATCGAGTTGGAGATGATGGAAATGCGGGCGGTAGGACGGGATTGGCGAGTCACCTTGAAGCCAGTCCAGCGCTCAGGCAATCCCCATCAGCCCAGGACTTGATGATCTATCGTCTGGAAACCTGATTTGTCATAACCCGCCTTTGTTCACTGAGAACACGATTCATGTTCACCGGTATCATCACCGCCGTCGGCGCCATCACCACTCTTCAACCCCAGGGTGGCGATATCCGCCTGCGCATCGCAACGGGCCAGATGGATCTGCACGATGTGCAACTGGGCGACAGCATCGCTGTCAGCGGCGTCTGCCTGACCGTCGTTGAACGATCCAGCAACGGCTTCTGGGCCGACGCCTCGCGTGAAACCCTGGACCGCACGACGCTCGGCCGGGCGCAATCGGGCACTCCGGTCAATTTGGAAAAAGCCCTGACCCCGACCACCCGGCTCGGTGGGCACTTGGTCAGCGGACATGTGGATGGCATCGGCGCGGTCACCGAGTGGCGTCCCGATGGCCGCTCCTGGCGGTTGCGTATCCAGGCCCCGAATGCGCTGGCCCGCTACATTGCGGAAAAAGGTTCAATCTGCGTGGACGGAGTGAGCCTGACCGTTAACCAGGTCGAGGGCGCCGCCTTCGAATTGAACATCGTCCCGCATACGCTGGCGGAAACCACGCTGGCCGATTTTAAAACCGGCCAGCCGGTCAATCTGGAAGTAGACCTGATCGCCCGCTATCTGGAACGATTGCTGCTGGGTGACCGCGCTGCGCAACCCGGCAACAGCGGTTTGACTGAAGCCCTGCTCCGCGAATACGGGTTCTGGAAACCATAATGGCCTTGAACAGTATTGATGAAATCCTGACGGACCTCCGGCAAGGCCGCATGGTCATTATCATGGACGATGAAGACCGGGAAAATGAAGGCGACCTGCTTATGGCGGCGTCGCTGGTTCGTCCGGAGGACATCAACTTCATGGCCCGCTACGGGCGCGGTCTGATCTGCCTGACCCTGACCCGCGAGCGCTGCCAGCAATTGCGCCTGCCGCTGATGGTGCAGGATAACGCGACGCCCTACTCCACCAATTTCACGGTCTCCATTGAAGCTGCTCAGGGCGTAACCACCGGCATCTCCGCCTATGATCGCGCCCACACCATTCGCACTGCCGTCCGCCCCGACGCCCGGCCCGAAGACCTGGTGCAACCCGGCCACATTTTCCCGCTGATGGCCCAGCCGGGGGGAGTGCTGACCCGCGCGGGTCATACCGAGGCCGGTTGTGATCTAACCCGGTTGGCCGGCCTGGAACCGGCGGCGGTGATCGTTGAAATCCTCAACGAGGACGGCGGCATGGCCCGGCGGCCAGACCTGGAAATTTTCGCCGGACAGCACGGCGTCAAAATCGGCACGATTGCGGAGTTGATTCGCTACCGGATGCAGAATGAAAAGACCGTGGAACGGGTCGCTGATGCGCTGATGGACACTGAATTCGGCCTGTTCCGGGTACTGACCTATCAGGATGTCGTCGGGCGACAGGTGCATTTTGCGCTGGTTAAAGGCGAGATTCACCCCAACCACCCGATCATGGTGCGGGTGCACGTCCAGCACCTGCTCAGCGACCTGCTGGCATTGCGCTTGTCCGACAGTGGCTGGCCGCTGCGTGACGCCCTGCAACGAGTAGCGAATGAACCGGCGGGGGTGCTGGTTTTCCTGAGCCGTCCCGAGGAACCGGCGACGCTGATTCGGCGCATGCGCAGCTATCAATTCGGCGCCAGTGAATCCACCCGCGCCGCCGACCCATCTGCGGAATTGCGCACCTACGGCATCGGCGCGCAGATCCTGCTCGACATTGGCGTGCAACGTATGCGGGTGCTGGGTGCGCCCCGACGCCTGTCCGGCCTGTCCGGCTTCAACCTGGAAGTGGTTGAATACGTTTCCTGACCTTCTCTCGACTCCTTTCCTGTTGCCGGGAAAGGGGATTCATCATCTACCCGGAATTTCAGCGATGCACTACTCCATTAACACCCTTGAAGGCGACTTTACCCCTCTAC
The DNA here is from genome assembly GCA_049288935.1 of Candidatus Competibacteraceae bacterium. Taxonomy (GTDB): domain Bacteria; phylum Pseudomonadota; class Gammaproteobacteria; order Competibacterales; family Competibacteraceae; genus UBA2383. The sequence continues at coordinate 3,171 of JBAQIQ010000386.1, forward strand.
AGGACGCCCGCTTTGCCTTGGTTGCAGCGCGGTTTAACAGTTTTATCGTCCAGAATCTGATCGATGGCGCCATCGACGCCCTACGGCGCCACGGCATCCCAGAAACCAGTATCGACCTGATCTGGACGCCCGGTTCCTTTGAACTGCCGTTGGCCGCCCAGCGCCTGGCCGCCAGCGAACGCTACGACGGCATCGTAGCGCTGGGCGCCATTATTCGCGGCGGCACTCCACACTTCGAATATGTCGCTGGCGAATGTGTCAAGGGACTGGCCAGTATTTCGCTGGAACACGACATCCCTGTCGGTTTCGGCGTGTTGACCGTGGACACTATCGAGCAGGCGGTGGAACGGGCGGGAACCAAGGCCGGTAACAAGGGCGTTGAGGCTGCAATGGCTGTGCTGGAAATGGTGAGCCTGTTGCGCCGGCTGGAGGGTTGAACGGTGAACGAATCGTTGCGTAAAAATCCCTCCAGCAAGCGCAGTTGGGCGCGGCGCTGCGCCGTGCAGGCGCTGTATGAGTGGCAGTTGACTGGCCAGGATCCAGCCATCATTACCCAGCAATTCCTGGCGGATCAGGATCTGTCCAAGGCGGACCCCGACTATTTCCAGGAACTGGTGGAGCAAACCCCGGTGCGGTCAGCCGAAATCGACGCGGCGGTTGCACCGTTTTTGGACCGGCCACTGGCACAGGTCGATCCAGTAGAGCGAGCGATTTTGCGCATCGGCGGTTACGAACTGATGCAGCGCCCGGACATTGCTTACCGAATCATTATTAATGAAGCGGTGGAACTGGCCAAGCTGTTCGGCGCGGAACAGGGCCACCGCTTTATCAACGGCGTACTCGATAAACTGGCGCATGTGGTGCGCAAGGCGGAATTTCCGCCCCGTTCCTGAGTGCCTACCTGCCCTGCTTAGAATTCCTTAAACAGGGAGCGGGTCATCAGTGCCGCTACGGCAATGCAACCAAAACCAATTAACCAACCCAGATCGATGATGTGTCCGGTTGCATATTGGTCAGTAATGGTCAGATAGGTATAAATCAGATCAGCCATGTAGTAAAAAACCAAACCCATCAGCACCAGCCACCAGGGACGGGCGACTGCGCCACCCGCCAGCAAAGAGGCTGTGATCACGGTTCCCCCCAACAACAAGGGGTCTGCCACAGTGTAAAGAATGGTGACTGTATAAGAAATAAAAGATTCTGATTCAGCAAGTTTGTTAAGATTGAAAACAACATAGAGCGTAAATGCCGCTGCAAAGAAAGCGATTGCGCTTATCCATCCCCATAACGGAACTTCAATATGCAAGTTTCTTTTGAATATGAAGAAAGCGGTTATGATGCAAGGCGCTAGAAGAAGGTAGCCAACATCGGCATACCATGGATAAGGCGTTTCCTCCCCACCATAGAGGAACGGGTAGGCAGCAAACAACATCGCCCCTACCCCCCAGCATAAGACCCCAGTTCCCAGCAAGCTCCATACCTTGCGCATGGCGTCTTCTTTTGGAAAGACAAAGCTCGTCATATAACAACAGGCTGCTGAGGCAAAGGGCGCAATGATTTGTGCTATCAAGGAATAGTTGAAAAGAATGATCTGTTCAACTTTTAAAAAAGGCAGTAACACAATTGGAACGCACAGGATGATCCAAATCACAATGGCTATTAAAGTGATCACACTATTAACCCCTAATTAAGAAGTTGCTGCAAGAGACTGCTTTCTTCAGGCTTGAGCGAAGCCAGCGCTTTTTTATAGCAGGAATTGCCCATCGCTGTCGGAGCTGTTTTAGTGATGGTCTCACTGAGTAGCGATCCCCATGTTCTGTAGGGCATTGTGCCATAAATCCGGTCGTATGCTCCATAGATGCGATCATAGTTTTTATGCTTGGGGAAATTGGGCCATCGATTGTCCATCTCTTCGGATAAGCGTTCATGATAAAGTTCCGCAACCCGTTTTCCAAGCATTTTTTGTAGATTTAGTAAAATATTACTTTGAGCTTTTAATAATAACACGCTGAGGCTTTGACCATAGTCTCCAATAATTTTTCCACTGCCCAAAAGATGGAAAAGACCTTTCAGAAAATCTGAAGGAGGTAACCCTACTTTATCCTGGACAAGGTCAATGCTGGCACCAGTATATACACAATTATAAATTTTTTTTGCAGTGTCCATAAAAATGGATTCATCATAAAAATCTGTTTTACTTCTTTCAAGAACAAGATTTTTAAAAAATGGGCAGACCTGAAAAAAGTGAATTTTAAATTGAGCAATCTGGTTATCTACATCACTACTATAATCCCAGTCGTTTGCTGTGTAGGATTGAGAAAAAATTTCAATTTCTCCCTGACAAACCCACAGTATTTTTTTGAGCGTTTCAAATCTAACCGTATCCCGATAAGAAGCGTCAATCAAATCACCTTCCGCGAACCGGAGACAAGCGGGCGATGAGTCAATTCGTAAATGACAGTCTCCAGAAAACCTGCGACTTCTTAGCAACCCCATAATCTGAATTAAAAAAATATCTTGAAACCGAAACATTTTGTGTTCTCGCTGATAGGTTATTTGATTTTGCAGATAAAAGATAACACAATTTTCCCCTATCGTTCCCGCCGTTGCAGAAACCGCATAACCTCCAGAACAAACGACTCAGCCCGCCAAGTGTTGGTTGCGGTAACGTGGGTAGCGTAAGGCATCACCCATAATCCAGCGTTGGGTATCGCCCCGAATATTTCCAGAATCTGCTCCAGTGGCGCCACCGGATCACGGTCGCCCACCACAATCAGTGTCGGCTGAGTAATGCGCTTTAAAATCTCCAGATCATGGGCATGATCTGAGGTCGCCGGCTCCAGCGCCTCCGACACCCGCAGGATCACCTCCTCCCAGGCGTCCGGCCCGCCCTGCGGCTGGTGAATGTCGCTCAACCATTTATGCATGCCGACGCTGCGCCAATAAGCCGGATCAGCCATACGCCGTGTGCCGGCATAGGTCGTTTCATCCTTACGGTAGCCAACCCGGTAGAGCACCAATCGGCTGACCCGTTCACGAGCGTGAACCGTGAGCCACAGCGCAACCGCCCCACCCATCGAAGATCCGACCAAATTCGCTGTGGGCAACTCCATCTCATCCATCATTTCCAGCACCGCCCGGCCCATGTCGACGACGGTCAGTCGCTCCGCGATCATCGGGCTGCGACCATGCCCCAGATGATCAGGGGCAATCACCCGGAAGTGGCGGGCCAATAATGGAAAATGAGGCGTCCACTCCGCGCTGCTCATGCCGCCGCTGTGCAACAGAATCAGTGGCTCGCCCTGGCCGCTTTCGAGATAATGCAGGATCGCCATATCGAACACTCTCCTTCAGGATGATAAAGCGTTGTCATTATAGCCACTCGATACGGCTTGCCGGATAATGCCGCTTTTCGTGCATTCCATCCCTCACGCAGGATGACGACGATGACCATGACCTCCCGCTACTATCGCACCCTCGGTCCCCACGGCTTTCACCGCGTTCACTATACTGAATGGGGTGATCCCGATAACGCCAAGGCGCTGATCTGCGTCCATGGTTTGACGCGCACGGGCCGCGATTTCGACTTCCTGGCCGCCGCGCTGGAACAGCACTACCGCGTCATTTGCCCGGATGTGGTCGGGCGCGGGAAAAGTGACTGGCTCACCGACAAGGCCGACTACACCTACCCGCTTTACGTCAACGATCTGGCCACCCTGCTAGCACGCATCGACGCCGAACAGATTGACTGGGTAGGCACTTCGATGGGCGGTTTGATTGGCGTCTTCCTGGCCAGCTACGCCGGAACGCCCATTCACAAACTGGTCATCAACGACATCGGCCCGCGTGTCCCTGTCACAGGCTTGCAACGGATCGCCGAGTATGTCGGGCAGGTGGTCGCCTATGACAGTCTCGAGAAAATGGAACGCTTCATGCGCACCATCGGCGCCCCATTCGGCAGCCTAACCGATGAACAGTGGCGACACATGACCATGCACAGTTCCCGGCAACTGGAGGACGGGCGCTATGCGCTGGCTTACGATCCGGGCATCGCCGAGAACTTCAAGACCCTGGCTTTGCAAGACATCGACCTGTGGCCATTGTGGGACGCTATCCACTGCCCGACCCTGGTGCTGCGCGGCGCACATTCCGATGTACTGGATCACCCGGACGCCATCGCCATGACCGAGCGCGGCCCCAAGGCTAAACTGGTTGAATTTTCCGGCATGGGCCATGCTCCAGCGCTGATGGCTGACGATCAGATCGCCGTGGTGCGCGACTGGCTGCTGGCGGATTGACCCTATCCCTGGCGCTGGCGGACTCGGCGTCAGTTCGCCTTGCGCCCATACCCTGTGGCCAGCCAGATACCCAATGCAATCAAGGCAATGCCCGCGCCATGGAAGGCATACAGTTGTTCGCCCAAAAAGATCATCGACAGGATGGCGCCGAATGCTGGCATCAAATGCAAAAACTGGCCGGCGCGATTGGCGCCCAGCTCCGCCACCGCCCGGTTCCAGAAGATGTAGGCGAGAATCGACGGGAACAGCGCCAGATACACAATGCTGGCCACGGTGGCAAAATTGAAATCAAACAAGCGGTCGTGAGCCACATCCCAGCCATACAGCGGCGCCAGAATCATCATCCCGAACAGCATAGTCGCCGCCTGAAAGTTCAGCGGTTGCAACTCCGCCGGTCGCCAGCGCAGACAGACCGAATACAGCGCCCAACTCAGCACCGCCGCCAGAATCCATCCATCGCCGGTATTCACTTGTCGCGCCAATAAATTCCCCAGGTCACCGCGCCCGACAATCACCAGTACGCCGGCCAGTGACAGTACAATCCCCAGCGCCTGCCAAAGCGTGACCGTCTGGCGCAGCAACAGAAATGACAGCCCCACAATCAGCACTGGCGTGATCGACAGCAGGATGACAGCATTGGTCGCAGTGGTGGTTTGCAGGCCGATGTAGACGAACGTGTTGAAATTGACGACGCCGAGCACACTGAGCAGCAGTACGATTGGCCAATGTCGGCGTAGCAGCGGCGCTTGACTACGCAGCGACGCCCAAACGAAGGGCAACAAAATTGCCAGTGCCACTGCCCAACGCCAGAAAGACAGGGTGAAAGGCGTAAATACCGTATGTACCGCCCGACCCAGCACGAAATTGCCGGACCAGAACAGCGTGGTCAACACCAACAACACATAAGGAGAGGGACGCCAGGCGGTCAGGGATGCATTCATGGTGATTTAAGATCGGTTATCCTTCGCTCAAATTCGCGCTCCAGGCACACGGTGAGCCGGTTCCGCCAAATATACGCAACTTTCAGGAACAACGATGTTTCAACCTCCGCAATACGCGCAAACCCTGTGGACACCGAACGGCTGGCGAGAGTACCCGGCGGCGCAAATGCCCGACTATGACGATGCCGCAACGCTGGCTGAGGTCGAGGAACGGCTGACCCGCTCGCTGCCCCTGGTGTTTATCGGCGAAATTCGCACTCTCCGCCAACAACTGGCCGAAGTCGCCGCCGGACGCGCCTTCCTGTTACAGGGCGGCGACTGCGCCGAAAGTTTCGCGGATTTCCACGAGCGCCCGATTACGGACACCTTCCGGGTCCTGTTGCAAATCGCGGTGATTCTGACCTTCGCCGCCGCCTGTCCAGTCGTCAAGGTGGGGCGCATGGCCGGACAGTTTGCCAAGCCGCGCAGCGCCGCGACGGAAACCCGCGACGAATTGACCCTGCCCAGTTACCGAGGCGACATCATCAACGATCTCGATTTCACCGCCGCCGCCCGCCGGCCTGATCCACGCCGACAGTTGCGCGCCTATTCACAGTCGGCGGCAACGCTGAACCTGCTACGGGCACTGGCCCAGGGCGGTTTCGCTGACTTGCATCGGGTACAGCAGTGGAATCTGGATTTTCTCCGCACCAACCCGCAGGGCGCCCGTTACCACGATCTGGCGAGCCGCATCAACGAAACCCTGGATTTCATGCGCGCCTGCGGACTGGACACCGTCGTCGCTCCCCAAGTGCAGCAGGTGCAATTCTACACCTCACACGAAGCACTGTTGCTGGGCTATGAGCAGGCGCTGACCCGCCGCGATCCCGTCACCGACGAATGGTATGACGGGTCGGCGCATTTCCTGTGGATCGGCGATCGCACCCGGCAACCGGACGGCGCGCATGTCGAGTTTCTGCGGGGGGTCGCCAATCCGGTCGGCCTGAAGCTGGGACCAACCGCTGACGCCGATACCTTGTTGCGGTTGCTGGAGGTGTTGAACCCTGATAACCAGCCAGGCCGGATCACCCTGATCAGCCGGATGGGCGCGGATCACATTGCAAAAGCTCTTCCACCGCTGATTCGGGCTGTACAACGGGAAGGTCGGTCAGTTATCTGGTCGTGCGACCCGATGCATGGCAATACGATCGAATCGCGCACCGGCTATAAAACGCGACCTTTCAGCCGCATTCTCGACGAAGTGCGGCGATTCTTCGCGATTCACCACGCCGAAGGCAGCTACCCGGGCGGGATGCATTTTGAGCTGACGGGCCAGGATGTCACGGAATGCCTGGGCGGCGCTCAGGCGATCACCGAGCAAGGGCTGGCTGACCGCTACCATACCCCGTGCGATCCACGCCTGAACGCCTCGCAAAGCCTCGAACTGGCCTTCCTGATTGCCGAAATGCTCAAGGAACAGCGGCGAAAACAGGGGGCGGACGCTGCCTACGATTTGGAGGACCGTCAACCATGACTCACCATGCTCCGCGCCGTCCACGCCTGTTACTGGTCATGCAAACTCCCGACGCCGATGCCGGCCGTTGTGGCCGCAAACTGCGCCAACGCGGCTACCGGCTGGATTACTGTTACCCGCTGTCGGGCCAGCCATTGCCCACCGGAATGGATGGCTACGCCGGAGCGGTGGTGTTTGGTGGGCCAATGAGCGCCAACGATGACGATAAACAACCAGGTCTTCGGGCACAACTGGACTGGATTCCCCAAGCGTTGGATGCCGGCCAGCCGTTTTTGGGCATTTGCCTGGGGGCACAATTACTGGCGCGAGTCCTGGGCGCGACGGTGCAATCTCATCCCGAGGGCCTGGCGGAAATCGGCTATTTCGCGGTCGAACCGACGCCGGCAGGCCAGGCCGTGTTCCACACGCCACTGCATGTTTATCACTGGCATCATCAAGGCTTTGATCTACCCGCCGGAACCGAGCTACTGGCGACGAGCGAGCGCTTTCCTCAGCAAGCTTACCGGTATGGGGCTCAGGCCTTCGGCGTCCAGTTTCATCCTGAAGTGGATCGGACCATTCTGGAAAGCTGGTTGGTGGAAGGCGCGCTGGAACTGCATCATCCGGGCGCACAGTCTGCTGCTGAACAACGTTCGCATCATGCCCGCCACGATGCAGTGCTGGATCAGTGGTTCGATGATTTCCTGGATCAGTGGCTGGGGATGGGGACGGTCGAAGGGGCCGCGCAGGCCAGGCGCCATTCTGCTATCATGATGCACCGCGCCGGATGACCCGGACGCCCTGCCCTTCTAGCGATCCGCCCTGCCATGCATCCAGTCCTGACCATCGCCAAGCGCGCCGCCCTCGGCGCCAGCCGTATTCTGCTGCGCCATTTCGATCAACTCGAACGGCTGACCGTGACCGAGAAAAGACCCAGCGATTTCGTCAGTGAAGCGGACGTACAGGCTGAACAGGAGATTATCCAAATTCTGCGCAAGACCTACCCGAACCACGGTATCCTGGCCGAGGAAAGTGGTGAACAGCCCGGCCAGGATGAGTGCCAGTGGGTCATTGATCCGTTAGACGGCACCACCAACTTCCTGCATGGCATTCCCCACTTCGCCATTTCCATCGCCTTCCGCCACAAAAACCGGCTGGAAGCGGGGCTGGTCTACGATCCGATCCGCCAGGAGATGTTCACCGCCTCACGTGGCGACGGCGCGCAGATCAATGACCGACGCATTCGAGTCAGCGGGATCAACACCCTGGAGAACGCCCTGCTCGGCACCGGCTTTCCTTTCCGCCATCCTCGGCACCAACCCGCCTATCTCAAATTCTTCAACAGCCTGTTCGGCAAGTGTGTGGAAATTCGCCGGGCAGGCGCCGCCTCGCTGGATTTATCCTATGTCGCGGCGGGCCGGCTGGACGCCTTCTGGGAGATGAGCCTGAAACCCTGGGACATCGCCGCCGGCGCGTTGATCGTGCAGGAAGCCGGCGGGCTGCTCAGTGATTTTAGCGGTGGCAACGACTTCATGAAATCCGGCCACATCGTGGCTGGCAATCCCAAGGTGTTCAAAGCGTTATTGCAGGAAATGCAGCCCTATCTTAACGCCGAAACCCCGAGGTGATCGGATAGCGCCGATCCCGCCCGAAGGCGCGCAGGGTAATCCGCACTCCGGGAGCCGCTTGCCGGCGCTTGTATTCGTTCAAAATCACCAACCGTGCAACTCGTTCCACCATCGCCTGATCAAAACCAGCGGTGATCAATTCCTCCACGGAACGATCTTCCTCCACGTAGCCCTGCAGGATCGCGTCCAGCACGTCATAGGGCGGCAGACTGTCCTGGTCCGTTTGATCGGGGCGCAGTTCCGCTGAGGGCGGCCGGTCCATCACCCGTTGCGGAATCACCGGCGACTGACGATTGCGCCAAGCCGCCAGCCGGTAAACCATGGTTTTCAGCACGTCCTTGATCGGTGCAAAGCCGCCGGCCATGTCGCCATACAGCGTGGAATAGCCAACTGCCGTTTCGCTCTTATTGCCGGTGGTCAGCACCAATTTGCCGGTCTTGTTGGAGATCGCCATCAGCAGTACACCCCGGCACCGCGCCTGCAAATTTTCCTCGGTCGTATCCGGCGAACGGCCCGCCAGCACCGGTTGCAGGATCTCCAGGAAGGATTGAAAGGCCGGTTCAATCGGCATGATCTGATACCTCACACTCAGGGTCCGGGCTTCCTGTTCTGCATCGGTATTGCTCATATCAGCCGTATAGCGCGATGGCATCAGCACCGCTTCGACCCGGTCTGGCCCCAGCGCATCGACGGCAATCGCCAGGGTCAGCGCCGAATCGATACCACCCGACAATCCGAGCACCACGCCGGGAAAGCCATTCTTGTTGACATAATCCCGTACCCCCAACACCAGCGCCTGATAAATCCCCTCCTCCAGCCCTTGCTCACCTGCAACGCTGCCGGGAATCGGCGTCGCCTTCCGGGCGGCAATCTGGAAATCCGCCGGGTACAACCCTTCCGCGAAAAAGGGTGCGCGCTGCATCAGCACGCCGTCAGCGCCAACCACCATCGAGCCACCATCGAAAACCAGTTCGTCCTGGCCGCCGATCAGGTTGACATACATTATAGGGATGCAACCCTCGCGCACTCGCTGCTGGAGCACGGTCAAGCGTTGCTCACCCTTACCCGCGTGATAGGGCGAGGCGTTGAGATTAACCAGTAATTGCGCTCCAGCGTCGGCGGCCTGCGCCACCGGCCCCGGCAACCAGACATCTTCGCAAATAGTGACTCCCACCCGCACTCCCGCTATTTCCACGACCGTCGCTTCTTCGCCCGGTACGAAATAGCGTTTCTCATCAAATACGCTGTAATTAGGTAACCATTGTTTGAAATAGCGGGCGCGGATCTCACCTCGATCCAGTATGATCGCGGCGTTGCGTAGTCCTTCTGAAGTCGACAGCGGGCAGCCTACTACAGCGGCGATGCCTTGAATTTCGCGACACAACCGTTCTAATGCCGGGTCGATCTGGCGGACGAAACCGGGGCGTAATAACAGGTCTTCCGGTGGATAGCCGGTGATGGTCAATTCCGGGAACACGATTAAATGCGCCTGCAACCGGTCACGAGCTTCAATCGCTGCCGTCACAATTTTATCGACATTACCGGCTATGTCGCCGACCAGAAAATCCAGTTGGGCCATGACGACCCGGAAGGAAGAGGAAACATTAGTCATGCATTTTCACCGGAGCCAAGGCACAACACCCAACAAACCGCGCCAGAACGGTGTCCGGCTCCACTGGGATAACGTGTTCAAATAGGGATCAATCACCGAATATTTTAACGCCAAAAGCCTTTTTGATGGATTCAGGAACAAACCGATTGTAAAACACAGCCATTTCCCGACAGGGAATACGTCACTAAAGTCCGCCAAAAAAAAGCGCGGGACACAATAGGTTCTCGCTATTGCGCCCCGCGCTGAGTCCTTAATAACAATGGCTGCTACTTAAAGAAACCCTTCATCGCCGCGCCAATATCGGCAGGCGAACGAACAATGGTGCAGCCCGCAGCTTCCAGCGCCGCAAACTTGTCCGCCGCCGTGCCCTTGCCGCCCATGATGATGGCGCCGGCATGGCCCATGCGCTTGCCGGGAGGCGCGGTGACGCCGGCGATGTAGGCCACCACCGGCTTCTTGATGTTGGCCTTGATGTATTCGGCGGCCTCTTCTTCGGCGCTGCCGCCGATTTCGCCGACCATCACGATGCCCTCGGTCTGCGGGTCATCCTTGAACAGCTTCAACACGTCCACGAAGCTCATGCCATGAATCGGGTCGCCGCCAATGCCGATGCAGGTGCTCTGGCCCAAGCCGGCCTGGGTGGTCTGATAGACCGCCTCGTAGGTCAGCGTGCCGGAGCGGGACACGATGCCGATCTTGCCAGGCAGGTGGATGTGGCCGGGCATGATGCCCATCTTGCAGCCGCCGGGAGTAATCACGCCGGGGCAGTTGGGGCCGATCAGATAGGTGTTCGGGTAGGCGCTGGTCAGCACCGCTTTCACCTTCAGCATGTCCGTCACCGGAATGCCCTCGGTGATGCAGGCGATGACCTTGATGCCGGCGTCGGCCGCTTCCAGGACGGCGTCGCCGGCGAACGGCGCCGGGACGTAGATCATGGTGGCGTCGGCGCCGGTGGCGGCGACCGCTTCATACACGGTGTTGAACACCGGCTTGCCGAGATGGGTGGTGCCGCCTTTGCCGGGGCTGATGCCGCCAACCAGGTTCGTGCCATAGGCAATGGCCTGTTCAGCATGGAACGTGCCCTGCGAGCCGGTAAAGCCCTGGCAGATCACCTTAGTGTCTTTGTTAATCAGAATGCTCATGGTCGTCTTATTCTCTCTGGATCGTGGAAACCGAACGTGCGCCGGATCACTTGGCCGCAGCGGCTACCGCCATCTTGGCGGCATCAGTGAGATCGTCAGCGGCCATAATGTTCATGCCGGACTTGGCCAGCATCTCGCGGCCCGCTTCCACGTTGGTGCCTTGCAGACGGACCACGACCGGCAGGGTCAGACCGACTTCCTTGACCGCAGCGATAATGCCCTCGGCGATGGTATCGCAGCGGACGATTCCGCCGAAGATGTTGACCAGGATAGCCTTGACCTTGGACGAGGACAGGATCAGCTTGAAGGCGCGGGCCACGCGCTCGGCGGTAGCGCCACCGCCGACATCGAGGAAGTTGGCCGGCTCACCGCCGTGCAGTTTGATCACGTCCATGGTCGCCATCGCCAGGCCGGCGCCGTTGACCATGCAGCCGATGCTGCCGTCCAGGGCGACGTAGTTGAGGCCGATTTCGTGGGCGATGTGCTCGCGCTCGTCCTCCTGGCCGGGATCGCGCATCTCGGCGGTGTCGTTGTGCCGGTACAGGGCGTTGTCGTCCAGGCTGACCTTGGCGTCCAGCGCCAGGACTTGGCCATCGGGAGTCACGATCAGCGGGTTGACCTCGACCATGCTGCAATCTTTTTGCACGAACAGGTTGTAAATCCCGGTCACCACCTTGACCAACTGATCGACTTCGCTCTTGTTCATGCCCATTTTGAAGCCGAGGTCGCGGGCCTGGTAGGGCTGGATGCCAGCGATCGGATCGATGGTCAGGGTCAGGATCTTTTCCGGGGTCTTGGCGGCGACTTCCTCGATGTCCACGCCGCCCTCGGACGAGCCGATCAGGATAACGCGCTTCTTACTGCGATCCACCAGGCAGCTCAGATAGTATTCCTTGGCGATATCCACCCCGTCCCGGATCAGCAGGGCGTGAATCGGCACGCCTTCGGCGCCGGTCTGCTTGGTCACCAGCCTGGAGCCGAGCAGCCGGCCGGAGACTTCTTCCACATCCTGAAGCGTGCGAACGAACTTGACGCCGCCCGCCTTGCCACGCCCGCCGGCGTGGACCTGGGCCGCGACCACCCAGGGGC
>JBAQIQ010000387.1:0-1510 GCA_049288935.1 Candidatus Competibacteraceae bacterium
GTCCACAAAAAATATCTGGCACAGTACGTCGCTCTGTTTGAGTGGGCCCACAACCTCAAGCGAGTGACTCCGAGTTTCCTGCGAATCCTGATGATTCCGCGCTCCATCTGTTTACCGATATGAGCGACCAACCGAAACCATCCAATGATTAACATCATACCTTTCTTCTAATTATGATGATTACCCATTCTAAAGCTCACGGTTCCAGTCCACTCTATCCCCAACACCCTGGGGCGTGGCATGGCCACTGAGTTAGACAATCCGCATGACCGGTTCTTCAAGGCGACCTTTGGACGCACCGAGGTCGCGGCCGAGTTTCTGGAGCGGTTTCTGCCGCCGACGGTCGCGGCGATCCTGGACTGGCGCACGCTGCGCGCCGAGAAAGAGACTTTTCTGGACCCGCAACTGACCCAGCATCCGGCGGATTTGCTCTATGCGGTGGATGTGCGCGGCGGCGAGCAGCAAGGGTATGTGCATGTATTGTTCGAGCATAAGAGTTATGTGGAGTCGCGGATTAACCTGGATTTGCTGCGCTATCGGGTGCGGATTTGGGAGCAATGGCTGCAAGACGGCAATACGGGCCTGTTGCCGGTGATTGTGCCGGTGGTGTTTTATCATGGGGCGGCGCGCTGGACGGCGAAGCGCCAGTTTGCGGAAACGGTGGCGGAGGTGGTGCCTTTACAGCGCTATGTGCCGAGGTGTGAGTATCATTGGGTTGATTTGAGCGCCTACCCGGATGCAGCGCTGCGCGGGGCAGGTGATCCTGCAGGTGGCGCTATTGACCCTCAAGTACATTTTTCATGAGGAGTTGGCCGAGCGGTTGCCGGGGATTCTGGGGTTATTGCGGGAGCTGGAAGGTGGATCGAGCGGCCTGGATTTCATCCGGTCGCTGTTGCGCTATCTGGCGCAGGTGGTCGGGACCGATCGATTGAGTGAAGCGACGTTTCGCCAGGCGGTCACGCAGGCGTTGAGCGGGGGAGATGAATAGATGATGACGATTGCCGAGCAGTGGGTGCAACAGGGTTTGACGCAGGGTTTGGAGCGGGGTCGCCAGGAAGGCCGTCAGGAGGGGCTGTGTTCGGAACGGCAGTTGCTGGTGCGGTTGGCGCAGAAACGCTTTGGGGCGACGGTGACCGGGCCGAGCCAGGCACTGCTGGAGCGCATTGCGGAGTTGGCGGTGTTGGAAGAACTGGGTGAGGCGCTGCTGGATTGCGCGGATGGCGAGGCGTGGCTGGCGCTGCTGACGCGCCGGGTTGGCGAGTGAAAGATCTGTATGCGTCTGTGGTGTCAATTATTCATCATACTCAGGAGATTTCGCGAGGACTTAGGTGATTTCCGGCAAAGAACTGACCAAGCAACGGTTCATACCCCCCACCCCAGCCCGCAATGCTGTTGAATTAAGCCTTCGCCATTCGTTTGGCTTTATCGACTTGCCATTTATTGATGGGTTGTTTTGATACGCGGGGTTGCGAGGGTCGTGGCGTTTTGGGTCGGTAATAGCGCACACGAG
>JBAQIQ010000388.1:0-5466 GCA_049288935.1 Candidatus Competibacteraceae bacterium
CCCTCGGTCAACGCGCCCAGGGTCAGGGCGTTCAGACCCAGCGAACCGCCGATCTGAAAATTTGGCATGAGTGCCGCGTCGGCCTGCGCCACGCGAGCGATGGCCGCCGTCACCTGCTCTTCTGCGGCACGGACATCAGGTCGCTGGCGCAGCGTTTCGGCGGGGAGACTCAGCGCCAGATCATCCGCCGCTTGCGGCACTGGACCCTCCGTTGCCAGCACTGCCGCCAGGGCCGGCGGCGGCTGGCCGGTCAACACCGCCAAGGCATGGCGACTCTGCGCAATACTGGTTTGCAACACGGGTAATTGGGCGCGAGTTTGCTCGGTTTCAGTGCGCGCCTGTTCGACTTCCAGTGAGGTGGTCAGACCGGCCTGTAGACGCCACTGCGTCAGTTGCAATGTCTCAAGCTGGCTGGACAGGTTGTCATGGGCAATGGCGAACAGTGTTTGGGCGCCGCGCAGCGTGATATAGCTGAGCGCAACCTCGGCGGCGACCGACACTTGGACATCGCCCAAACTGGCGGTGCTGGCTCGGGCGGTGGCCTCACTGGCATCTAACGCACTCAGGTTGGCGCCGAAAAAGTCAAGTTCCCAGCTCGCGTCCAGGCCGACTTCAAAGCGGTTGACCGGGCTGTCGCTACCGGATTGGCTGCGCCGGGCCGATGCTCCACTGCCGACGGTTGGCCAGAGCGCAGCTGCCGAAACATCACGTAGCGCCCGGGCTTGCCGCAAAGCCGCTTCAGCACTTTTGATGCTGGGATTGGCCTGCAAAGCTTGGGTCACCAGGTGACTGAGGAGGGGGTCGTCGAAACGCGCCCACCACCGCGCCAGTGAAGAAGAGCTGGCAGGCGCTGCGCGGTCGGCGGTAGCCGCCCAGGTATCCGGGATATCCACCGCGACCGGAGCGGCGGATTGAGGCGCGATCAACGCGCAACCATACAGGGCCAGCATCAGGCCGCCCAGGACGATGGGGTTGGTCATATAAAAAAGATTATCACTCTTTCCATGGAAGTTTCCGTGCTGTAGCGCACCGACTCTTGGACATAATCCGAGCGATTGACCCAAGCAGCGCCGGTGCAGGTTCATACGAAGCATCGACTCGATGGGGGTATCTTTAAAAACATCCGCGTTGAGAACATTGGCCGTTACGTGCGCTACCGTACAGATTGCCTTTATTTTTTCGGCTAGCTTTACCCAATCAATCACATTACAGATTTTTTCTCTCGGTATATGTGCTGATCAACTACAGGTGGATCGATGGATGACAACGAATCCACTGCATCGCAGACTTAACCGTCTCAATAAAGGAAAATGATCATGGAAATGTCTGAAAGTTTTACGAACAGCCCCAGCAGTAGCAGTCTGGGCGGTAGTCACTTTGGCAGTGCAGGAGCGCCCAACCTAACCCACAAGATGGCGGATGCCGCGGGTCCGACCGTAGACCGTGTGGCGTCCAATGCCCATGAGGCGGTCGATAAGATGGCCGAAGCGGTCACCCGGGCGGCGGAAACGCTCGACGTGAAAGGTGGGCAATTGAAAGATCTTCAGGTGCAATGGCTGGAGAAGAGCAGCGCTTATATCCGCGACAACCCTTTGAAAACGATAGGGATCGCGGTCGTCGTCGGCTTCCTGTTGAGCCGTCTGGTGAGTTCTCGCTAGAGCGGTCGCCAGCATGAACCCCGCCACCGTGGTAGAGCCGACTGTGGGATCACCAGCCGCGGCCAGCGACCCGGACCGTCCTGTGAGCTGGCCGAAGGAGGTCCGGGGATTATGGGACGAACTGCAGGGACTCGCGCACGACCACTTGCAACTCGCGGCGTTGGAGACCCAACGGGCGGGTGAGAGCCTGGTCACCATGATTACGGCGGCAATGATCGTGGCTGGCCTGCTGCTCAGTGCATGGTTGGGGCTGATGGGCGTCGCCGTACTCACGTTGACCCGTGGTGGCGTCATGGAGAGTGACAGCGCTCTGCTGCTGGCGGTCGCCGTCGATTTGCTGGTCGCTCTCATGCTCTGTGGCGTCATCCGCCGCCGGAGCCATCATCTGCGGTTCCCCGCCAACACCGGCAGTTTGTTGCAACCGACGGCAGCGGATTCCCTGAATGCGGAGAAGCCCTGATGTCTACCAACCTTCAAAGTCCCCGCACCCTCACGACTTCTCTGAACGATCAGATCAGAGAGGCCGGCGGTCGGCTCCGCAACCGGCGGCGGTTAGTCCGGGTTCGCGGCGCGAAACTGGGCCGGACGCTCTACCAACGGATCACGGCTCCCGCTGGGTTGCTCTGGGTGGGGGGCGGCTTGGGCTTTCTCCTGGGAGAACTCACTCACCGCCCCAAGGCCCCGTCGCGGGATAGGGATCGTTCGCCAGACGCGGGGCATCCCTTCTTTGAGAGCGCGCTGAGTCTGATGAAGCTGGTGCATTGGGGGCATGCCTTATTCAAAGCGCTGCCTGGTGCGGGGACACCGCCTCGCGAACAGCCTACCTCGTCGATTTCGCAACACCTGAAAGGACATCAACATGGAAGCGATATTTAACCCGTGCTTATCGCGGCTGATGTGGGTCGCAGGTAGCGTAGCCATTTTGCCCAGTGCGGCCAGTATCGCGGTTGTCCTGGCATGGAGTCCGATCCCGATCAGTAGTCATAGTGTCACACCGAGTTCATCAGCGGCGCCTGCGCCCACCGTTGTCACGAAAGCCTATACGACCACTCTGGCGCCGCTCACTGGCGATCCACTGGAAGAAAACCTGGAAATGACGGCCCTCCTTAATTTACATCGATACGCCCGCAACAGGATATTGACCCAGAACGATAAAATCGCGGTCCGCTTTGAAGATACGCCAAGCTGCGTGTTTCAAAAAGCTGTATGGAATCTTGCTGATTAAGTGTATTGCAGTGATGCGATGGGCGTTGACTTTGCCTCGAAAGATAACAAGCGTCTGTGCGAGATCGCACAGATGCTTCCAGTGGGTTACCGGTAATGGCGCCACACGGGGGAATGTTGGCCGGCGCTGGCGGCCCCCACAGCATTGCGGCGCTCGGAAACGAAGCCGATGCGCTGCATTTCATCTATGAGGCCTACAACCATTGCAAGACCATCCCCGCCACCGGCGAAGGCTGCGAACTGGTCGCGGCTTCCCTTGGGAATGCCGACATCATGGATGGGGGCAAACCGGCGGCGGAGATCCTGCTCGGACGGGACGCTGCTATCGATGCGGTGGCAGCAGACTTCATCGCCGCCATCGCCCAACACCGACACTGGAGCCGGGAAATGAAGGCGCAAGCGCCCGCGTAAATCATGGCCTGCACATCTCGGCCTTGTCGCTGTTAAGTACGTTAGCGTACCGGTGTTTCGCTGATTCTCCGCTAGTGTCCCCTGTCCTGGCGCACCGCATTTCGCGGGGCGCGGAATTCACTGAGAGGTCATCCTATGAACGAACCTATCCAACTGAAAGAACCCTACGTCCCCGTAGGCCCGGTAATGGATACCGTAAACACCCCAGCGTTGTCCGCCAGTGCTGTGTCGTCGTGGGGTGCAATCTTGGCGGGAGCGGCTGGCGCCGCCGCCCTGTCCCTGATCCTGTTGATATTGGGAACCGGTCTGGGCTTGTCCTCGGTATCGCCGTGGGCGAATCGCGGAGTCAGTGCCACGACCTTTGGCGTAACGACCATCGTTTGGATCATCGTCACGGCACTCATTGCTTCCGGAATGGGGGGTATCTCGCTGGTCGGCTGAGAACCCGGTGGCTTCATTCAGGTGGACCGGGACGAGGTACAATTCCGCGACACCGCGCACGGCTTCTTGGCTTGGGCGGTCGCGGGGCTGCTGACCGCGGGGCTGCTGACTTCGGTGATTGGGTCGATCGTCAGCGGAGGCCTTCAGGCGGGGGCTTCGGTGGCGGGGGGCGTCGCTGCGACGGCGGCCGGGTCCGAAATGGCCCAGTCTGACCGTGACAGTGGACCGATGGGCTACTTCATCGATTCCCTGTTCCGCAAGGACGCCTCGGCCCCCGCGGGGAGCGGCACTATGCCCGGCGCTGCTGCGGCACAAACCTCTGCCGCGTCCACTTCGCAAGTCACCCGCATCTTCATGAACTCCATGGGAACAGGAACCCTGCCTGCGGAAGACCTCCGCTATGTCGGCCAGGTGGTCGCGCAGCGCACCGGTCTGACCCAGCAGGACGCGGAGAAGCGAGTGAGTGAGACCTATGCCCGCGCCCAGGCCACGCTGCGGGAAACGGAAATCGCCGCCAAAGACGCGGCCGACCAGGCGCGCAAAACGTCTGCCTATACGGCGTTGTGGCTCTTCATTTCACTGCTGGTCGGCGCCTTCGCCGCCAGTTTGGCGGCCACCTACGGCGGTCGGCAGCGCGACCTCGTTTGATCGTAAATCCCACTATCCCCTGTTGGAGAAACCACCATGCGTTCCATCCTGTTGTTCTTTCTGGGTATCCCGATCCCGATCATTATTCTGATCGCGTTGTTCGTGCGCTAAGCGCATACAACTTAACAGGGCTTTCGCTAGGCAGTTGAAAGCGAAAGCCCTGCCTCTCCCAACCTGAAACGGAGAAGATACGATGGCCACTGCAACGAAGAAGACGCCGAATCTCAACGATCCACCCCAGGCTCAGGATGCAACGGCGTTGCTGCGCGCCGACCACAAACGGGTCCGCGAGCTGTTTGCCGAATACGAAAAGACGGGATCCACTTCAAAGAAGAAGTGCTCGTCTCCCGGATCTGCGCCGAATTGACCATGCACGCACAGGTCGAAGAGGAGATCTTTTACCCCGCAGTCCAAGTAGCGTTGAAGGACAAGGGGCAGGTTCCCGAAGCGACGATGGAGCACACGACCTTGAAAGCCCTCATCGCGCAGGTCGAGGGCGTGGAGCATCATGTCAAGGAAGAGGAGAACGAGATGTTTCCCCAGGCCAAGTCCAGTAGCCTGGATATGAGGGAACTGGGAGCACGGGTTAGCGAACGTACGGCAGAGCTTGCGCCCAGCGAGCCTAGCCCCGCATCCACCTAGGCGCCACGAAGACGCAACGCCCATTTGAGGTCTGGCAACACCGTCCTCAATCGTGACGCCGCCCGCCGCCCGCCGCGCCCGTGAAGTCAATCTACTTCACCCATTCTGAGGGGAAGATCATGAGCTTGGGAACCCTCCTGTTCATCATTCCTGTTAATCATTCTGATCCCGCCTTTTCCCGCGCTGCGCTCGGGCGGGTCCGACTGCGCTCGATTGCCCCGTTGATGGGCGTGGTGGTTTTGGCCCTTGCCGGCTGTGGTGAGATGGCCACGCTGCCGATCTCGACCGGCACTGGGCCACAGCCCACGCTGCCACCCCCCAGCAGACGCTGATTCCGACCGTAAACATCGCACCCGCCCAAGGCTGGCCGCTTGGAGAGACGCCGCTGGCGGCGCCGGGTACGTGCGTGGCCGCGTTCGCCAGCGGCCTGGATCACCCGCGC